>AP025685.1:0-304420 GCA_022846635.1 Salmonella enterica subsp. enterica serovar Choleraesuis
GTGTCACTTTCGCTTTGGCAGCAATGTCTTGCCCGCTTGCAGGATGAGTTACCAGCCACAGAATTCAGCATGTGGATACGCCCTTTGCAGGCGGAACTGAGTGATAACACGCTGGCTTTGTACGCGCCCAACCGCTTTGTGCTGGATTGGGTAAGGGACAAATACCTTAATAACATTAATGGGTTGCTTAACGATTTTTGTGGCAATGATGTCCCGCTATTACGTTTTGAGGTCGGTACCCGCCCTACAGCCGCGGTGGTTCAGCCTCCGGCTCAGGTAGTGGCTCAGGCTCAGGCCAGCGCGCCGGTGCGTAATGTCGCACCTTCTCCACGCCCTAGCTGGGATAACATGCCAGCACCTGCAGCGCCTGCTTATCGCTCCAATGTGAATCTCAAGCATACTTTTGACAACTTCGTCGAAGGTAAATCTAACCAACTGGCCCGTGCAGCTGCGCGCCAGGTCGCCGATAATCCCGGCGGCGCATACAATCCACTGTTCCTTTATGGCGGCACCGGTCTGGGTAAAACTCACCTTCTGCACGCCGTGGGTAACGGCATTATGGCGCGCAAGCCGAATGCCAAAGTGGTGTATATGCACTCAGAGCGTTTTGTGCAGGACATGGTAAAAGCCTTGCAGAACAACGCCATTGAGGAGTTTAAGCGTTATTACCGTTCGGTAGATGCGCTGCTTATCGATGATATTCAGTTCTTTGCTAATAAAGAGCGCTCGCAGGAAGAGTTCTTCCATACTTTTAACGCGCTGCTGGAAGGCAATCAGCAGATCATCCTGACATCGGATCGCTATCCGAAAGAGATAAACGGCGTAGAAGATCGTCTGAAATCTCGTTTCGGCTGGGGCCTGACCGTGGCCATTGAGCCGCCGGAGCTGGAAACCCGCGTCGCTATTTTGATGAAAAAAGCCGATGAAAATGACATTCGCCTGCCGGGTGAGGTTGCCTTCTTTATTGCTAAGCGTCTGCGCTCGAACGTACGTGAGCTTGAAGGGGCGCTGAATCGCGTTATCGCCAACGCTAACTTTACCGGCCGGGCAATCACTATCGATTTTGTCCGCGAAGCGCTGCGCGATCTGCTGGCGTTACAGGAAAAGCTGGTCACCATCGACAATATTCAGAAGACGGTGGCTGAGTACTATAAAATCAAAGTGGCTGATTTGCTGTCCAAGCGTCGTTCTCGTTCAGTGGCGCGTCCGCGCCAGATGGCGATGGCGCTGGCGAAAGAGCTGACCAATCACAGTCTGCCGGAAATCGGCGACGCATTCGGTGGACGTGACCATACTACGGTATTGCACGCCTGCCGTAAGATTGAGCAGCTCCGCGAAGAGAGCCATGATATCAAAGAAGACTTCTCCAACTTAATCAGAACATTATCGTCGTGACGCTATGAAATTTACCGTTGAACGTGAACATTTATTGAAACCGTTGCAGCAGGTAAGCGGCCCTTTGGGAGGCCGTCCCACGCTGCCGATTTTAGGTAACCTGCTGGTTCAGGTCGCTGACGGCACGCTGTCGCTGACCGGTACTGACCTTGAGATGGAAATGGTGGCTCGCGTTGCGCTGATGCAGCCTCATGAAGCTGGCGCAACGACGGTTCCGGCACGCAAATTCTTTGATATTTGCCGTGGCCTGCCGGAAGGTGCCGAGATTGTGGTGCAGCTTGAAGGTGAGCGCATGTTAGTGCGTTCCGGGCGCAGCCGCTTCTCGCTGTCGACGCTACCAGCGGCAGATTTCCCTAATCTTGATGACTGGCAAAGTGAGGTAGAGTTCACCCTGCCGCAAGCCACCATGAAACGCCTGATTGAAGCTACGCAGTTTTCAATGGCTCATCAGGATGTGCGCTACTACCTGAACGGTATGCTGTTTGAGACCGAAGGCGAAGAGCTGCGCACCGTTGCAACCGATGGCCACCGGCTGGCGGTTTGCTCTATGCCTATCGGCGAATCACTGCCGAATCATTCGGTGATCGTGCCTCGTAAAGGGGTTATCGAACTGATGCGTATGCTGGACGGCGGCGACACTCCGCTGCGGGTGCAGATTGGCAGCAATAATATCCGCGCACACGTTGGCGACTTTATCTTTACTTCCAAGCTGGTTGATGGTCGTTTCCCTGATTATCGCCGCGTATTGCCGAAGAATCCTGACAAGACGCTGGAAGCTGGCTGCGACCTGCTTAAACAGGCGTTTGCGCGAGCGGCTATCCTGTCTAACGAAAAATTCCGCGGCGTGCGGCTGTTTGTGGCCGACAACCAGATAAAAATCACCGCCAATAACCCAGAGCAAGAAGAAGCCGAAGAAATCCTGGATGTCAGCTACGATGGCACCGAAATGGAAATCGGCTTCAACGTAAGTTATGTGCTGGATGTACTCAACGCGCTGAAATGCGAAAATGTGCGCCTGCTGCTGACCGATGCGGTATCCAGCGTGCAGATTGAAGATGCGGCGAGTCAGAGTGCGTCGTATGTGGTTATGCCGATGCGGCTGTAAGGTGCGATATATCGGCCTGGCTTACTGGCGATTTTCAGCTCCGGCAGTGCGCGTAATGCTCACGTACTTTGCGTACGCTGCGCTGGCGGTGCTGAAACTCACTGCGACGCAGACGGCCTTGTTTAGGTAGTTTGGCTGCGACGTTGACGCCCTGGCTGGATGGATTTCTTAAGTGAGCCAGCTGCCTGTGCCGTTGATACTCTGTCTGGATGAAGATGGCGAGTAAGAAGCTTAGTTTTGCACAGGACGCGTCATTTGCAGGGATATGCAGCGCAGTGGTGCCCGGTTGTCACTCACAAGAAGAACGGTAAATGTCCTTATCCCGCCTGTTAATCAAAGACTTCCGCAATATTGAGAATGCCGATCTCGCGCTGGCGCCAGGGTTTAATTTCCTGGTTGGTGCCAATGGCAGCGGGAAAACCAGCGTACTGGAAGCCATTTACACCCTGGGACATGGTCGCGCATTTCGCAGCCTGCAAATCGGCAGGGTTATTCGCCACGAGCAGCCTTCTTTTGTGCTCCACGGACGATTGCAAGAGGCGGAGCGGGAAACGGCTATTGGACTCACCAAAGACAGGCATGGCGACAGCACCGTACGCATTGATGGCAGCGATGGGCATAAAGTTGCGGAACTGGCGCTGTTAATGCCTATGCAGCTGATTACCCCTGAAGGTTTTACCCTGCTCAATGGCGGCCCTAAATACCGCCGGGCGTTTATCGACTGGGGCTGTTTTCACAATGAGCGCGGTTTTTTCACGGCCTGGAGCAATCTGAAGCGGCTGCTCAAGCAGCGCAATGCGGCGCTGCGCCAGGTGAGCCACTACAACCAGCTACGGGCGTGGGATCTGGAGCTTGTGCCTTTAGCCGAGCAAATCAGCCAATGGCGCGCCGATTATAGCGCCGCGATAGCCGAAGATATGGCCGATACCTGCCGCCAGTTCTTGCCAGAGTTTGAATTGAGTTTCTCATTTCAGCGCGGCTGGGAAAAAGAGACGGACTATGCCGAAGTGCTGGTGCGCAATTTTGAGCGCGACCGGCAGCTAACCTATACCGCACACGGGCCGCACAAGGCTGATTTTCGCATTCGCGCCGACGGTGCGCCGGTGGAAGATACCTTATCCCGTGGGCAGTTAAAGCTACTAATGTGCGCGCTGCGGCTGGCGCAAGGCGAGTTTCTCACCCGCCATAACGGGCAGCGCTGCTTATATCTAATAGATGATTTTGCCTCTGAGCTTGATGATGCCCGCCGCAGCCTTCTGGCAAGCCGGTTGAAGGCTACTCAGTCACAAGTTTTTGTTAGCGCGATAAGCGCAGAACATGTGATGGATATGGCGGACAAAAATTCGAAGATGTTCGTCGTAGAACAGGGTAAAATAACCGATTAATCACAGTAAAAATGAGCGAGAAACGTTGATGTCGAACTCTTATGACTCCTCCAGTATCAAAGTCCTGAAAGGGCTGGATGCGGTGCGTAAGCGCCCGGGTATGTATATCGGCGATACGGATGACGGCACCGGTCTGCACCACATGGTATTCGAGGTCGTGGATAACGCAATTGACGAAGCGCTCGCAGGGTACTGTAAAGATATTGTCGTGACCATCCATGCCGATAACTCGGTATCCGTACAGGATGATGGGCGCGGGATCCCTACCGGTATTCACCCAGAAGAAGGGGTATCGGCAGCGGAAGTTATCATGACCGTGCTGCACGCAGGCGGTAAATTTGACGATAACTCCTATAAAGTTTCCGGCGGTCTGCACGGCGTGGGTGTTTCGGTTGTTAACGCCTTATCCCAAAAACTGGAACTGACCATCCAGCGCGACGGCAAAATTCACAGCCAGCTTTATAGCCACGGCGAGCCGCAGGCACCGCTGGCGGTAACGGGTGATACCGAGCGTACCGGTACCATGGTGCGTTTCTGGCCAAGCCATGAAACCTTCACCAACGTCACTGAATTCGAATATGAAATTCTGGCCAAGCGCCTGCGCGAGCTGTCTTTCCTGAACTCAGGCGTATCTATTCGTCTGATTGATAAGCGCGATGGTAAAGAAGATCATTTCCACTACGAAGGCGGCATTAAGGCTTTCGTTGAGTATCTGAGCAAGAATAAAACCCCAATCCACCCGATGCCGTTCTACTTTACCGCTGAAAAAGACGGTATTGGCGTAGAAGTCGCTTTGCAGTGGAACGATGGTTTCCAGGAAAATATCTACTGCTTTACCAACAACATCCCGCAGCGCGATGGCGGTACTCACCTGGCCGGTTTCCGTGCCGCGATGACCCGTACCCTAAACGCTTATATGGATGCGGAAGGCTACAGCAAAAAAGCGAAAATCAGCGCAACCGGTGATGATGCCCGTGAAGGCCTGATTGCCGTGGTCTCTGTGAAAGTACCTGATCCTAAGTTCTCTTCTCAGACAAAAGACAAACTGGTTTCCTCAGAAGTGAAATCTGCGGTTGAGCAGCAGATGAACGAACGTCTGGCTGATTATCTTCAGGAAAACCCAGGCGACGCGAAAATCGTAGTTAATAAAATCATCGATGCTGCCCGCGCGCGTGAAGCGGCCCGCCGCGCACGTGAAATGACTCGCCGTAAAGGCGCGCTGGATCTGGCCGGTCTGCCGGGCAAACTGGCGGATTGTCAGGAGCGCGACCCGGCTCACTCCGAACTGTACTTAGTGGAAGGGGACTCCGCGGGCGGCTCTGCTAAGCAGGGGCGGAACCGCAAGAATCAGGCTATTTTGCCGCTGAAAGGTAAAATCCTGAACGTCGAAAAAGCGCGTTTCGACAAGATGCTCTCTTCTCAGGAAGTCGCCACGCTTATCACCGCCCTGGGCTGTGGTATTGGCCGTGATGAATACAACCCGGACAAACTGCGTTATCACAGCATTATCATCATGACCGATGCGGACGTGGATGGTTCACACATCCGTACGCTGCTGCTGACCTTCTTCTACCGCCAGATGCCGGAAATCGTTGAGCGTGGCCACGTTTATATCGCTCAGCCGCCGCTCTACAAGGTGAAAAAAGGTAAGCAGGAACAGTACATCAAAGATGATGAGGCGATGGATCAGTATCAAATCACCATCGCTCTTGATGGCGCAGCGCTGCACACCAACGCCAGTGCTCCGGCATTGTCTGGTGAAGCGCTGGAAAAATTAGTCGCTGAATTCAACGGCGTTCAGAAAATGATTGGCCGCATGGAGCGCCGCTATCCGCGCGCTCTGCTGAAAGAGCTGGTGTATCAGCCAACTCTGACAGAAGCGGAGCTGAGCGATGAGCAGACCGTCACCCGCTGGGTTTCGGCTCTGATTACCGAACTGAACGAAAAAGAGCAGCACGGCAGCACCTGGAAATACGATCTGCACGAAGATGCTCAAAACCAGCGCACCGAGCCGGTTATCCGGGTTCGTACCCATGGCGTGGATACCGACTATGTTCTGGACCATGAGTTCATCACCGGTGGCGAATATCGTCGCCTGTGCACGCTCGGCGAGAAGCTTCGTGGTCTGATTGAAGAAGGTGCATTTGTGGAGCGCGGCGAGCGCCGTCAGCCGGTTATCAGCTTCGAACAGGCGCTGGAATGGCTGGTGAAAGAGTCCCGTCGCGGTCTGGCAGTACAGCGTTACAAAGGTCTGGGTGAAATGAACCCGGAACAGCTGTGGGAAACCACCATGGATCCGGAAAGCCGTCGCATGCTGCGTGTTACCGTTAAAGATGCGATTGCTGCCGATCAGCTGTTCACTACGCTGATGGGCGATGCGGTAGAGCCGCGTCGTGCCTTTATCGAAGAGAATGCCCTGAAAGCGGCTAATATCGATATCTAATATCGATATATAGCAATAAAAAACCGGCCTCATCAGGGCCGGTTTTTTTATTGCTGAAAGCCAGGCGCTTCTCTTATCAGATATTAATAGTCTGAGTTTACTAATACTTTCTCACCCAGTGCGCCGATAACTGGAGCCGGTGCATTGGAAGAGTTTAGAGGGCGAAGTACCCGGATACCCTCAGCGCCGGCTTCGCGTGCGTCGACAATATCACCGTCGGAGTCCCCGTAATAAAGTGCAATATGGTGTTCACGAATGTGGCTGACTTTCGCCGCTTTGCTTTCCCCGGCAAAAATAACGGAGTTTAAGCGGGCTGCGGGGATCGCAAAGTCTTTTGCCAGCTGCTCCGTGACTTTTTCTTTACCGCTTTCCGGCATCGGGCGGCCGGTAATAAACCAGATGCGGTCGCCGCGATCCATATGGAATTTCATCAGCGCAATAGCTGATTTTTTAGGGACCGAGAATGCGTCCCAGCCGTTGCTGAGCTGTTCCCAAAACTCTGATTTTTTCAGGTAGTCGTTACTGTCAGGAGACAGCAATTGTTTACCGTGGAAAAAGGCGGGCGTGGAGTAAAGCAGTGTGTCATCAATATCAAACCCAACGTCTATTGGCGCACGCCCTTCAAGGTCTGCGGCAATCTGCTCGATTGAAACCCAATGGATAGGATATTGGGCATTAAGCTTTTCGAGCGTAACGCCGTTTTGAGAGACGGGCGCAGGGGGCGCTGCGAAAAGTGCCGGAGAGCCAGATAATAACGCTACGGCTAGTGCGATTCTCAAACCAGATTTTTTAAATGACAGCATAGTTTTTTCCATTATTTTAGTCAGGTATTTATTCAAAACAGATTGAAGGCGTAATCCACCTGGAACTCCACCGAATGATTTTGCGCGCGCTTAGGCTTACCGTGTTCAGTTAGAATTGGTTTGTTGTGCTTACTTTGATAGTTCCATGAAGGGCCGCCGGAGAGCTGAAAACTCAGGTTTTTTACTTTAGCGGGCTGCCAGCGTGAAAAGAAAATTGCTTCACCGCGCTGTATTTCACGCCCCAGATATTTCATACCCCAGCCATATGCGCTTTGTAGCCCTAGCTTAATTTCAGGGGTGATAAGATATTCGGTTGTCCACGCCAGCATTTTTTCATTGTTACCTACGTAGTCATTACCCCATGCGTCGGCCATTGAATTAAAGGTGCCGCGGCTATTCTTCGCCATGTGGCGCTCAAAATAACCCAGGTGATTTTTGAGGCTGGCTTTGGTATATGATGCGCCTACCTTATGCTTCCAGCGCTGTTGTTTCCACTCAACAAAAAAGGCTGGGTGAAACGCATTATTATCAAACGGTTTGTAATCACCACTCATATTTCGCCAGTCTTTAAGTGCGTGGTTGACGTAAAGCATACCTAAGGCTTTAACCTGATTATCCGCCAGTGATGCAGGCTGCCATCCTAATTCTATACCATGGCGCTGTTGGTAATTGTGGCTCTCACCAATAAAATAGAGTGCGCTGTAGCCATTATCTCTATACATTAGTTCAGCAGTATAGAGATGGCTTATTTTTTTCTTACGATCGGCGGTTTCAAAATGTATTTGATCGGGTGAGCCTCTGTCGCTGTAACGGGTAACGTAAGCTCCGCGAAGTGTTACTGGCCCCAGGCCGCTATCGACGCGCAGCCCCTGATAAGTACTGGGAATAGCGCGGCTTGAGTTAGTGATAGCGCCCCATTTATAAATCTGTTGCCAGCCTGAATAGAGGCGCAGATAGCTATCATCATTTTCAAACTTCACTTTGGCAAAAAGCTGCCCGAATTTATGAAAGCCCTTAGCTTTACCATTGTCATTATATAGAATGCTGCGCCCCCAGAAGTCATCGCTGGCGGCGAGTTTATATACGCTGTAGTAGGATGTATCTACCCCGAGAATATCAGCAATATATCCAGAGCTATAATCGAGCGTGACGCCTTGTCCCCATGCGGTTTGTACTGAACGGTCGCCATAGTCTGAGCTGTTTAAATTTTTAAATTGGTTTCTTAAAGAGATATCGGCATGGCTATCGCTAATAAAGCTGCTTACTGAGCCAGGCAATATATCCGATACTTTTTGTATTGCGTGTGCAGCGGGGGCCGTTAGTGCAAATAGCACTGTAGCCAGCGAAATAATCTTCTGGTTTTTATCTGCGAGGTACATTTAAACCATCCTGGTTTTAATAAGACGTAAGTTATCCAGCCGGGGTATTCCCGACGACTATTTTTATTTTATTAACAGAAGAAACTTACTACGGTGGCGTTTAGAAAACTGACCAGCGTAGCGCCATATAATAATTTCAGGCCAAAGCGAGCGGCACAGTTCCCCTGGCGTGGGTCGAGTGCTTTGATAGCGCCGACGATGATACCAATGGATGAAAAGTTCGCGAAGGACACTAAAAACACGGACAAAATAGCGGTAGTACGTTCAGAGAACTGGGCGCTGTCATGAGATAAATCGAGCATGGCGACAAACTCATTACTGACAATTTTGGTCGCCATAATGCTGCCCGCCGGTACGGCCTCATGCCATGGAATGCCTACCAGCCAGGCAAGCGGCGCAAACAGATAGCCGAGCGTCCCCTGGAACGATATGCCAAACAGTGCGGTAAATAACGCATTTGCCAGTGTTATCAGGGCAATGAAGCCAACCAGCATAGCACCGACAATAACCGCGACTTTGAATCCATCGAGAATGTACTCGCTAAGCATTTCGAAAAAGCTCTGTTTCTCTTCTGCAACCGTCAGAATGTCCTCTTCTGGGGGAACCTGATAAGGATTGAGCAGGGAGGCCATGATAAAACCGCCAAAAAGGTTCAGTACCAATGCCGTCACCACATATTGTGGATCGAGCATCACCATATAGGCTCCCACGATAGACATGGAAACAGTCGACATGGCTGAAGTACAAAGGGTATACAGACGGTGTTCAGGTAATATGCCTAGCTGTTTTTTAACCGAGATAAAAACTTCAGACTGCCCGAGAATTGCCGAGGCAACCGCGTTGTAAGACTCCAGCCGACCCATCCCATTAATTTTACTCAGCCCAAGCCCGATATATTTGATGAGAAAACCTAAAATCTTCCAATGCTGGAGAATGCCGATCAAGGCAGAAATGAAGATGATAGGCAACAAAACGGCAAGGAAGAATGTTACTTCGCCGCTATTTTGCATACCTCCAAAAACAAAATTTACCCCTTCGCCAGCGTAGGCCATCAGATTATTAAATATGCGGGCAATCACGCCGATGGCTTTATTCCCGGCATCGGTTTTGAGCAATAAAGCTGCCATCAGAAACTGGCAGGCCAGCATGGTTATCAGCGGTCGATAGCGAATGGAGCTGCGGTTTTTACTGACAAGAAGGGCAAGAGCGAAAATAACAGCAAAGCTGATTAATCCTGTGAGGTATCTCATCATCATCCTGATAGTAACTATCTGTATGTTAACTAATTAACGGAAATCACGGCTTTCCAGCGGGATTTTCGCTGCCGAAATCTGGCTAAAAACATAACAGATACCAATGTTATTTAAGTGACAATGCTCACATGGTTGTAACGGTATTTTATAAAAAACACTGTAATTTCATTTAATTATAATGTTATTAATATGACATTTATGAGAACTATATTTACTCGTGATGTATCGCCAGAAATTAAAAACAGCACATAGTGCTGGGTTGAGCTAAAGAAGGCCGGAGGAAAAAAAGAGGCGCGAAGATTTAAAATGAGTACAGAGGCGAATCCCAGCTCAAATCATCAGATGCGCGCTTTTAGGCATTGGCTAATCGAAGCCATTAAGATTGATGATTGACGGTTTTATCGGCAGTGAGGGAGAGGTAATTAATGGGTAATGCGGCTGTTAATGAGGCGGTTTTATTTTGTTTTTATTAAATAAAATCAAATAAATATGACAATTTTAGAATGCTAAGTATAAGGCAAAAATAACGGCTCATAATATGCTTTCTCAACCGCTCTCAAATGACCTGCTACTACCTACAGGAGGATACAAGCCGGTTTGCTGACAATGGCGTAGACTCTATAAGTAACCACGCATATTTCGTGGCGGCTTTTTATATAGCACAAAGTTTTTAGAGGCAATTACCATGGGTCTTCTCGATCAGATTACCGGGCTGCTGGAAGGCGGCGAAGCTGGCAAATACCAGGCCATTTTAAACTGGGTTAATGAACAAGGCGGTGTTCAGGCTCTGCTGGATAAATTCCACCAGGGAGGCTTTAGCGAGCTAGTGACCTCCTGGCTTGGCAATGGTAGCAATCATTCCGTTGATGCCAGCCAGATTGAATCTGTAATCGGCTCCCCGGCTATCAGCGATTTAGCAGGTAAACTGGGTCTCGATCCTCAGCAGGCATCTTCAATGCTGGCCAGCGCTCTGCCTGGTATCATTGACGCTCTGTCGCCAAATGGTCAGGTTCAGGCTGATAGTAGCGACGCGCTGTTGAATGAAGGTCTGCAGCTGCTGAAAAATAAATTCTTCAGCTAATCAGATGGTCGCCGCTGGGAAACCGGCGGCGATATCTGCAGATTGCCCGCCTGCGATTGTTTTTCCTTTCTTCCCCGCGTTAGCATGAGGTAAATCCATTACCTCGAAGATTGCCAATGACCATAAAACTGATTGCCATCGACATGGACGGCACCCTGCTGGATCCACAGCATGCCATTACACCGGAAGTACACTCCGCTATCAGCGCCGCCAGGGCCAGGGGAATTGTGGTAGTGCTAACTACAGGACGTCCGTATCCGGGCATTGAGCGCTATCTTAATGAGCTCGGAATGCGCCGTGACACGGATTATTGCATTACCTATAACGGTGCTCTGGTGCAAAAGGCCGCGACTGGCGAAACGGTTGTTGAGATAACGCTGGGCCACGAAGATTATCGTTATCTGCAACAGCTATCCCTGGATTTAGGCGTTCATCTGCATGCCATTGACCGAACAACGGTGTACACGGCAAACCGCGATATCAGCCACTGGACCGTACATGAGGCCTATCTTACAGGCATGCCGCTCCAATTCTGCGAGGCTGAAAATATGGATCCCAGCCGCCGTTATCCAAAAATAATGATGATCGATGACCCGGAGATACTGGATGTCGCGATTGCAAAAATACCTGCTGAAGTGCATGAACGCTACACCATCCTTAAAAGCGCACCGTTCTATTTAGAAATGCTCGATCGCCGCGTGGATAAAGGTGCGGGCGTTCAGGCTCTGGCCGAAACTCTTGGCATTGACCGGGAAGAGGTGATGGCTATCGGCGATCAGGAAAATGATATTGCGATGCTGGAATATGCCGGAATCGGTGTGGCGATGGGTAACGCTATTGATAGCGTAAAAAATGTCGCCCAGGTCGTTACCAAAACTAACGAAGAGCACGGCGTGGCCGTTGCTATCCGGCAATATGCATTAGGCGAAAAACTTTAATCAGATACCAGACCGTCTGATCTTCTGCGGCGGTCTGGTGCATTGTTTTGCCGGGCCGATAGGCAAACCAGCCAATATATTTTACCCTGAGGCGTCTATCACGCATCAGGGCTATCACCGTGCAACAGGTTACTTTCTCTTCCCGCCATCATCAGCTCACAAATATTAATGTCTGGACGCCGGACGGCAACTGGCTGGTATTTGATGTTCGTCCTTCAGGTGCATCATTTACCGGTTCGACAATTGAGCGAGTGAATGTAATTACCGGTGAAACGGAAGTTTTGTATCGTGCGCCGGAAGGTGCGCACGTTGGGGTTGTGACGGTTAATCCGCACCTTGCTGAGCATTATGTCTTTATTCATGGCCCGGAAAATCCTGATGCTAACTGGCAGTATGACTTTCACCACCGGCGCGGCGTAGTGCTGGGACCACAGGGCATTCAAAACCTTGATGCGATGGATATCACCCCGCCATTTACCACCGGTGCTTTGCGTGGCGGAAGCCACGTACATGTTTGGAGCCCGGACGGTAGCCGGTTGAGTTTTACCTATAACGACCACGTATTGCATGAGCTGGACCCGGCTCTCGATCTGCGCAATGTCGGCGTTGCCGTTCCTTACGGCCCGGTAATACCGAAGTGCCACCATCCTCGAGAGTACAGCGGCAGCCATTGGTGTGTGTTGGTGACTGAGACTACGCCAGCGCCGGTTCCCGGCAGCGATGAGATCAATCGGGCCTACGAAGAGGGCTGGATTGGTGAGCAGGGCTATATCAAGGACGATGGCCATCGGCAGCGCTGGGCTCTTGCGTTTATTGGCGACACTCTTAGCCTTAGCGGTGAAAAAGTCCCTGAGCTATTTATTGTCGATTTACCAGAGAGTGAGCTGGCCTGGAAAACGCCGGGCGCTAAGCCGTTAGAAGGCACAGTCAATACGCTTCCGGCACCGCCGGCAGGGGTTTCTCAACGGCGGCTCACCTTTAGCCATCAGCGCCGCTATCCAGGGCTGGTCAGCCAGCCGCGCCACTGGGTTCGTAGCAATCCACAGGGTACGCAGCTGGCCTTTTTAATGCGTGATGATAATGGCGTCGCGCAGCTGTGGCTGCTGGCTCCCGCTGGCGGGGAGCCTGTTCAGCTCACCCATTTAGATAATGGAGTTGAGTCAGCCTTTAACTGGCATCCTTCTGGCAAGGCGCTGGCTTTTATCAGCCAGCAGAGGGTGATGTTGTGTGATGCCCGCAGTGGCGAAATAACAGTTTTAACGCCTGCTGATGCCTGTGGTCTGTCCGGGGACGCTGTAGTATTTTCCCCGAGCGGTGACCGCATAGCCTGGATGCAGGATGTGGATGGTTTCCGGCAGTTATTCTGTACCACAACCGGTTTGTGATATCGGAGCGGGGTTACAGCAACCCAATGATGACCCCGCCAGAAACCACGAACAGCAATCCCGTCACCACATAACCCATTTCCTGGCGAGTTTTACGCTCGCCCAGCAGCCAGATGCTGGCCAGAGTCGCTATGACTACATTCATTTGTGAGAGCGTAAAGCCAGTCGCTACGCCGTTTAGCTTTGCCGAAATCAGATAGCTAAATGCCGCAAAGGCGAAGACAACGCCGGAAAGTAAGTTACGCCATGTAGCACGGGCAAAGGCGGGTTTCTGGTGCAGAAAGCCGGCCATCAACAGTGAGGCGCTAAACATCCCGATAGCCTGAGGCATAAACGCCTCCCAGCCATCTACGTTGTAGAAACGTGGAAATGCAGAGAACCCCAGGTAACCAATAGTTGATATCAGCAGCGTTACCAGCCCTTTTTTCATATTCACAGCGCCACCATTCCCGTTCTGCTGGCGGGTTGTCAGAGCAATACCGATGATGATGATAACAATGGCTGCCAGGCCCAGAAGACGGGTGCTGGTGGCTGGCCACTCACCAAACAGAGCTACACCCATCAACGATGTTGATGTCAGCTGCAGGCCCGTGGATATGGGCATTGCGCGCGAAACGCCTATTTGGGTAAATGCCTTATATTGGTTTATTTGTCCGAATGCCCAAAAGGCACCGGAGATAAAGCTAAATATAAATGCGCCAGGGGTAAAGTGAGGCTGACTAAATAGATAAAAGATAATTGAAATTAATAAAGTACCCAGTGTAGTACCAACTATTTGCTGCACGGGGTTACCACCTGCCCGGGTAACAATAACCGGCAGCAGGCCCCAAAATAGGGCCGGGAGTAACGCAATTATGATATTCATTACCTACAACCTTTTAGGGGAGATGGCCTCCCCTATTATTTTCTTACCTGAATAGATTAACCATTGCCGTTCATAAATGATGGATAAAGCGTCATGCCACCATCCACAAATAGAGTAATGCCGGTAACATAGGATGACTCACTTGATGCCAGCCAGGCCGCGGCATTGGAGACAACATTAGGCTCACCGGCATAACCCATTGGGATCATTTTCTCGAGGGCGGCCTTTTTCTCCGGGTCATTCATTTTTTCTTTATTTATTGGGGTATTAATTGCGCCGGGGCCGATGGCGTTTACGCGAATCCCCAGCGGAGCGTACTCCAGTGCCAGCGTCTGATTTAACAGCTTCACCCCGCCTTTACTGGCAGCATAATGGGCAAATGTTGGCCATGGGATTTGCTCATGCACCGATGACATATTGATAATGTTGCCTTTAATGCCATGATCCACAAAGTATTTCAGCGCTACGCGTGCACCTAAAAAATACCCGGTAAGATTGACGTCGATAACTCGCTGCCAGTTCTCCAGCGTCATTTCGTGGGAGGGGGCGGGAACTTCCATACCGGCGTTATTAACGAAAATATCGAGTTTGCCAAAATAGTGCAGTGCCGCATCCAGAAGGCGTTGAGCGCTCTCTTCATTTGCCATATCGCCCTGTACGGCAACAGCTTTACTTCCATAAGAGAGAATATCTTCTACGACCTGATCGGCCCCTTCTTTATCACTATGATAATTAACGATAACATTAACACCTTCGCGGCCAAAACGATGGGCTATTTCAGCACCGATACCTTTAGAAGCGCCGGTGACAATAGCCACTTTGCCTGTAAGATCTTTATACATAATAAACCAGCCTTGAATTAAGATATTTATTTGTCGCTGAATCATTAGAAAATAGATGTAATAACTTTTATCGGTTATTAATAGCATCAGCGATTGTGTGTTTTTAAATTCCTATCATCACAGCAAGTGATGGCGGAGATTATGTTGAGTATGGCGTAAAATTACCGATAACATTAATATTCAACCCGCTGGTTCGATTCCTATAATCCGACGGTTTGCTACATGAAGTCTTAATATTGCGGCGCGGCTAATGAAATAATAGTAGTGATATTATTTACTTATAAACAATCGCTGTTCCTGTTGTGCGGTTTCCCATACGGGCAGAGGTTATTTTGTAGTGGCTCCCGCCCATTTTTTGAGTCTTCACATTAATAGCCTGTTCCATCTCGCTGAGCGTACTGGCCGAGGCGGATACCGTCCCCATGGCTTCATCCGGCGTTGCAGAGTTATTTGCCCAGGCTGAAGATAAAGGAGCTGCGAGCAGGATGGCGCTAAGCATGGCGGCGTGGGGGATAAATTTTTTCATTACAGTGTCCTCAGAATAAAGAGCGGCGCACTGATATGCCGGCGCCGTTTAGCAAGTGGCGGCATTATGCGACAGGCGTTTTATTCTAAAAACTAGCAATCTAAGAATAGACTTTTGCTTTTATAGTAATAATCACGTCGTGTGACTAAGTGGTTTTAGGCAGGTGATTGCCTGAGCCGTTGATGGTGATGACCGCAGCTCAGGCCAGCCGCTTAAGAGGCGGGAGGGGCAATATCGGCGTTAGTGGTGGACAGCGTTGGGCTTGACGGTGGAATGGCATCATTGATAGCTGCGTTTGCCCGCTCGCTGTCGGCAACGCGTGATTTAACCGATTTATCGGTACGTACTGCATCCCAGGGTATCAGCAACGTATCGGCAATAGCGGTAAATGGCATATCCAGAGCGACGAAAGATTTTGCGGCCCAGCCGGTGTCATCGTCGGCCAGCATGTGATAGCTGGAGCGAGTTCCAGGATAATAACCCTGATCGCTGCCGCCGGTATGACTCATCATGCTGGAGCAGCCGGTCACGGTCAGCAGTGCACTTACGGTAATTAATTGCTGGAAGTAGCTTTTCATCTTAACCCAGTTCGGTTGAGCCGGCGGAACTGACCGCCAGCGGCACAAGAGATACCCACACTGCTACGCTAATGTGCCGTTTTTTATCTATGCGTGCTGTGGTGACTGTCGCAATTCAAAATGACGCAACGTCCGAAGCTAGTCTAAGCAAAGAACGACACCAGGGCCAAATTTTTGCGTGCCACTCTTGAAAACTCAATCAGGAGCCCAACATATTTATCACAGCCAATAACAAACTTGCCGTCAGGGAGTTTGGGCTTAATAAGTCTGTCCATTGTGGAAGGCTATCCGTTTCTCGCTGATTTCAGGAGCAATATTATTATGCGTAATTTCGATCTGTCCCCGCTGTACCGTTCCGCTATTGGTTTCGACCGTCTGTTCAACCTGCTGGAAAATAATCAAAGCCAGAGTAATGGCGGCTACCCTCCTTATAACGTTGAGCTGGTAGACGAAAACCATTACCGCATTGCGATAGCCGTTGCCGGTTTTGCGGATGCCGAACTGGAGATAACCGCTCAGGACAATATGCTGGTGGTAAAAGGCGCTCACGCCGACGAGCAAAAAGAGCGTACTTATCTGTACCAGGGAATCGCCGAGCGCAACTTTGAGCGTAAATTCCAGTTGGCTGAAAATATCCACGTTCGCGGCGCTAATTTAGTTAATGGCCTGCTGTATATCGAGCTGGAACGCGTCATTCCAGAAGCGATGAAACCACGTCGTATCGAAATAAACTAATTTCTCACGGGGTCGCCTAAAGGCGGCCCATATTCCTAAGCCTGCCGTCAGGGGGCTTGATGCCGGTTCGCATACCGGTGGCTAATACTCGCTTCTTAGAAGGAGAATTTATTATGCGTAACTTCGACTTATCACCTTTACTGCGTCAGTGGATCGGTTTTGACAAACTGGCCAGCGCGCTGGAAACCGCTAACGAAACCCAGGGCTTCCCTCCCTATAACATCGAAAAAAGCGACGATAACCACTACCGCATAACCCTGGCGTTAGCCGGTTTCCGTCAGGAAGATCTGGATATTGAGCTTGAGAGCACGACTCTGCGTGTTAAAGGTACGCCGGTAAAACCAGAAACCGAACAAAAGTGGTTACACCAGGGGCTGGTGAGCCAGCCGTTTAATCTTAGCTTTAATCTGGCTGACAATATGGAGGTTGCGGGAGCAAGCTTCATTAACGGATTGCTGCACATTGACCTGGTGCGTCAGCAGCCTGAGCAGGTAACGCCTCAGCGTATTGAGATAAGCGAGCGCCCGGCACTTAACGCCTGAGTAATCACATCTAATTTGCTGGTTTAACTTAAAATTCTAAAGGCCCCTGATGGGGCCTTTTTTGTGCTCCATCGCCCGGTACCCAGCGGTGAAATTTGCGACACTTCAGTCAGGTTAAAAGGATTTATAAGGCTTATTATGAGCGGGATTGCATTGACCGTTAGTATGCTTGCGCTGGTTGCGGTCGCAGGATTATGGCTCGGTAATCTGAAATACCGTGGCGTTGGGCTGGGGATTGGCGGCGTACTGTTTGGTGGCATTTTTGTGGGGCATGGTGCGGATATTCTCGGCATCAGCTTTAACAGCGATATGCTGCATGTAATACAGGAGCTGGGGCTTATCCTGTTTGTCTATACTATCGGTATTCAGGTTGGGCCGGGTTTTTTCTCTTCACTGCGGGTTTCAGGCCTGCGGCTAAACATGTTTGCTCTGCTGATTGTGGTGCTTGGCGCTGCGGTTACCGCTTTATTGCATAAAGTATTTTCTATTCCTCTTCCCGTCGTTCTTGGGATTTTTTCCGGCGCCGTAACCAATACGCCAGCGCTGGGAGCAGGTCAGCAAATTCTGTCCGATCTCGGCACGCCTGCGAATGTCGTCAACCAAATGGGCATGAGCTACGCGATGGCCTATCCCTTTGGTATCTGCGGTATTTTGCTGTCCATGTGGCTGGTGCGTTGGGTTTTTCGGGTAAAAGTGCCGCGAGAGGCCGCCCGCTGGGAGGCGAGCGTTAGCCATGACCACGCTCAGCTACATACGCTTAATATTCAGGTTGAGAACCCTAACCTGGTTAATCTGGCTATCAGGGATGTGCCGCTACTGAATAGCGACAATATTATTTGCTCGCGCCTTAAACGCGGCGATTTATTGATGGTTCCTGCCCCCACTACCCAAATCCAGCACGGCGATCTTCTGCATCTGGTGGGTAAAGAGAGCGATCTGCATGCCGCTCAGCTCATTATTGGTAAAGTGGTCGATACATCGCTTTCGACTCAGGGAACCGATTTGCGTGTCGTGCGGGTCGTAGTGACTAATGAGAAGGCGCTTGGCAAGAAAATACGCGAGCTGCAGTTTAAACAGCGATACGATGTGGTGATATCGCGCCTTAACCGCGCTGGGGTAGAGCTGGTAGCCGGCAGCAATGTTAGTTTGCAGTTCGGTGACATTCTTAATCTGGTCGGGCGGCCTGGTTCTATCGATGCGGTGGCGGCTGAGGTAGGCAATGCGCAGCAAAAATTGCAGCAGGTTCAGATGCTACCGGTGTTTATCGGCATCGGGCTTGGTGTGCTGCTGGGTTCTATCCCGCTGTATGTGCCTGGCTTTCCGGTAGCGCTGCGCCTGGGGCTGGCCGGAGGGCCGCTGATTGTTGCGTTAATTTTAGGGCGCATCGGCACACTGGGTAAGCTGTACTGGTTTATGCCACCCAGCGCGAACCTGGCGTTGCGCGAACTTGGCATTGTGCTATTTCTCTCGGTTGTAGGGTTAAAGTCTGGCGGTGATTTTTTTGAAATCCTGCTTAACGGACCCGGGCTACACTGGATGGGTTACGGTATTCTGATTACCCTCGTGCCATTGCTGTGTACCGCTTTTCTGGCCCGCCTGATAACCAAAATGAACTACCTCACCCTGTGCGGCATGCTGGCCGGTTCGATGACGGATCCTCCGGCGCTGGCATTTGCTAACAATCTGCATCCAACCTGTGGAGCGGCGGCACTCTCTTACGCCACGGTCTATCCGCTGGTGATGTTTCTTCGCATTATCACGCCTCAGCTACTGGTCGTTTTGTTTTGGGGAATAGGCTGATACGTAGTCAAACCCTGGCTTTCTGGCTACAGTTAACATATTAATCTTACAGGTTTTGTCCCGCTGGCATGTTGCTGGCGGGCAGGCCGGCAACACTATTGCGCAAGGAGATCGTAATGCTCTATATCTTTGATTTAGGAAATGTCATCGTAGATATCGATTTCAGCCGCGTTCTCGGCGTGTGGAGCGATCTCAGCCGGGTGCCGCTGGCAACCTTAAAAAAACGCTTTGTCATGGGTGAGGCGTTTCATCAGCATGAGCGCGGAGAGATAGATGATGAAACCTTTGCTAAGGCTATGTGTGAGCAGCTGGATTTGCCGCTGAGCTTCGAGCAGTTCAGTGCGGGCTGGCAGGCCGTGTTTGTCGAACTGCGCCCAGAAGTTATAGCCACTATGCATCGGCTGCGCGAGCAGGGCCATAGGGTCGTGGTGTTATCGAATACCAACCGCCTGCATACGCAATATTGGCCGGACCGTTATCCTGAAGTGCAGGATGCCGCCGACCGAATCTATCTCTCTCAGGAGATGGGAATGCGTAAACCAGAGGCTGGAATCTATCAGAGAGTGCTGGCGGAACAAGGGGTTGCGCCGCAGGATGCGGTTTTCTTTGATGATAATGCCGATAATATTGCCGGGGCAGAGGCCTGCGGCATTACCAGTGTGCATGTCGTTGATAAAAAAACTATTCCAGACTATTTTTCCACTCAGCCATGACCAAAAAAAATCGCCGCCCGGTGACCCGATACGCCCGCCATTCAGCCAGTTTCCTCAATCTGCTTTGGCATCGTATCGATAAAGATCATATGACCGTTTTGGCCGGTAACCTGGCCTATGTCTCCTTGCTGGCGTTGGTGCCCTTGATTGCGGTAATTTTTGCTCTGTTTGCCGCTTTTCCCATGTTTTCCGATATCAGCGTGCAGCTGAGACACTTTATTTTTGCCAACTTTATTCCAGCAACTGGCGACATCATTCAGCGCTATATCGAGCAGTTTGTCGCCAACTCCAGCAAGATGACAGCCGTGGGTGCCTGCGGTCTGATTGTCACTTCTTTGTTGTTGATGTATTCGGTGGATAGCGCGCTAAACACTATCTGGCGCAGCGATCGCTCCCGGCCAAAAATTTACTCATTTGCCGTCTATTGGATGGTGCTGACGCTAGGCCCATTGCTGACGGGCGCAAGCCTGGCGGTGAGTTCTTATCTGCTGTCGCTACGTTGGGCGTCGGATTTTAACGGCGTTATCGACGAACTGCTGCGCATATTACCGCTGGTGCTTTCATGGCTAACCTTCCTGTTGCTTTACAGCATTGTACCCGTCAACCGGGTGCCGATTCGGGATGCGCTGATAGGCTCGCTGGTGGCGGCATTATTGTTCGAGCTGGGTAAGAAGGGGTTTGCCCTCTACATCACCGCATTTCCTTCGTATCAGCTGATATATGGGGTGCTGGCAGTAGTTCCGATTCTGTTTGTGTGGGTGTACTGGACGTGGTGCATTATCTTGCTTGGCGCAGAAATAACTGTCACTCTCGGAGAGTTTCGGAAATTACAGCATCAACAAGAACAGCAGGAACAGAAATAATATGATTGCGTTAATTCAACGGGTTACCAGAGCCGATGTGACGGTCGATGGTGAAACAACCGGCGCCATTGGGCCGGGATTACTGGTTTTACTTGGGGTAGAGCGTGACGATACCGAGCAGAAGGCGAATCGCCTGTGTGAGCGTGTGCTGGGCTATCGAATTTTTAGTGATGAACAGGGCAAAATGAATCTCAATGTTAAACAGGCCGGCGGCAGCGTGCTGGTCGTTTCGCAGTTTACCCTGGCGGCAGACACTAAAAGCGGTAACCGCCCTGGCTTTTCTCAGGGGGCTGCGCCTGAGCTTGCCGAGTCGCTCTATGATTACTTTACTGAGCGCTGCTCGCTTCAGGGCATTAAAACGGAAACCGGGCGCTTTGCCGCTGATATGCAGGTTTCGCTGGTTAATGACGGGCCGGTAACTTTCTGGCTTCAGGTTTAATGCGCGCCACGCACTGGCCGCAGGCAACAGGAGAGTGTAAGGCTATGTACCACTTACGCGTACCGCAAACCGAGCAAGAGCTGGAGAGTTATTACCAATTTCGTTGGGAGATGTTGCGCAAGCCGCTGCATCAGCCCAAGGGATCTGAGCGTGATGCCTGGGATGCCATGGCTCATCATCAAATGGTAGTGGATGAAGATGGCAATCCGGTGGCCGTTGGGCGGTTATATGTAAATGCCGAAAATGAGGCATCGATTCGCTTTATTGCCGTTAGTCCGCTGGTACAGGATAAAGGTCTGGGAACGCTGGTGGCTATGACCCTGGAGTCGGTAGCCCGTCAGGAAGGCGTTAAGCGAATAACCTGTAGCGCCAGGGAAGATGCCGTAGATTTCTTTGCCAAGCTGGGATTTGTGAACCAGGGCGAGATTACCACCCCTCAGACCACCCCGTTGCGCCACTTTCTGATGATAAAACCAGTTAAAACGCTGGACGATATTCTCCATCGCGGTGACTGGTGCGATCAGCTACAGCAGGCCTGGTATAAGCACATTCCTTTGAGCGAAAAGATGGGTGTGCGTATCCAGCAATATACCGGGCAGAAATTCATAACGACGATGCCGGAAACCGGTAATCAAAACCCTCATCAAACTTTATTTGCAGGAAGTTTGTTCTCCTTAGCGACGCTGACAGGTTGGGGGTTAATCTGGCTTATGCTGCGCGAACGTCATCTCGGCGGCACCATTATTCTCGCCGATGCCCACATTCGCTATAGCAAGCCTATTAGCGGCCGTCCGGGGGCCGTGGCCGATTTATGCTCGCTAAGCGGGGATCTGGATCGGTTGGCCCGAGGCCGAAAGGCGCGGGTGCAGCTGGAGGTGGAACTGTTTGGTAATGATACCCGTGGGGCGGTATTTGAGGGCGTATTCCTTGTGTTGCCCGCAAAGCCGTTTGGGCCGCTGGAAGAAGGCGGGAACGAGGAAGAGTAACCCCGTTCCCTTATAAGCTATGGCGCTACCCTGCCTTGGCTCATCACCTGATTGAGATGCAGCCCATTGCTGCCATTCAGCTCGAGCCGGGCATTGACGCCAGGCCGCAGCGGCTGGCCCGCTGCAAGGCTGGCATCGGCGCTTAGCGTAAGGTTTACCGCGCCGGGCGCGCTGATTTCTGGCCACCCCCAGTTCTTAAGCACGTTAGCGGCAATTCCTTCGCCGCGTAGTTCCAGGTGTGTCTGACGAGTTGAGTCCTGGGAGATAGTTGCGGTTGCACCAAGCTGCCCCTTATCCACCACACCGGTCAGCTTGCTGATATTAATGGCACGGCTATCGGCGTTAAAACCGATAGCCGGACTGAGCATGTCGGTACGGTTAAAGGTAGCTGCGGGCGCACTGAATTCGCCTCTGCCATTCCAGACTCCCCACCGCTGATGCTGTACCAGTTCTAATCCCTGAGCCTGGCCCTGCAGAGCGGTAATCTGCCACGGGAACTCTTTATCTATATCGATTATCAGATTGCGGCTGGCGGTTAACTGCTGAACCGTAAGGCGATTTAGCCAGTCTGGCAGAGGGGTATTCAGGAAGCCTTTCCATTCCGCAGGCAGCGTGTACTCCAGATTATCAATGGTCAGGCTGGTCAGGTCGAGCTGTCGAATGTTGCGTATCCACTGCCCCTGTGTGCGCAAATTCCCACCTTCCCAGCGGGCAGTGGCCTGGCGCAATGCGATACCTTCCGGGCTGAAGCTGGCGCTTAACTCAGGGGTAATAATATGTGAATTACTGATAACCGCCTCGCTGGCGTGGGCGCTTAGTTGCCCATTTTCACTCTGCCAGCCCCCGTTACCGAAGGTGATATCATCCAGCTTCAGGTTAAGGTCGGTAACCGCCCAGTCTTTGCCTTCAAGACGAGCATTGGTCACTGTCATTGCATCAACCATCACCGGCTGCCCGTCGATAAGGGGCGTCAGCAACTCTCTGAGCTCTTTGTCAGTTTGCAGGCGTAAGGCCTCAAGCTGCATCTCGTTAATGCGCCAGCGTCCGTCAGGATAACGTTGCAGTGCGCCGCTGATATTACCGCCAGCGGCTTTGGCATTGATGGTGGTCAGGGTTATCCCCCGATCGGAAAGGGTGCCCTGGGCCAGAACATTTTGCGCTGTCATGCCATGTATGGTCAGGCTGGCGGCCCGGCTTTGCAGCCTGGTGTTGGCTCCGAGCGGTTTGCCGCTAATCGGCAGCCATGGGGCAAAGGTTGCGGTCACACCGCTGGCGTCTGCATCTATCGAAGTGTCCGTGACCTGCATATTGTCCAGCCGCAGGGTATCGGCCCGCAGGCCGGGTGCGGAACTTGCCGCAGAGGCTAAATCCAGTCGGCCATTGCGCAACGTAATGCTTTGCAGATAGCCTGGTTCACTAAGCTGACGGGTGCTTAGCTCCAGATCGGTAGAGCCGGTGGTGAGGTACGGCGGTTTGTTGCGTTCGCCCATGGTGAACTGGTTTAAGGTTATAATCCATGGCGTTTTCAGGCTGTAACTTACGCTCGAGAATTGGAGCTGATTAGAGCTTTGCTTATTGAGGTAATCACTCAGCTGCCGGGTTCCCCACTGAGTCTGTAGCAATATCCAGAGAGCGACAAACACCACAATAGCGGCCAGAAGTAGCGTAATGATAAGCCTGGTGATGATTTTCATAATCTTGCGTCCCGTCGAGTTCACCAAGGTTAGTTTATGACCTATTTAACGGCTCGACTCAAGGAGATGATTCTCAGGACGCGGGCGGCGGAAAGCTCTGCCGCCCGTTTTTGAAAGGATTACTGCTTCTCGTGAGGGAAGATTAGGTTAAGGGCGATAGCGGTGATTCCGCCCGCAGCAATCCCGGAGGAGAGCAGATTTTTCAGCCAGTCAGGGGCGAACTGTAAAATCAGGGGCTGCTGGGAAATCCCCAGGCCTGCGGCCAGTGACAGAGCGATAATCATGATCGCACGGCGGTTAAGCGGTTCGCGGGAAACAATTCGCACGCCGGAAGCAGCGATAGTACCGAACATCACGATAGTAGCCCCACCCAGCACCGGCTCTGGAATATGCTGCACGAACCCGCTAACAACCGGGAACAGGCCCAGCAGGATAAGCCCTAAAGAGACAACGAAACCAACGTGACGGCTGGCGACGCCGGTCAGCTGGATTACGCCGTTGTTCTGGCCAAAGCAGGAGTTCGGGAAGGTGTTGAAGATAGCGGAAACCATAGAGTTCAGGCCATTTGCCAGCACCCCGCCTTTCAAACGTTTCATATAAATCGGGCCGGAAACTGGCTGCTCGGAAACGTCAGAAGTCGCGGTGATATCGCCAATAGTTTCCAGTGAAGTGATCATAAACACTAGCATCAGCGGCAGCAGCAGGTTCCAGTCGATACCCAGACCATAGTAAAGCGGGGTAGGGATCATCAGTAGTTCAGTATGGCTGCTGCTGGTGTCCGCAGGCAGCATATCCATCGTCCAGGCGACGAAGTAGCCGATAGCCATTGCGATAACCAGGGAGGATACCCGCAGATAAGGGTTACGCTGGCGGTTCAGCAGGATAATTGAGCCTAAAACGATACCGGCCAGCAGCAGGTTTTTTGGTGCGCCAAAGGTATGGTTAGCCATGGCTGCGTAGCCACCGCCAATGGAGGTAAGGCCAACCTGAATCAGCGATAGACCGATAATCATAACCACCACGCCAGAAACCAGTGGAGTAATGATACGGCGGGCCAGGTGAAGCACCCGAGAGATAATCATTTCAGTGCAGCTGGCCAGCATCAGGGTGCCAAATAGCGCGGCCATCATGGTTGGTACATCGGCACCGCCGGTTTTCAGCGCGGTTCCACCCATAATCAGCGGCGCTACAAAGTTAAAACTGGTGCCCTGAATCGAAAGCAGGCCAGAACCTACCGGTCCCCAGGCTTTAATCTGAATCAGAGAAGCAACTCCGGAGGCAAACAGCGACATACTGAGGATGTGCTGAGTGTCGCTGGCCGGAAGGCCAAGGGCCTGGCAGATAAGCAGCGCTGGAGTGATAACCGCGACAAACATCGCCAGTAAATGCTGAAGGGCGGCAAACAGGGTTTGCGGCAGCGGCGGACGGTCTTCCAGACGATAGATGAGTTCGCTTTTTGCAGCAGGCTGGGGTGCAGGGTCTTGCTGACCCGATGCGGCGGTATTAACCGACATTCACGTAATCCTAATCCCGGGTGGAAAGGCGCTGATTTTACCCATCTGCGCAACAAAAGCAAACGATTGCATTTGTCGCCATTTAAGAATCAAAATGAATAAAATGTAATTTTTATATAATTTTATGCTGCTTTTAGGTTAAATTTAGCGCTTTAAAGGGAATGATCTGATTGCGGATCTGCTTTGTTATTTGCGCAATGCTTTGTGTAACAAGGAGTTATGGATGTTTCACTTCGACACGTTAACCACGCTGGTTGCCGCGACGCTGGTTTTGCTACTCGGCCGGAAAATGGTCCATGGCATTTCATTTCTAAAAAAATATACGATTCCGGAGCCTGTCGCTGGAGGTTTACTAGTGGCATTAGCGCTGCTGGCGTTAAAAATGGCGCTGGGTTGGGAAATCGAATTTGATATGTCTCTCAGAGAGCCGCTGATGCTGGCTTTTTTTGCCACCATCGGACTTAATGCTAACCTTGGCCGCCTGAGGGCCGGTGGGCGCTATCTTGGCCTGTTCCTGCTGGTGGTCGTCGGGCTGTTGGTTACCCAAAATGCTATCGGGATTGGCATGGCGAGCCTGCTGGGGATGGACCCGGTGATGGGGCTGCTGGCAGGTTCAATCACGCTTTCTGGTGGCCACGGAACGGGAGCCGCGTGGAGCAAGGTATTTATTGAACGCTATGGCTTTGAAAATGCCACCGAGGTTGCAATGGCTTGTGCAACCTTCGGCCTGGTGCTCGGCGGGCTAATTGGAGGGCCAGTAGCGCGCTATCTGGTCAGGCACTCCACGACCCCGGACGGGATCCCTGACGATAATCTGGCACCGACCGCATTTGAAAAGCCGGATGCCGAACGCACTATCACCTCGCTGGTGATGATTGAAACCATCGCCATGATAGCTATCTGCCTGACGGTGGGGCGGGTCGTATCTCAGTTATTGCAGGGAACGATGCTGGAGCTGCCAACTTTTGTCTGTGTGTTATTTATCGGGGTTATCCTTAGTAACTCTTTATCACTGCTCGGCGTTTATCGGGTATTTGAGCGGGCGGTGTCGGTGCTGGGTAACGTAAGCCTGTCGCTATTTTTGGCGATGGCCTTGATGAGCCTGAAACTGTGGGAGCTGGCGGCGCTGGCTTTGCCAATGCTGGTGATTTTGCTGGTGCAAACGCTGTTTATGGCGTTGTATGCAATTTTTGTTACCTGGCGGGTGATGGGCAAAAATTATGATGCGGCGGTACTGGCGGCGGGACACTGTGGTTTTGGTCTGGGGGCTACACCAACGGCAATCGCCAACATGCAGGCCATCACCGAGCGATTTGGGCCTTCGCATATGGCGTTCCTGGTGGTGCCGATGGTGGGGGCTTTCTTTATCGATATCGTTAATGCGCTGGTGATTAAGCTTTACCTGATGCTGCCGTTTTTTGCCTGAGTTTTCTCAGGCATTAGAGTAGCGCTCGGTTTCAGGCATCCAGCGGCTAATTAGCGCGGCCGCCTGCTGCGGATACTGCTCGTGGATATGGCGGGCGAGCTTCTGTACCTGCGGGATTAATGCCTGGTCGCGTAGCAGATCGGCTACTTTAAACTCGGCATTCCCGGTCTGACGGGTGCCGAGCAGTTCGCCCGGCCCGCGGATCTCCAGATCCTGCTGAGCAATAACAAATCCGTCGTTGCTATCGCGTAAGACCTGCAGACGGCGCTGGGCGGTTTTTGACAGCGGTGATTTATAGAGTAATACACAGTGTGAGGCGATAGCGCCTCGTCCGACGCGTCCGCGAAGCTGATGAAGCTGTGCCAGTCCAAGCCGTTCTGGGTTTTCGATAATCATCAGACTGGCGTTAGGAACATCTACCCCAACCTCAATCACCGTCGTTGCGACAAGCAGATCCAATTCACCTTGTTTGAAGGATTGCATCACGCTCTGCTTTTCCTGGGGCTTCATACGGCCGTGAACCAGACCGATGCGCAGCTCGCTTAGCGCCAGTTGCAGCTCCTGCCAGGTGGCTTCCGCCGCCTGAGCCTCAAGTAAATCGGACTCTTCAATCAGCGTACATACCCAGTATGCCTGGCGACCTTCCTGCTTACAGGCGTGGCGTACCCGCTCGATGATATCCGCACGGCGGGTATCGGCGATGGCGACGGTTGTTACCGGCGTACGGCCAGGTGGAAGCTCGTCGATAGTTGATGTGTCGAGATCGGCGTAAGCCGTCATTGCCAGGGTGCGCGGAATAGGCGTGGCGGTCATAATTAGCTGATGGGGGTGGAAGCCTTGCTGCTCACCTTTTTCCCATAGCGCCAGCCGCTGGTGAACCCCAAAGCGATGCTGCTCATCAATAATAACCAGAGCCAGCCCGGAAAAGCGGATCTGCTCCTGAAATATGGCATGGGTTCCGACAATCATCTGCACCCGGCCTTCGGCAATAGCCTCTTGCTGGGCTTGTCGGGCCTTGCCTTTTTGTTTTCCGGCCAGCCAGCCAACTTCGATACCCAAGGGTTCAAACCAGTTACGGAAATTAGTGGCATGCTGCTCAGCCAGAAGTTCGGTAGGTGCCATCAGTGCAACCTGCTTGCCGTGGGCGATGGCGCGTAATGCCGCCAGTGCGGCTACCAACGTTTTACCTGAGCCTACGTCCCCCTGAACCAGGCGCATCATTGGGATGTCCTGCTCAAGGTCGTGTTCAATTTCGGCCACAACTCGCTGCTGCGCGCCGGTAGGCGAGAATGGCAGGGCGGAAAGGAACTGATTTTTCAGCGCCGGGCTTTTAGTCAGCGGTTGTGCGTGATAGCGCTGAGCACCGGCGCGTAGTGCCAGCATACTGAGATTGTGAGCCAATAATTCTTCAAGTATCAGACGCTGCTGGGCCGGATGCTGCCCGGTTTCCAGCTCGGCCAGGCGTAATGATGGCGGCGGGCGGTGCAGCGTGCGCAACGCTTCTGGCAGGCTCATCATGCCATGGACGAGTTCAGGAGGAAGAAGCTCCTGGATGGCGCAGGTGTCCAGCACCTTCAGCGCCTGGTCGGTGAGCTTGCGCAGCGTTGCCTGGCGCACGCCTTCGGTTGTGGGATAGACGGGGGTCAGCGTTTCTTCTAATTCTGGCGCGGAGACATTGTCCTGGAGACGATATTCCGGATGGATCATTTCTGCGCCGTGTTGGCCACGCTTTGCTTCACCATAGGCCAGCACCCGGCGGCCAGTGCTGAAGCTATTTTTCATTCCAGCGTTGAAATTAAAAAAGCGCATGGTCAGGATGCCGGTGCCGTCACTAATCTGGCAGACCATCATACGGCGGCGGCCAAAAAGAACCTGGCAATTAACAACCTCACCCTCTACCGAGCCCCATACTCCGGGAAGCAGTGAGCCGATGGAATAGAGCTGAGTATGGTCTTCATAGCGTAGCGGCAAATGCAGCAGCAGATCCTGCACAGTATGCAGGCCAAGGCGGGCCAGCTTATCGCTCTGACTGGCACCTACGCCGGTCAGGGTATTGAGCGGTATGGCATCCAGTAGCTGGCCTTTCATAATTATTTAGCGGCCTGCATGGTCGCCCACCATTCGGCGGAGGCTTCTACCTCGCCCTGGTCATTAACCAGTGGATAGGGCAGGCCTTTACGTTTTGCGACGCGCGCCAGTACCGGATATCCACCCTCAAATAACAGACGCTGCTGTTCGGCAAAATCCAGCGAACTATGTTCGCGCTGATACATCCCGGCATTTTGACGCTGGCGCTGAGCCTCATAGAGGATGAGCGCTGAAGCGACGGAGACATTGAGTGACTGAACCATACCGATCATCGGAATGATGATGTCGCGATCGGCCAGGGCCAGAGCCTCTTCGGTGATCCCCGTTTTTTCCTGCCCCATCAGGATACAGGTTGGAAGCGTGTAATCTATTTCACGGAAATCAACGGCAGTCGCGGACAAATTGGTCGCCAGTATCTGCATCCCCTGAGACTTAAGGGTGGTGACCGCCTCTTTAATCGTTGGGTGGGTTTTTACCTGCACCCAACTGTTGCTGCCTGCGGCTGCCGAAGCCATGGTGCGCATGCGGCTGCCCGGCCATACGGCGTGAACTTCATGGACGCCTACCGCATCTGCGGTGCGAATAATGGCGGAAACATTGTGTGGTTTGTGGACCTGTTCCATGCAGACCGTTAAATCAGGCTGGCGCAGGGCCAGCATTTCTCGGATCCGCGCGTAACGCTGAGGATTCATAGATCAGTTTCGATTGCGGTTAACTTTAATGACATCCGGCATGACACGGATTTTGCGCATCACGTTCGCCAGATGGATACGATCGCGCACGGTCAGGCGGATAAAGGTGGTGTAGACCCGGCCATCTTTTTCTTCGGTATTCAGGCTTTGAATGCTTGAAGCTGCCGTATTAATGGCTGCCGTCAGGTTTGCCAGCGCGCCCTGATGATTGAACATATCGACTTTAATTTCGGTGATAAATTCTTGCTCGGTCTCTTTTGCCCATTCGACCGCCATAAACTTCTCAGGCTCTTTCTGGAAGCCGCGAATATTTCGGCAGGACTCGTGGTGAATGACCAAACCTTTACCCGGGCTAACGTGTGCCACGATAGGGTCGCCTGGTATTGGGCGGCAGCATTTAGCAAAAGTAATCAGTACGCCATCTGCGCCTTTAATTGGCAGGTGGCTGGTATTATTATCCGGCCCATCAATCAGCGGTACGGCGTTATCGGTCTGCATCAGGTTACGGGCAATGACCACACTCATGGCGTTGCCGAGACCAATTTCAGCCAGCAGGTCATCAAGGCTGCTGAGCTTCATGCGATCCAATTCGCGCTGAATATTCTCTGGTGGGACTTCCGCAAGTTTGCGGCTACCGCCCAGTGCGTGGTTTAGCAACCGGCGGCCAAGGCTTACGGAGTCATCTCGCTTAAGGTTTTTCAGCATCTGACGAATTTTAGCGCGAGCTTTGGAGCTCACGACAAAGTTCAGCCAGGCCGCATTAGGGCGTGCGCCCGGAGCGGTAATAATTTCTACCGTCTGGCCGCTGGCCAGAGCCTGAGAAAGCGGATACGGCTGGCGATCTACCCGTGCACCGACGCAGGCATGGCCGATATCGGTATGCACAGCATAAGCAAAGTCGACAGGAGTGGAGCCGGTTGGAAGCTCAACGATTCGCCCTTCTGGAGTGAACACGTAGATTTCATCCGGGAACAGATCGGATTTAACGCTTTCGATAAACTCAAAGGAGCTGCCTGCGCTTTGTTGCAGTTCCAGCAGGCTTTGCATCCAGCGCTGGGCGCGGATCTGTGCGGTCGTGCTGGTCTCACCTTGTTCTTTATATGCCCAGTGAGCGGCAACACCCATCTCAGCCATTTGGTCCATATCTTCGGTGCGGATTTGCACTTCGACCGGAACCCCGTGAGGCCCAATCATTGAGGTATGGAGCGACTGATATCCGTTAGCCTTAGGGATAGCGATATAATCTTTAACCCGCCCTGGGCGCGGCTTATACAGGCTGTGCATCTGGCCCAGCACCCGATAGCAGGTATCTACATCTTTAACGATTACCCGAAAAGCGTAGATATCCATAATGGAGTGAAAGCGCTGCTCTTTGAGCACCATTTTGCAGTAAATCGAGTACAGATGTTTTTCTCGTCCCGAAACCCGGCATGGGATATCGGCTTCCTGCAAGCGGCCTTCAATTTCAGAGAGGATTTTTTGAATCATCTCTTTGCGGTTACCGCGAGCGGCTTTCACCACCTCTTTAATGACCCGATAACGGTTCGGGTAAAGAGCTTCAAACCCAAGCTCTTCCAGCTCGGTTTTTATATGGTGAATGCCCAGACGGTGGGCCAGAGGACTGTAAATTTCCAGGGTTTCGCGGGCGATGCGACGGCGCTTATCCGGACGCAGCGAGCCGAGGGTGCGCATGTTGTGGGTGCGGTCGGCAAGCTTGATCAGAATGACGCGGATATCCTGCACCATCGCCATAATCATTTTGCGGAAGTTTTCGGCCTGAGCCTCTTTCTTGTCGCGGAACTTCAGTTTATCGAGTTTGGATACGCCTTCTACCAGTTCGGCAACGCTTTTACCAAACAGCTGCTCCATATCCTGATAAGTGGCAGGCGTATCTTCGATAACATCGTGCAGCAACGCGGCCATCAGCGTTTCATAGTCGAGTTTCATCTCGGCCAGAATGCAGGCAACGGCTACAGGATGGGTAATATAAGGTTCACCGCTTGAACGTGTCTGGCCTTCGTGTGCATCGCGGGCCACGAGATAGGCTTGCTGAAGACGTTTTATTTGATCTTCAGGCAGATAGGTTTGAATCAGCTGATTCAGGCTTTCAAACAGATACAAGGGAGAACCCGCTATTTAATTAACGACGACCTTCGGCGATCGCAGTAACGGCCTGCAGTTCTGCGGCTTCCTGCTCTTGCTGCTCCTGACGCTCACGAGAATCAAGGATCTGATTAGTGATCAGACCTTCTTCGATTTCGCGCAGAGCGATAACGGTGGTTTTGTCGTTTTCTTCCGCAACCAGCGGATCTTTGCCGCCTACCTGCATCTGACGCGCACGACGTGCCGCGACCAGCACCAGGTCAAAACGGTTACCAATTTTCTCTACAGCGTCCTGAACAGTTACGCGTGCCATATATAAAGTGCTCCACAGGTGACGAAATGACTGGGCATCATACTGAACCAGGTTCAGTCTGCCAATAGTTTGGTGATTAAAGCACCATGTCGTTGCTTTTGACGGCTCATTCGCAGCCGCTCGCCGCGAATGATTGTTTTTAAATCGCCCAACGCGGTATCAAAGTCATCGTTGACGATTAGATAATCATATTCTGCGTAGTGGCTCATTTCTGCCACTGCCTGCTCCATGCGGCGGGCAATGACTTCTTCGCTGTCCTGGCCGCGACCGCGCAGGCGGCGGTCTAATTCGAGCTTAGACGGCGGCAGAATGAAAATACTGCGCGCTTCAGGCATCTTTTGGCGAATCTGAGCTGCGCCCTGCCAGTCGATATCCAGGAATATGTCGACACCAGTCGCCAATACCTGCTCGATGGTTTCGCGGGAAGTTCCATAATAATTACCGAATACTTCCGCATGCTCCAGAAACGCATCACGGGCGATCATGGTTTGAAACTCTTCACGGCTCACGAAGAAATAGTGTTCTCCGTGCGCTTCACCTGGACGCATACCACGCGTCGTGTGCGATACCGAGACCTGAGTATCGTACAGAGGCTGAGTCTTCAATAATGCCTGAATCAGGCTGGATTTACCCGCGCCGCTAGGGGCGGAAACTATATAAAGCGTGCCTTGAGCCATGAATTTAACTATCGATGTGTATAAATGACGAGTTTATACGGGCTTATTATACACGTCCCGCCGCCCCGACGCAGTGTTTGTCACATTTTTCGTGGTGGTTTATCCACCTTCCCGAGCTTTCTTCCTATTTAGCTGACGCGTTGCGGGCTTTGCATCTTTTTTCCTGAAGCTCGACCCAGTCTTTGATTTTTATGGCTGTAAATGCCGCTGCTTGAGCGATATCTCTGTGAAAAAGGAGGGGAATATGAAGCTGATACGTTTTGTTGCAGGGGCTGTTTTCACCATCGCTTCAGCTGCTATGGCTGATTGCCCGTCATGGCAGGGGAACCATGCCAGCGTGGCAATTGCCAACCTTCAAAGACAATTACGGCAAATGGATGAAGCCTATTTTAATCGGGCAGTCAGCCTGGTAAGCGATGTCGAATACGATCGGCTTCAGGCTCGATTGCAGCAATGGGAGCGTTGTTTTCAATTTCCGACTCGCTCGCCATCGATTGGTGCCTCGGTTGCAGGAGGAGTTGAGCATCCTGTTCCACATACCGGTGTGACCAAGCTGCCAGATAGAGCGGCGGTAGCCGCCTGGATGAAAGGGCAAAACCATCTTTGGATCCAGCCTAAAATTGATGGTGTGGCTGTTACTCTGGTTTATCAGCGTGGAAAACTAGTCCGTTTAATCAGCCGGGGCGATGGCCTGCATGGACAGAACTTAACCGCATTGGGGCTGAATATTCCGGCTATTCCTAAAAAGGTGAAGGGCCCGCTGGAAAACAGCGTCTTGCAGGGCGAGCTATTCTGGCGGCAAAAGGGACATATCCAGCAAAAGATGGGCGGATTAAATGCCAGAAATAAAGTTGCTGGCGTTCTGCACCGCAAAGTATCCGAAACTCAATATCCTGAAATTGGGCTCTTTATCTGGGCATGGCCAGATGGCCCGAAGACGATGACTGAACGGCTTAAGCTGCTCGCTGTAAGTGGCTTTAGAGATAGTCAGCGCTGGAGTTATCTAGTATCAGGCATTGATGAGGTTCAAAAATGGCGTCAGCACTGGTTTAGCAGCCCGCTGCCTTTTGTAACGGATGGCGTTGTGATTCATCAAGAAAAACAGCCGCCAGGCCGCTTCTGGCGTCCTTCTCAGGGGAGCTGGAGAGCAGCGTGGAAATATCCGGCCCCGCAGAGGATTTCTGAAGTCAGGGAGATTGTTTTCACAAGGGGACGTACAGGGAAAGTTGCCGTGGTATTGCAACTGGAGCCTGCTGTATTAGGAGATAAGCGAGTTCAGCGAGTTAATGTTGGTTCTCTAAAGCGCTGGCAGGAAATGGATATCGCTCCACATGATTTAGTGATGATTAGCCTTGCAGGCCAGGGCATTCCAAGACTGGATAAAGTGGCATGGCGTGATCCACAGAGAGATAAACCGCAGCCTCCACAGTCTCAGGGGCGTACCGATTGTCTGTTCTACAGTGATTTATGCCGTCAGCAGTTTCTGGCCCATCTGACCTGGGCCAGCGGCAGAGATGTACTTGATATTCCGGGTATCAATTTTGCCAGCTGGCAGTTACTGCATTTGCGCTGGCAGTTTCGACATCTGTTTTCCTGGCTCTCATTAACGCTGAATGACCTGCAGCATACGCAGGGGCTAAATGCCCGTAAGGCTCAGCAGATATGGATGCGATTTCAGCAGGCTCGCCGTCTACCCTTTAAACGCTGGCTGCTGGCGTTAGGTATACCTGTGCCTCGTGAAGCATTACGTCTGTTGCCCGATGAAAACTGGATTCAGGTGGCCGCCCGGGATGAAAGTGCGTGGCGCGCTTTGCCGGGTATCGGGCATGAGCGAGCGCGCCAATTACAGGCATTTGTCAGGCAGCCAGAAGTTCAGGCTCTTGTTAGAGAACTGGAGCAATTGCAGATTCCAGGCTTTATCTTGTCAGGCCCACAGATAAAACAACGTTACCCATAGCGTTGCCAGGCTATCTTATATACGCCGGAAAACGGACGTATGTTCCGGCAGGAATTTGCTTCTGTATGGGCATTTTGAATGCTTCGGGCTCTATGTGTGCGTGAAGTTCTGGCGATATTAGCGCAAGGGTTCAAGTGAATTAACGTTTTCATCATGGCGGCAAATGTGGAAAATAGCCGTTTTATTGCCGCCCGGGGTCTGTACAGGCTGACGCCAATGCGTGTTTATGCCGGGTCGTAGAGATATTGAGCCTGAGGCTACGAGGAAACCAAAGTATATGGCATCTCCATCAGTACTGGCAGAATTTCAAAAATGGTGGGCAACCGAGGGTAACTGGGTGGAGGAGCCCAACGAGCGCCGTAACGGTATGAGCGGGGTTCAGTGCATTGAGCGTGACGGTAAGACCCTGTACGTGAAGCGTATGACGGAGCACCTTTACCGTTCGGTTCTTCATCCATTTGGCCGTCCGACTATTGTGCGTGAAATCCAGGTTATTCGAGAACTGGAGCGCGTAGGGGTAAATGTCCCAAAAATTGTTTTTGGTCAGGCGCTAAAAATAGATGGTCAGTGGCGAGCTCTGCTGGTGACCGAAGATATGAAAGGGTTCATTTGTATTGGGGACTGGTACGAGAAGCATGCGGTGACCCCATTCTCGGATGAGGTTCGCCTTGAAATGCTGCGCCAGGTCGCACACGCCTTTAAAGGTATGCATAGCATCCGTCGCCAGCACGGTAGCTGCTATGTTCGTCATATCTATGTGAAGACCGAAGGTCAGATTGAAGCAGGTTTCCTGGATTTGGAGAAGAGCCGTCGCCGCTGGACTAAAAACCAGGCGATTCAGCATGATTTTAAACAGCTGGAGAAATACCTGGACCCAATCCCTGCCGCCGACTGGCAATATGTGAAGGATTACTACGCCACCCTTTAATAGGGGACGTAACGCAGGCCGGGAGCTACTTTTCCTGCCTGCGATAGCTCCTGTTTGCTATTAAATATCCCTGCCAATAATAAAAAATCCCGGGAAGTGTTACCCCCCCAGGATTTTCTTAGCCACAGTTTGTGGTTTTCTTATTTACTCTGCGCTTTGGTATCAACTGGCCCGTATGGCAGCAGATCATAGTCGTGTAACTTACTTTGATGTTCCGGATTACCAATCCAACGCGGTACCTGTGCAAACAGCGGGTTTACCAGGCTACGGGTTGGATCCCAGCCATCGTATTTAATTCCCGCCAGATCAGACCATGTGTGGATAAGTTCTGAGCTGCTGTATTTACGGTTTACCAGTGGAGCAAAGTTGCGAGGATGCGCCGTTGCCCATTTTGGTGACGTCCAGACCATAAATGGAATGTTATACATATGACGGGTAGGGGCTTCTTCATTACGTCCCTGAATGTCATGAGGTGGAGTATCGTAAACCTCTTCACCGTGATCAGAGAAATAAAGCAAGAATCCATTCGGGTCAGTCGCTTTGTAGTCCTTAATCAAAGAAGAGACTACGTGGTCATTAAACAGCACCGCATTATCGTAACTGTTGTAAGTTTCCAGATTATCGTCTGATACCCCTGCTGGTACGGCTGCATCCCGGCCTTTGAATTTATCGAAAGTCTCTGGATACCGGTACTTGTAGTTGATATGAGTACCAAGCAGATGAACGATGATAAGTTTTTTAGGCGCCGGATCTTTGAGCACTTTTTCGAACGGAGTCAGTACATCGGAATCGTACTGGCGGGCGCTCTGATTGCGCTGCTGGTTCATGTAAAACTGCTCGTCAGTCTGCTTAGAAAATACCGTTAACATGGTATTTCGCTTAGTCATGGACTGCTGATTAGTTATCCAGAATGTTTTATAACCTGCCTGCTTCATCATGTTCATCAATGAAGGCTGGGTCAGATATAAATCCGGGTGCTTCTCGTCGGCAAACGTCAGCGCTTGTTCGAGAATCTCGATGGTATAAGGGCGAGACGTCACGACATCATTGAAGACGGTGAAGTTTTTATCCTGCTTATGTAACGCATCCAGATTTGGCGTAGTTTCCCGGCCATATCCATAGAGGCTCAGACGGTTACGCTGGGTCGATTCACCAATAATTAGAACTAATGTGCGTGGTGCATTGCCGCTAGAATCAGTCAGATTTTTCAGCGGCGGTAATGCCTGGTTGCTTTGCAACTGGTCCTGAAGATCATCCAGTTGAGCACGATATTTATAATAACCGGATACCAGCTGCCACGGAGCGGCGGGCTCCATGCGGTTAAGTAGTCGGGTTTTGGCGTGGCTTATGCCATTCCCCTTCAACATCGACATAGCAAACGGGTGTACCAGCAGGCTGTAGAATATTGCCAGCGCTGCCAGGTATCGCCACCGATTAGGCAGTACGACCGGGCGCAGGCGTGTCCATAAAAAGATGGCTGCGGCGGTATAGGCCAGAATAACCAGCACCAGATGCCAGCTCAGATACTGGCTCATAAATTCACTGGCTTCGCCGGCGTTGCTTTCAAACAGTACGAACAGAACGCTCTGAGAGAACTCCTGCCCGTAGATAACGTAATAAGCAATAGCCCCGACAGAGGTCAGCCAGAGGATTATCCCAATAACGGCGGCGATTGGCTTAGTGAATCTTGGAAATAGCAGAATCGGAATCAGCCATAACGAGCTGTAAAGCAGGGAGTCACGCAGGCCGATAGCGCCACTTTCCCCGGCTGCAACGATTACTACTTGCAAAGCGGTAGAGAAAAACCAGAAAAACAGCAGCGCCCACATCAGCGCTTTCCAGTCGAAACGAGACTGAATATGTTGAGAACTAGAGGTGGTCATAAATAATGTTACCAGTAAACCATGTGGGAGGAGAGGCTAAGCTCACAACCTTAGATTTACCTTAATCGGTGCGGGGTATTATCATTGCAGGTTATGTAACAAGCGGCAGGTAGGGGTTGGCGGAGGTGCCGGATGCAGCGTTCAACTAGTAATATTTCACCGCTATCTCATTATCATTCATTCGCATTGCATCAGTGAAGTGCCGGCTTTAAATGGAAGCCATAAAGGCTGCGGAGAAATGATAAAAGCCCGCTAGAGTGCGGGCTTTTATCAGTTTTAACAGCAAGATAGCTGAGTGAATCAAATCACTCGATATTCTGGATTTGTTTGTTGAGTGACGCGCTTTAATGCCTGATAAAACACATTTTTTGTTATTAACCTTTATTTTGTGTACACCCTGGGTACACAAAAAAGAGAGGTGCTAATTTTAACGTGTATGAAAATCATGGCTTGCAAGAGATGTAACCCTGCCGCTTATGTCTTCGTGCATGTGGGAAAGCTAAGCGAATGCGTCCCGATTTTACCAACGGAACAATTTGCTTCTCACGTAGGTTTTGAGGAGTTCTGGCCATTAGTTTTGAAATGATACTTAGTGGCATGTAGTGACCTTCGCATAACGTGAGGATCATCTCGTCCATCACCTCATTTGAAAGCCTTTTTTTCTCCCTAGCTAACGCTGAAGCTTCTTCCAGCTGCTGCCTGAATAGAGGAGAGAGATAATCAAGGTTATCAATATAAGGATGTGGGAGCTTTGCAGTAATAAACCTGCCATACGCATCTCTGCTGTAATCATCACTGGAGTGCAATTCGCTATCCGTTATCATTTCATCGTTATCCGTGATCAAATGAGTGCTATCCGTGATGATTTGCTCTCCAGACAGGGTAGGTATGTTTGTTGATAACGGATTCACTCCAAAGACTTCTTCTGGAGATGGTAAGTCTTGTCCTGGCAACGTGTAAGATTTATTCCTTCTCTCACCATGAGCAACTAAAAAACCGCTGCTAACCAAGCGGGGAAGGGCTAGAGTTACTTCACGTGAATGTAGGCTAGTCAGTTGGCAGGCGCGTTCATGATCAACCCATTTTTCAACTGCTGCAGTTATCACAATGCTGCGCTCTAGCTCGCTTAAATGGTCTACCTTGTCTCCAAACGTGGTATGGAGGAGATTAGCTATCTTTTCCGAAACAAGATTTCCGATGGACAATTCCAAGAGAGTTTGTTCTGGTTCTGTCTTCTCGTACAGTCGCGGCATGCGCCAATTTGCCCATTTCCATCCACTAAAAATCTTTGGTATTCCTGATCCTGAACGCTCTCCTGCACCGATAATCAAAAACATTTGGTGCATAAGTCTGTTGCGGCAGTCACTTTCGTAGCCTTTTATCGCTTGTTCAGGCGGTACTCGCATAAGCCCAGGGTTACGAAAACCAAACAAGTCAGGCCTTTTCACAACCATGATAGAGAGCCGACCTGTGTAATCGGCATGCACTAGGGTATTTACTAACGCTTCACGTAAAGCTGTGTGAATTTGAGTATCGTCTTGACGAATACCTTCCTTGAGTTCGAAAGGCACCTTTAGATCCGCGATAAGTTTCCGGTAGGTTCGTCTGTAGAAGTCAAAGATGTTTCCTGACCAAGTACCATCTGGGCATAATCTGTCGACCCAACGCCGTTCCGTTCTTGCCTCTGGCCGTTCTTGGTAGTCTACAAAGTAGTTAGGGGCAACGTCTTGTATCGCTTCCCAAGTACCAAACATTAAAATACCTGCCAGCGTCATACCCTCCAGCCCTGTTTGACGGTCTTTTCTATATCCCCCAATGCTTCGAAGAAAGGCAAAATTATCAAGCTCAAGGGCAGGATGGGTTGGGTTAGATGCGGAAAGAATATTCCTATAGGCAAGTAAGCTCTCTAAATTAATATCGTTCATGTCGAAATTTTGAACGATACGATTGTCCCTACTTTCTTCAACTTGTTCAGCCATCATTCTGCGAACTTGTTCTTCTGTACAACGATGATCACCATCATGTACTCGGAACCAAGTCTCAGACATTGGCTGATTATTAAGATAAACAGGTTTTTGTTCACGCCTCGCTATTGGTATTTCAATCACGAGTACATCTTTACCCTCAAGGGCAACGGTCTGTACAGATTGATCAGTGAGGAGGTTTACGTTTACTTTTCTGTTGTTACCAGCCAGATCAAAAAGTTGTTTTTTTACGGTGTTGATATCATTGATTCCAGCAACGAAAAACTCGCCTCGTTTCTCCCTTATCCCCAGAACAACATAACCGCCGCGACAGTTTGCCATGGCGCTGTAAGTCGGCCAGAAATCATCAGGCAATTTGCCTTGCCCATCCTTGCCCTGAGCTAACTTGAACTCAAGTTCTTCAGATTCGGAGAGTGATCGTAAGTCGGTAAGATCAGAAATCAGGAACACCGTTCCTCCATGGAAAACCTATGGGTATATTGCTCATATCTTACCTTGGTTTAAGTGATAAGAAAGGGCATGAAAGTTCAGCAGCTAACAAATTATCAAGTTAACTGTATGTTTAATCAGTGTTTTCGATGTGAGAGGGCGTTATCCGTGATGTAATCCATTATCCGTGATCAAAATGGATAACCGTTATGTTTAGCTGATCTGCCCCCAGTATTAGATACAACTATCAGTTAGTAATGTCGGTTTGTTTACCTTCACATTTTTCATTTTGCCACCGTGCTGTAAACTCTGATGGCGTCTGATAATTCAGTGCTGAATGTGGATGACACTCGTTTTAATCCTGCCGCCAGTCATTAATAACATTCCTGCATGAACGATATCGCTGAACCAGTGCTCATTCAGACATTCATCGCGAAATCGTCCGTTAAAGCTCCCAATAAATCCGTTCTGCGTTGGCTTGCGGCGCTTAACCTCGGGCACCTCCATACTTCTTACGCTAGGTATAAAAAGTGGCATCGGAAATAGCGTGCTTGCGGCAAAGCTCCCGGGCAGAAACTCCGGCTTCAGCTTCGCGGAGGATACTGATGATCTGTTCGTCGGAAAAACGCTTCTTCATGGTGATGTCCTCACGTGACTAATGAAGACATAACTAACATCACGGTGTATTAATCAATGGGGAGCAGGTCACCGTGATTCTTTATGATAGCTCATGATAACAAAAAAAAGCCCGCTAGAGAGCGGGCTTGGCGGATTACTGATTTTTGATAAAGGTCAATAAAACCTTACTCTATGTTCTGGATCTGCTCACGCATTTGCTCAATTAACACCTTCAGCTCTATTGCTGAATTGGTGATATCGGCATTGATAGATTTAGATGCCAGGGTGTTCGACTCGCGGTTGAATTCCTGCATCATAAAATCGAGGCGGCGACCCACTGCTTCTTTCTTTTTAAGAATGTTGTAGGTTTCTTTTACATGCGCATCCAGGCGGTCTAGCTCTTCGGCGACATCGATACGTTGAGCCATCATTACCAGCTCCTGCTCGACCCGATTGTTATCAAGCTGAACACCTGCTTCCTCAAGTTTGGCGACAAGGCGCTCACGCTGCCATTTCAGAATATCTGGCATATGAGTACGAACGCTGGCTACCTGCTGGCTTACGCCTTCAAGCCGTTGTTCGATAAGACCTTTCAGTGCCTGGCCTTCGGTTTCGCGAGCGCTAATGAAGTCGTCTAGCGCGCCGTCCAGAGCCGTTAACATTTGCGCGTTAATGGCATCAAGATCCTGTTCCTGAGCCGCCATTACGCCAGGCCAGCGCAGAATATCGACAGGATTTATTTCGCCTTCGTCGCTCTGCATTTTTACCCAGTTGGCCGCTTCAACCAGCTGTTTTGCCAGTGACTCGTTCAAAATCAGGGAGCTTTGAGCGCGGGCGTCGGGTTCGAAACGCAGGTTGCATTCAATTTTACCGCGCGTCAGACGGGTACGAATACGCTCGCGAATAACCGGCTCCAGGCTGCGAAACTGTTCTGGCAGACGAATGTAAGTCTCCAGATAGCGTTGATTAACGGAGCGAAGCTCCCAGGCGGCGCTACCCCATTCACCCTTGATTTCACGCCGGGCGTAGGCGGTCATACTGCGAATCATAACATTACCTGTTTTCAGACAGAGGATTGAGGGATTATAGCCAGCCGGGGTGTTACAGGATAGGAATAAGCGAGCGAAGTCCGTATAATGCGCAGCCACATTCGTATTAGCCCGGAGAAAAACCTATGCGTCCATCAGGTCGTAGCGTCACGCAGGTGCGTCCCATCACCCTGACCCGCCATTACACTAAACACGCAGAAGGCTCCGTGCTGGTTGAGTTTGGCGATACCAAAGTTCTGTGCACCGCTACCGTGGAAGATGGCGTACCGCGCTTTTTGAAAGGCCAGGGGCAAGGCTGGATTACCGCGGAATATGGCATGCTGCCGCGCGCTACTCACACTCGTAACTTCCGTGAAGCCTCTAAGGGCAAACAGGGTGGTCGTACTCTGGAGATCCAGCGCCTGATTGCGCGTTCGCTGCGTGCTGCGGTAGATCTTAAGGCTTTGGGCGAGTTCACCATCACTCTGGATTGCGATGTGCTGCAGGCTGATGGCGGCACTCGTACCGCTTCCATCACAGGTGCTTGTGTGGCGCTGGCCGATGCGCTCAATGGCCTGGTTGCCGCAGGCAAACTGAAAGCTAATCCAATGAAAGGAATGGTAGCCGCTGTTTCAGTGGGTATCGTTAATGGTGAGGCCGTGTGTGATCTGGAGTATGTGGAAGACTCTGCGGCAGAAACCGATATGAACGTTGTCATGATGGAAGATGGCCGGATGATTGAAGTACAGGGCACGGCAGAAGGTGAGCCATTCTCCCATGAAGAGTTACTAGAGTTGCTGGCGCTAGCCAGAGGCGGTATCGATTCAATTGTAGCGACGCAGAAGGCGGCGTTAGAAAATTGATTTTAAGGCGACCAGTGAGTCGCCTTTTTTTTGTCTTAAATCCGTATATTGCGAGGAGAAAACCATGAAACCGTATCAGCGCGACTTTATCGAGTTCGCCCTTAGCCGTCAGGTTCTGAAGTTTGGTGAGTTCACGTTGAAATCGGGTCGTAAAAGCCCTTACTTCTTCAATGCAGGCTTGTTTAATACCGGGCGCGACCTGGCCTTGCTGGGACGGTTTTATGCGGCAGCGCTAGTTGATTCAGAAATTGAATTCGATGTGTTGTTTGGACCAGCCTATAAGGGTATTCCCATCGCAACAACCACGGCGGTCTCCCTGGCGGAGAATCATCAGCTCGATGTACCGTACTGCTTTAACCGTAAAGAAGCTAAAGACCACGGTGAAGGCGGAAGCCTGGTTGGTAGCGCCCTGAGCGGGCGTATTATGCTGGTTGATGATGTGATAACTGCGGGTACCGCAATTCGCGAATCGATGACGCTGATTCAATCTAATGGAGCCAGTCTGGCCGGGGTTCTGATTGCTCTCGACCGTCAGGAGCGCGGCCAGGGAACGCTTTCGGCGATCCAGGAAGTTGAGCGCGATTACGGTTGTAAGGTTATTTCAATTATTACGTTGAATGATCTGATTAGCTGGCTGGAAGAGAAGCCGGAGTATGCGGAGAATCTGGCGACAGTACGTGCTTATCGCGCTGAATTTGGCATCTAAAATGAAGCCCCCGCTCAGGCGGGGGTGATAACTCACTGTAGCTGGGCAAACACCAGTGGCCAGCGGGCATCAAACTCTTCGGTGGGGCGATAGCGAAACTCGCTGCGGACAAACCGGGAAAGCATCCCTTCGCAGAACGCCAGTAACTGACTGGCCAGCAAAGATTCGTCATTCTGATAGCCTTCACCTTCACGCATTTTTCGCTCACGTAAAACCTGGCGCAGCTGCGATTCAATACGCTCGAAAAGCTGGTTAATCCGGCCCTGCAAGCGGTCTTGTTCAAACATCAGCGCGTGGCCGGTTAAAATGCGGGTTAATCCGGGGTTACGTTCACCAAAACCCAGAACCAACAAAACAATGAGCCGCAGACGTGCTTCGGTCTCTTTTTCATCTTTTAGTATGAGGTTGATGCGAGTAATCAGGCTGTCTTCAATAAACTCGATCAGACTGTCAAACATACGTGTTTTGCTAGGGAAGTGGCGATATAGCGCAGCTTCAGAAACCCCAACGGTAGCGGCTAGCTTGGCTGTAGTAATCCGCTGGCTGCCATCGCTGGACTCCAGCATTTGCGCGAGTGATTGCAGTATCTCTTCCCGACGATTCCGTTTCGCTGTCTGTTTTTCTGCCATGTAGTCAAATGCCCCTTAAAAAATCTTCACCCGGCGCGCACCCACGACATTACCGTGGGAAATCCCACGGCGTGTGTTTTTTTGCGTCGTTAAGCTGCTGTCGAAACAGCGGATATTCGGGTTACTGACGGCCTGAATGGCCAAAGCCACCTTCGCCACGTTCGGAGGCGTCAAAATCGGTGACGATATTAAACTCGGCCTGAACCACAGGGACAAAGACCATTTGAGCAATGCGCTCGCCGGGTTCAACGGTAAAGCTCTGCTGGCCACGGTTCCATACGGAAACCATCAACTGCCCCTGGTAGTCGGAGTCAATCAGCCCCACCAGGTTACCTAGTACGACGCCGTGCTTATGCCCAAGGCCAGAGCGCGGCAGAATGACGGCTGCCAGAGAGGGATCGGCGATATGGATAGCAATACCGGTTGGTAACAGCGTTGTGGCACCAGGCGCCAGGTCGATGGCTTCATCCAGGCAGGCACGTAAATCCAGCCCTGCGGAGCCTTCGGTCGCATAAGCCGGCAGTGGATATTGCTGGCCGATACGCGGATCCAGGATCTTAACGTCGATTTTTTTCTTCATAACGTGTCACAATCTCGTCGAGTAAAAGTTGGCCAAGGAGTGCCTTACTGGTGAGAGGTAAGACTTTATCTCCTTCCGGCCAAAATAGGTGAAGCGCGTTGTTATCACTATTAAACCCTTGATTCCCCTGCGATACGTCATTAGCGCAGATGAGATCAAGGTTTTTATTGATGCGTTTCTGGCGGGCGTATTCTTCCACATTATTTGTTTCTGCGGCAAACCCAACAACAAATGGGCGGTTTTTTTGCAGTGCCGCCACGCCGGCAACGATATCCGGATTCTTCGTCAGCCGCAGCGTTACTTCGTCGCCCTGCTTCTTAATTTTTTTCGGGGCTACTTCAACGGCGCGATAGTCAGCCACCGCGGCACAGCCAATAAATATATTCTGGTGTGCTGCCTGCGCCTGTACGGCCGCTTCCATTTCCAGAGCTGATGAAACATCAATACGCTTAACGCCGGATGGTGTCGCTAGTGTTACCGGGCCGCTGACCAGAGTAACTTTGGCACCGCGTGCGGCTGCCGCTGCGGCAATCGCATAACCCATCTTCCCGGAGCTGTGGTTTGAAATATAACGTACCGGGTCCAGGGCTTCACGAGTCGGGCCAGCAGTAATCATAATACTCAGGTGGTTAAGGTCATTACGGGCGCTGAAATGTTTCTCGGCCTGTTCGACTATTTCTAGCGGATCAATCATCCGCCCAGGCCCTATATCGCCGCACGCCTGACTGCCGCTGTCCGGGCCCCATGCACTAATGCCGCGGCTGGCCAGCAGCTGGATATTATGTTGCGTTGCCGCTGCGCGATACATCTGCTGATTCATGGCCGGAACAATAACGACCGGGGCCGGAGTGGCAAGACAGATGGTGCTGACCAGATCGTTAGCCATACCTGCAGCTACCCGAGCTATAAGGTCGGCGGTCGCGGGGGCCAGGATTACCATATCAGCCCATTTTCCCAGCTCAATATGACCCATTGCAGCTTCTGCCGCAGGGTCTAGCAGGCTGTCAGAAACCGGGAATCCAGAAACAGCCTGGAGCGACAGTGGGGTGATAAATGCTTTTGCGGCTTCGGTCATCGCGACCCTAACCTCTGCACCGCGTTCCCGAAGACGGCGCACCAGTTCCGGGGTTTTATAGGCGGCAATGCCCCCGCTTACACCCAGTACTATTTTTTTGCCTGTCAGCCCGTTCATGGTTAATTCCTGTTTGTAGTTCCGGCAGAAGGTATCACTTTATCATATTTGCCGTTGTCGACATTGGTGTGACAGGGAAACAGATTGCGAGCCTGATTCAGAGACTGAAATAGTTTGCTCGTAGCTGCCTTTTCGCTATGGAAGAGTAGGGGAATTCGAAAAGGGAGTCTGCAATGAAGAAATATCAGGGCGTCCTGAATGGGCCGCGAGAAAAGCTTATGAAATACGGGTCTGGCTCATTAACTGATGAGGAGTTGCTGGCGCTTTTTTTACGTACAGGCGTGTGCGGTACCCCGGTTTTGTCGTTAGCTCGTCAGCTAATACATCAGTTTGGGTCATTGCATCAGCTGTTAAAGGCTGATTTCTCACGGTTCGATAGTGTGAAAGGAATTGGTATAGCAAAGTATGCTCAGCTTAACGCAATAGCCGAGCTGGCACGGCGTTTTTATAGTTCACAGGTTGCAGAGGAGAAACCGTTACTTACCCCGCTGATGGTTAAGGAATTTTTATCAAGCCAGTTATGTGGAGAGGAGCGCGAGATCTTTGTCGTGATCTTTATGGATAACCAGCATCGGGTTATTCATCATGTAAGAATGTTCTCTGGAACTGTTGACCGGGTAGAAGTGCATCCCAGGGAAATTGTACGCGAAGCGATGAAAGTGAATGCCGTGGCGGTAATTCTGGCGCATAATCACCCGTCAGGTTACGCCGAACCGAGTCAGGCCGATCGTCTGATGACCAAACGGATAGTTGAAAGCTGTCAAATGCTGGATATTCGTGTTCTTGACCATGTGGTTATTGGTCGTGGTTCTAGCGTATCATTTGCTGAACGCGGTTTAATTTAGCCCTGAACAGGCGATCCATGGGGATCTTTGTCTGTTCGGGACTTGAGCACATTCAAGAGTCAGCGTATACTACGCCACCTTTGAGAATCTCGGGTTTGGCGTTTGGGCCTGGCATACGCGAGTTCAAATGAACCGAGAAACCAGGCCAACAGGCCTGACGAGGCTGCCAAAACCCTATACGAAGCTCGAGCTAATTTGATTTTTGGAGAATAGACATGTCCCGAGTCTGCCAAGTTACTGGCAAGCGTCCGGTGACCGGTAACAACCGTTCCCACGCGCTGAATGCGACCAAACGCCGCTTCCTGCCGAACCTGCACTCTCACCGTTTCTGGGTTGAGAGCGAGAAGCGTTTCGTCACTCTGCGTGTATCTGCTAAAGGTATGCGTGTAATCGACAAAAAAGGTATCGATGCGGTTCTGGCCGACATGCGTGCCCGTGGCGATAAGTACTAAGAGGAGCTAACAAATGGCTAAAGGTATTCGTGAGAAAATCAAGCTGGTCTCTTCTGCTGGTACTGGTCACTTCTATACCACCACGAAGAACAAACGTACTAAGCCTGAAAAACTGGAACTGAAAAAATTCGATCCAGTTGTTCGTCAGCATGTACTGTACAAAGAAGCTAAAATTAAATAATTTTAGTGGATTGTGAAAAGACCCGGCTATGGCCGGGTTTTTTTATGCCCGCAGCGCCCCCACATTATCAAACGTAATAAGCTCCAGCCGATAACTTATGGCTATGGCTTACTTTTAATAAAACCTGAGTGGGTCTGGTATATCGGTAAAATATTAGGGCCGCTTTTATCAAGGCAGGTGCAGTTCTGCCTGTGGAGAAGATATGCCTGAGTTACCAGAGGTAGAAACCAGTCGCCGGGGTATTGAGCCCCACCTGGTTGGGGGAAAAATCCAGCATATTATTGTGCGTAACGGGCGTCTGCGCTGGCCGGTGTCGGCAGAGCTTGAGTCGCTGAGTGATGTTCCTGTTTTGAGCGTTCAGCGGCGCGCCAAATATCTATTAGTAGAGCTTCCTGATGGCTGGATTGTCATTCACCTCGGAATGTCAGGCAGCCTGAGGATTTTGCTGGAGGACCAGCCTGCTCAAAAACATGACCATGTTGATATGGTTATGGAGAATGGCAAAGTGCTGCGTTATACCGACCCGCGCCGCTTTGGATGCTGGCTGTGGACCAAATCTCTTAGTGAGTGCTCGGTGTTAGCCCATCTGGGGCCAGAACCTTTGAGCAGTGAATTTAGCGCACAGTGGCTTCATACCCGAAGCGCTCGTAAAAAAACGGCGATTAAGCCCTGGCTGATGGATAACAAGCTGGTGGTGGGCGTCGGTAATATTTACGCCAGCGAATCTCTCTTTATGGCCGGTATTCATCCGGACCGGCTGGCCTCTTCCCTGTCGATGGCGGAATGCGAAAGGCTGGTAGCCTCAATTAAGCAGGTTTTGCTTCGCTCTATTGAGCAGGGTGGCACAACGCTGCGTGACTTTTTACAAAGTGATGGAAAACCAGGTTATTTCGCTCAGGAACTGATGGTTTATGGCCGGGAAGGGGAGCCGTGTCGGCGATGCAACACTTTGATTAGCGCAGGTAAGCATGGGCAGCGGCGCACTTATTGGTGCCGCCACTGTCAGCATTAAGGCTGGTTTAACTTGCCTAGCAAGGCGGTGTGAACGTTATCCGGTAGAAAATGGCTTACATCGCCTTTATGGCGGGCAACTTCTTTTACCAGTGAAGAAGAGATGAATGACCATTCTTTGGTTGGCATCAGGAATACGCTCTCCAGGCCGGGCATCAGATGACGGTTCATATGCGCCAGTTGCATCTCATATTCAAAATCGCCAGCGGTACGCAGGCCGCGAACCAGCACGTTGGCTCCGTGGCTACGGGCAAAGTTCGCCATCAGGTCGCTAAAACCCACGACAGTCAGATTATCCAGATGGTCAGTTGCCTGGCGTGCCAGGTTTACACGTTCTTCCAAAGAGAATAAGGGCTTTTTACTGGGGCTTGCGGCAATAGCGAGAATAACCTGATTAAACATACCGCAGGCGCGGGTAATGATATCAATATGCCCGTTAGTGATAGGATCGAAGGTGCCGGGATAGATGGCTTTAGTGTGCATGATAACCTCAGTGCAACTGCGGCGGCAGATACGGCTCCAGCAAGTGTAGCAGGCGCTGGAGTGCTCCCTGATTTTGATACAGCACCTCTACCGCATGCCGACCATAGTAATTTCGATAGTCATCGTCGGTTAATAGCGAGGTAATGACTTGAGTAAGTGCAGCCGCATCTTCAACGGTAATCAGCCCGTTAGCTTTATCCAGCCGGGCGCAGATATCTTTAAAGTTAAAAGTGTGCGGCCCCATTATGACAGGAATGGCGTGGGCCGCCGGCTCTAAAGGATTGTGGCCGCCGCGTTCGATAAGTGAACCGCCGACAAATGCCAGGTCGGCAATGCCGTACATCAGCATGAGTTCACCCATAGTGTCGCCAATAACCACCTGAGTGCCGCCGGATGGTACTTCGCCGGAAGAACGGCAAATAAAGCTCATACCGGCTTCTCGTACCAGTCGTTCAGCATCCGGGAAGCGTTCAGGATGGCGAGGAACCAGGATTAGCAGCAGCTCAGGGAATTTCTGCAATAGCGCTTTATGAGCCTCAAGGATAACGGTTTCTTCGCCCTCATGAGTACTGGCGGCAATCCAAACCGGGCGGTGAGGCGCCCATTGGCGACGCAGGGCCACGGATTTTGCGGCCATCTGCGGCGTGACGGAAATATCAAATTTTAAACTACCGGTAACGGCAATTTGCGCCCGGTGAGCGCCCAGCTCAATGAAGCGTTCGCCATCTTCATCATTCTGAGCCGCGATTAACGTTATCCTGCGTAAAACTTTGCGGATAAAGCTGCCCAGTTTGGCATAGCCAGCGGCAGAACGAGCGGACAGGCGGGCATTGGCGATAACTAAAGGAATCTGTCGCTGGTGCAGGGCGGTTATCAGGTTTGGCCACAGCTCGGTCTCCATCACTAAAACCAGCTTGGGATCTATTTTGGTCAGGAAGCGGTTTAAGGCGTCTGGGAGATCATAAGGCAGATATACATGCTGTACGTCATTACCAAATGCGGAGAGAACTCGCTCTGAACCGGTAGGGGTCATGGTGGTGACGGTGATAGGCAGTTCAGGATAACGGTGACGTAATGCTCTGACCAGTGGAACGGCGGCTAGCGTCTCGCCAACTGAAACCGAGTGAAGCAGGATCCCGCCCTGTTGCATCGGGCGTTTATAGAACCCATATCGCTCTCCCCAGCGTTTTCGATATGCGGGAGCCTTACGACTACGCAGTAACAGCCTTATCCAGATCAATGGTTGGATGAGGTAGAGCAGCGCGGTGTAAAGCAATTGCAGCATAATCAGTCGCAGTCCAGGGAACGTGACGTGGATTCTAAGTATTTAACGGGTTCTTTACCATTACTTTTGCCAGTCAGAACACGATTTTAGTGGAAAAAAAGGCATAACTCCTTGTAATTTTGTTTTTTTATTGAATATATATTCATTTTTTTGAATAAAATGATGCTTAAATTGCGGGAAATATTCGCCAGTCAATTACATCAATAGGGGGAAATGGAATTTATCTTATTGATAAAAGCTAGTTTTTAGCGATATGTGGTGGCTTGCCTGGAATGTCGGTTTGTACAGCAAGAAATGGTACACTATCCCCTATCTATTGAGAGTAGTCAGTGAACAGGTTGCTGTGAGCCTGGGGCGGTAGCATGCCATTTTTTGGCGATGCCTGATGAAGCTAACGATGAAGAGATGCGTGTGGATAAGCCATTCAACCGAATTTTGATTATTAAAATGCGTTTTCACGGGGATATGCTGTTAACCACCCCGGTTATTAGCACCCTTAAACGGCGCTATCCTGACGCAAAAATAGATATGCTGTTATATCAGGATACCATCCCCATCCTCTCTGAAAACCCGGATATCAACGCCTTTTACGGCCTGAAAAATAAAGGCAGTAAAACCGGTGAGAAGATTAGTAACTTCTTAGAAACGGTAAAAAGCTTACGCGGCAATCACTATGATTTGATAGTTAATCTGACTGACCAGTGGATGGTTGCCTTGCTAGTCCGAATGCTGCCTGCGAAGGTAAAGCTCACTCAGGATTACGCACATCGCCAGAGCAACTTCTGGAAAAAGAGCTTTACCCATCTGGTACCGCGACAAATGACCAACGTTGTAGAGTCTAACCTCTCGACTCTGGCCCCGCTGGGGATCTGTCCAGATGACTGGTTTGCTGAAACAACAATGTATTACCAGCCCGAGCATCGTGAGGCTATTCAGAAACGGCTCAACGCCGCTGGAGTCAGCGGCCCTTACGTTGTTATTCAACCCACGGCCCGCCAGCTTTTCAAATGCTGGGATGACGAAAAATTCTCCCAAGTGATTGATGCTCTGGCCGATCGCGGTTATCCGGTGGTTCTCACGTCCGGGCCGGGTAAAGAGGATTTGGATTGTATTGAGCATATAGCCGCAGGCTGCAGGCAGCGGCCAGTGACAGCCCTGGCGGGGAAAACGTCTTTTCCGGAGCTTGGGGCGTTAATTGACGGGGCATCATTATTTATCGGCGTTGACTCTGCACCGATGCACATTGCTGCTGCGGTTAAAACGCCGATAGTTTGCTTATTTGGCGCGACAGATCATATTTTCTGGCGGCCATGGAGCCAGCAAGCCATTCAATTTTGGGCGGGTGATTATGCGCCGATGCCACCGCGTGAAGAGCGTAACCGCAATACGCGCTATCTCTCCGTCATACCTGCCGCAGACGTTATAGCTGCAACAGAAAAGCTTCTGCCACAACCGGTATCGACTGAAACGGCATCGATGGATAACGGATTATGATCGTAGCCTTCTGTTTATATAAGTATTTCCCCTATGGCGGCCTGCAGCGCGACTTCCTGCGAATTGCACGCACGGTGGCTGAACGAGGTCATCAGGTACGGGTTTATGCTTATTCCTGGGAAGGGGAAAGGCCTGCTGAGTTAGACATTATTCTGGTGCCGGTAAAAGCCCGTACTAACCATGGACGTAACGCAGAATACTATCAGTGGGTTCAGGCGCATTTACAGCAGCATCCCGCCGACAGAGTAGTGGGCTTTAATAAAATGCCTGGGCTGGATGTCTACTATGCCGCAGATGTTTGCTATGCCGAAAAGGTCGCTCGTGAGAAGGGCTTCTTCTACAAGCTGACCGGGCGCTATAAGCACTATGCCGGGTTTGAGAAAGCGGTATTCCATCTGGGGGCCAGAACCGAGCTTTTGATGCTAACTGATGCCCAGATTGCGGACTTTAAAAAACATTACCATACGGAATCCCATCGGTTTCATATCCTGCCTCCCGGTATTTATCCGGAGCGCCGATATGACCAACTGCCAGAAGGTGCCAGAGCCCAAATCAGGCAAAAAAATGGTATCCAGGCCGGGCAATTTTTACTGTTGCAGGTAGGTTCCGATTTTCGGCGTAAAGGCGTAGATCGAACAATTAGTGCCGTAGCAGCGTTACCTGAAAGTATCCGTAGCCGGGTGAAATTACTGGTAGTTGGTCAGGATAAACCGGATCGCTTTAGAGCCCAGGCTGAGAAATCAGGCATTGGAGCACAGGTAGAGTTTTTTGCCGGCCGGGACGACGTCTCTGAGCTGATGGCTGGGGCCGATCTGCTGCTCCATCCTGCCTACCAGGAAGCGGCGGGCATTGTGTTGCTGGAAGCAATTGCCGGTGGATTACCTGTTCTGGTGACCAGCGTCTGCGGATATGCCCACTACATTGATAAGGCCCGGTGCGGAGTGGTTATTGGGCAGCCATTCGTTCAGGACGAATTGAACCAGGCCCTTGAGAAAGGGTTGACAGATACCGGGCTACGGCAGCAATGGGCGGCGAATGCGCGCCACTATGCCGATACACAGGATATATACAGCCTGCCTGAGCGGGCGGCTGATATCATTTTAGGTGAGATTGATGGTTGAACTGAAAGAACCACTTGCCAGTTTATGGCGTGGTAAAGATGCCTTCGCCGAAGTTGAAAAGCTTAATGGCGAGGTTTTCCGGGCGCTTGAAACTCGCCGTACGCTGCGTTTTGAAATTGACGGGCGCAGCTATTTTTTAAAACTGCATTACGGCACTACGTGGAAAGAGGTCATAAAAAACCTGATTTCACTGCGACTGCCGGTGCTGGGCGCAGACCGCGAGTGGAAGGCTATTCACCGCCTGAAAGAGCTCGGCGTAGATACCATGAAAGGAATTGGTTTTGGCCAGAAAGGGCTGAACCCGGTTCGCCGAACCTCTTTTATCATTACTGAAGATTTAACGCCGACTATCAGCCTGGAGGATTATTGCGCTGACTGGCTCACCCAGCCGCCGAACGTTAAAACTAAGCGTATGATTATTCAGCGGGTTGCTGAAATGGTGCGTAAGATGCACCAGGGTGGTGTAAACCATCGTGATTGCTATATTTGTCACTTTCTTCTTCATCTGCCGTTTGATGGTCAGGAAGAGCAGCTCAAAATATCAGTTATCGATCTTCATCGTTCGCAAATCAGAGATAAGGTTCCGCAGCGCTGGCGCGATAAAGACCTAATTGGGCTATATTTCTCCTCATTAAATATAGGTCTCACGAATCGGGATATCTATCGGTTCCTGCGTACATATAGTAATGATAGCTTAAAGAATATTTTTAAAAACGAATCCGAGCTATTCAATATAGCGCGTACTAAAGCTGATAAGATTCGTGAAAGAACGATAAGAAAATCACTGTAGCCGGGTAAATATCATGCAATGGCCAGAACAGAAATTTGTTACCAGAACAATTGAGTTAAATGCCCCACAGAATGGTGACACTTCAGACTATCAGTACATTGCATATGGTACTGACGGTAACTTTATGATGGGATGTGCGGTCTCTATTGCTTCTGTTATGCAACAGAATCCGCAGGGTAAATTTGTTTTCAATATATTTACTAATGCGGTTTCTGAGGATTACCAACAAAAATTTTTGGCTCTGGCTAAAGAGTTTAATAGCATAGTCATCATCCATTTATTGAATGCTGAATCCTTATCACATTTACCAACGAATAAGTTATGGTCATCGGCAATTTATTATCGCTTTCTTATAGCGGATTTTTTCGCCGGGCTGGTTAACAAAGTCCTTTATTTGGATTCAGACATTGTATGCAACAATGACATTAGTTCACTTTGGGACATTGATTTAACCGATAAGCTTTGTGCGGCCGCTCCTGAGAGGACGAAAGATTGGTGGACAAGTCGAGCAGATACTCTGCATTGTCCGGTACTGAAGGACGGTTATTTTAACAGCGGCGTGATGCTTATTGAAGTTCAGAACTGGGCTGCTAATAGCATCACGCAAAAAGCAATGGCTGCATTAGCTGAACCGGAAATAGTTGCTCGCTTAACATATTACGATCAAGATATTTTGAACTTGATTTGTGCTGGGGAAGTTTATTTCCTGGAGCAAAAATATAATGAGCAATATAGCATTAACTATGAACTTCAGGGTCGCCATAAAAATCCTATTAACTCAGCATCAGTATTTATTCATTATATTGGGCCCACTAAACCGTGGCATCGTTGGGTCAGTTACCCGTGCTGCAATTATTTTTTAAAAGCAAAAAATAATTCGCCGTGGGGAGATGATGATTTACTGGCTCCTAGTAATCCTAGCCAGTGGCGTTATGCTGCGAAGCATTTTTATAAACAGGGACACTATTTGCAGGTTTTACAGAGCTATATTCGTTACTTTTTACTTAAAATACTCTGAGTAATTATATATGGACTATAACTTATCTGAATCAATATCTAATATTAAAAAAATAGATTATACCCAAGGGATTATACAGGGTAGTGAATTAAATGTCGTATATGGAGTAGATAGAAATTACGAGCTTGGCGTTGCAATTTCAATTACTTCATTGTTGATACACAACCAGAGTAGCTTTTTTAATTTTCATATATTTATAGATGAGTTAGATAGCAAATATATCTCCAGGCTTGACGAGTTAGCTGAGCAATATAAAACAAAAATATCTTTATACTTGGTCGATAAAAATCACTTTATAAACTTGCCGAATAGTAAAGTTTGGTCTCATGCCATGTATTTCCGTTTGCTTGGTTTTGATTATCTTAGACAATTTTGTTCCAAAGCGCTCTACCTCGACGCTGATGTTATTTGCAAAGGGAATATTGATGGTTTATTTTCTACTAAATTTGAGTCTAATATAGCCATTGTTATTGAAGATATCCTAAAAATAGACCAAAGATTCTCTGAGTCAAGTTTGTCAATATTTCCAAAAAATATCACCTACTTTAACTCGGGTGTAATGTATGTTGATTTAGATGCATGGCATATTGAAAATATAACTAATAAGGCAATTGGTTTACTTAATGACCCAATTATATGCGAGAAAATAAAATATCCAGACCAAGATGTTCTTAATATTTTATTAAATGATAAAGTGATCTACGTATCCAGTAATTATAACACAATATATTCTTTAAAGTCCGAGTTATTAGATAAAACCCATCAAGAATATAAAAAAACAATAAAGGATGAGACTGTTTTAATTCATTATACTGGTATAACAAAGCCGTGGCATGTCTGGGCCAGATATAGTGCTAACTCCTATTTTGACTTGGCCTATCTGGCCTCGCCGTGGCGAAATGAAACCAAAAAGAAAGCATTTACAATAAATGAGTTTAAAAAAAGATATAAGCATGAATTAGCCCAGAGGAATTATATTTCTGGATTGCTGTATGGACTTTATTATAATATGCTGAAATTAAAAAAGAGAATTAATATTGATGATTGAAAATTATAAGTATAAAGGATTTGTCGTTTATACTAAAAACGATACTGAAGTATATAAAAATATACTCAAGGACATTCTTAAATATAATTTCACTACTTTAAAAGTTCTCAGGAATATCGATGATACAAAAGTTTCTTTGATTGATACTCCATACGGGAAATTTGTTTTCAAAGTTTTCGCGCCTAAAAACAAAAAGGCTGAGCGCTTTTTTAAATCTTTTGTTCGGGGCGATTATTATAAGAATTTAATTATACAAACCGATCGAATTAGAAATTTGGGGAACAATTTCCCTAATGACTTTTATTTACTAGCAGAAAGGAAAGTATTTAATTACGCCAGCGTTTTCATCATGCTGATAGAATACATAGAGGGCGTGGAATTAAGTGATCTTGATGAGATAACTGATAAGGTACGAAACGAAATAAAAGAATCAATGAAACAATTACATGCTCAGGGAATGTTATCTGGTGATCCTCATAAAGGGAATTTTATTATCAGTAACAATGGTGTTCGAATTATAGATCTTTCCGGAAAAAGTTGCAGTGGACAACTTAAGGCCAAAGATAGAATAGCAATGGAAAGACACCTTAATATTAAAAATGAAATTTATGATGTTGGTTATTACATGGTTATATATAAACTAAAACTCCGCAACCTCATAAAAAAAATCAAGAGAAAAGAGTGAGAGTGCAACTTATAATATTTAATAAATGCGTGGAGCATATATGGATGTATTGAAAGATAGTATTTCTGATATTCTTTCGTTCGGTGATAACAAAAAAACACACAATTCACTGAATATTTCTTATGGGGTTGATCGACATTTTCTTTTTGGTGCTGCAATTTCGATGCAGTCAATTGTTAATAATAATAAAGACTTGGATATTTCATTTCATTTATTCACTGATTACCTAGATTATGATTATAATAAGAGGATAACTCTCTTTTGTAAGAATAATACCAATGTGAATGTGACCATCTATAAAATTTCTGATAAATTTATAAATATATTTCCAAGCGCCAAGCAGTGGTCATATGCGACTTTTTTTAGATTCATCGCCTTTGATTTTTTGGCGGAACATTGTCATAACTTACTTTATATTGATGCTGATATAATTTGTAAGGGATCAATTAGAGAGTTACTAGAGTTAGAGTTTTCTGATTTATATTATGCGGCAGTGGTGAAAGATAATGAATTTATGCAAGGCAAACCAGCTGAGCGACTTAATGTAGATGGTTTGCCGGGGAATTATTTTAATGCCGGTTTCATTTATTTAAATTTAAAAGCATGGAAGAAAAATAAATTTATGCAGCAGGCACTATCTATGCTTGCATCTGATGTTGAGCATAAAAAATATAAGTGTTTAGATCAAGATATTCTCAATATTCTATTTTTTAAGCATTGTCTATTTTTAGATGATAAGTATGATAAGTTATATGGTGTTGATTATGAGCTTGATTTCGAATCCGAAAATGAATATCAAAGTTATATAAATGATGATACTCGGTTAGTTCATTATGTAGGTATTACCAAGCCTTGGCATAACTGGACAGAATATCCATCTGAAAGCTATTTCTATGAAGCATATCGTTCATCAGCATGGAGTGATGTTCCTTTGCTAGATGCTAAAGGTGAGGGACAATTTAAAGCTAAAAGTATGCACGATAAAAAAAATGGTAGATCGGTATCATCATTTTGGTACTTTTTAAAGTATAGAATTGTTAAGACAATCAGGAAGTTGAGCGCTAATTGTAGCTAGGAAGATATAATTACTAAACCATTTATTTAATAATGATACTGTCGTATATCCTTTAAAGATATGCATTCTCTTTTTATCGATGGGTTATTGTCAACGCTGAGGCTATTTCTTTATGCGGTTGGGTATATTTCATAGAAAAAAAAAGGTAATTCTGAATAAAATTAAAATATATCTATCTGGGTTTTTATTTCTTTATAGAAAGGTAGTTCGCCCGTTACCTGAAAAAATAGAGAAAATAGTAGTGATTCACAATAATAAAAAGCTTGGGGACTTAATTGTCTTTAGTTCTATATATAGAGAACTGAAGTCCAGAAACATTCATCTGACGATAATTACGGATCCAAGAAGCGCTTTATTTTTACGTGAAAATAAAAAAATTGATGACATTATTATTAAAGATGATGATGGCTTTAATTCTTTATGGAAGCTTAGAAAAAAAATGAGGGGAAATCATTACGACCTCTTGATAGATCCATTTGAAACTTTGCCAAATTATCGACATGCGATATTACTTTTAAGTATCAAGGCTTCACATGTTTTAGGTTTTGATAAGTGGTATCACAGATATTATGATACCTTTGATAGGCATGATGAGAATTTGCAGGAGCATATATCTACCCGTGTTTTATCTATAATGAAGTATGTGGATAAAAATTGCAATTCTTTGCTCTGTGGTCGCTATGATTTACCTATATCATCAGCACTCGAATATAAGGTTGATAAATTTGTAAATAACCAAAAAATAATTATTTTACATGCCTTTGGTGCAAAGAAAATATGTTGCTTGTCAAATGATCAAATCCACTCTGTTTATAATTACATTCGTATTAAATTTCCTGATTCACGCATTATATTTACTGGCTTGCCGGAGGATCTTCGACGCATAGATATCGATGGGGCGGAATTTAGTCCATTTAAAACATTTTCTGAAACAATTGCCTTAACTAAGGCTGCTTATTTACTTGTCTCAGTGGATACTGCCCTGATTCACGTGGCTGCAGCGTTTACTATACCTACCGTAGCTATTTATCCAAAAGCAAAAAATCCTTATTATCCTTCGGTTTTAGTATGGGGGCCAAATAATAAAAAAGCAGTCACAGTTGTGTCGGATGGATTTTTCGTTAATGAGCTTCCCGAACAGCCAATTCAACAGGCGATTGACAAAATTATTCCTGTTTTGAAAAGCCCTCATTAATATGAAGGCTTGATCAGAGCGATAATTTAAAGGGATGATATTTTTTTATGTGATTCTATGGCTATAGCTATTACGATTGTCATAATGATAATTATTGGTATGCTCCTAGCCCATAACAATACATCACTGAGTCCAAGGCTAACTATAGCAATTAATAGCCCGGCAAGAAGTATTGATTTTCTACGAAATGCCAGTATACATAATGACAAATAGAAAATCATAGTACTCAAAATACCTGCGATACCTTTTATTGATGCGCTTTCAATAATTTCATTATGGAGATGAATATTTAAGAATGGTAAAGCACCATTATAAATTTTATTCTCCCGCGCATACTTTCTTATATTTTCGGCTCTGGATTCAGCGGACTTCCATATCAGCGGTGAGTTTTGAAATGATTTCAAACCCACCTCATACATCGCTAATCGAGCTCCTAATGATGTCCAGCTATTGGAGTTTTTATATTGTTGGATGTCATTTAGAGCGACTTCATAACGATGAGTGATCTGATCTTTGAATGTCATTAGAACTAGAGCTATTAATATGATAAAAATTCCTGTAGAAGTTAATAGCTCTTTCCTTGTCGCACCATAAGTGTATGCAATTGTTATAATGCTTATTACAGGGAACACTAAAATTGCCGATCGGGTTTCAGTGAATAATATTAACGTAAATACGCTTGCAGTATTTAATATATATAAGATCAGGTTTTTTTTATTTGTGCACAGAATCGCTGTGCCACTTATAAACCCAATTAATAATATAGTATAAGCTGCGCCGGTTGCTGAACCTATACCAAAATCAAGACGAATAATTTTGCTGGAAAATTTTAAATATAGAGCGGAAGTTAGAATGATAAAGGTTAATAAATAAATAGCTGCATATAAATATTTATTAAGTTTTGTGGTTGTTGATGTGCTCATTAGTAGCGTTGGAAAAAAGCCATAAATAAACACTTTTCCCATATTTTGATAGCTGTGATAAGTCTCCCTAAAGGCTGAACCATCAGTTTTAAAAGCCTTGTACCAAAGTATATTAATAATTCCTAATAATAATATCGAGAGTGGCAGTGCAAGGTTATAGAAAGAGTAGTTGCGTTTTTTTATGCTAAAAACAAAAGTAACTAATGATAGTATTGACGTAAGGGTAAAAAGCTTCATGCTCAAATTATTAAAAAAAGGAGCGCATGCAAGAGTTAATATGCACATAGCCAGGATCAGCGATTCTGAATAATGTTGCCATTTACCACTATTTGAGTTTCTGGTAAAGCTGATGAATTTCAAGTTCATTTAAAATTTCTCTGCCAGAGGTCCATATAAAATATTCACTTACTCATTATTTTAAAGATAGTATCTTACTTAAGATAAGGGCAGAAGGTACATCGGCCATAGCTCCAGTACAGGAGCAGCATGCAATCTGATTTTTCCCATATCCCCCTATCAGCCCCGGATCGGTTGGGCCATAGAGAGTAATGTTCGGTTTATCCAGCGCTGCCGCCATATGGCTTAGCCCGGTGTCTACAGAAACAATAAAACGCGCGCCGGCCAGCAGGCGGGCGACCTCTTCCAGACTCATGCGCGGCATGACGTCCACATAATCAAATCCCTGTGCCAGCCTTTTGGCTCGGGCTTCTTCATGTGCGGCACCCCACGGCAGTTTAATGCGCAACCCAAGGTCTTTCATTGAGTCGATAAGCTGTCGCCAGTGTTCTTCTGGCCAGTGCTTATCATCACGGGTTGTGGCATGTAAAAAAACTGCGTAATGGGAGGCTGTAGATTCGGCTCCGAGAAAATGACTGGCAATAGCGTAGTCACCCTGAGTTTCCGGCTTATCATATCCCAGGCTTTTGGCAAACAGCTCGCGGGTGCGCTCTACGGCATGTTGCTCACGTGCGATGTGATGCCGACGGTTGTAAAACAGGCTGGCAAGTGGTTCACGCGCCGTTTTCCAGTCCATGCCGTGTTTTATGCCGCGAGCAAGTCTGGTGACCAGGGCTGCGCTTTTTACCAGTCCCTGGGCATCAATGATGGCGTCGTAGCTTTCACGGCGGAGCGCTTCACGGAACGCTTTGCGTTCGGCGCGAATAGGTGCTGAGAACCACGCTTTGCGCCAGCGCCGTATTGCCACTGGAATAACTCGCTCAACCGACTGATGCCAGCCGGGAATTTGAGCAAAGTTTTCTTCAACCACCCAGTCAAAGCGAATATCTGGAAATTGACGTGCGGCATCGGTTACGGCCGGAAGAGTATGTAATACATCTCCCATGGAAGAGGTCTTAACGATTAATACCCGCACCTAGTCTTCCTCTGCCGCCAGCAACGACTGAAGCTCATCGTGAACGCGCTCAGGTTGAATATCGATCAGGCTTTGATGATAACCCTGCTCTCCATCACCTTTACGCACACGCAGATAGCCATCAATCAGGCGAATGACCCGCGCTTTGTGTGAGAGCGGTGGAGTAAAGTCGGGGCTGCTTGGCCCATATAACGCTACCAACGGACGCCCAACGGATGCTGCAACGTGCATCAATCCTGAATCATTGGTCACGATGGCTTTGCAGGAGGCAATCAAGAGTACGGCTTGATCCAGCTGCGTGTCTCCGGCCAGGTTACGGCACCAATGCTGTTGTTCCGAGTTGAGGGCTGACATTATTTGCTGGCCCGCTTCAGCATCTTTCGCCGAACCGAACAGGACAATCTGAAAGCCTTCATCAATTAACCGGGCTGCCAGAGCGCTGTAATGATAATGAGGCCAGCGTTTGGCGGGGCCAAATTCAGCGCCTGGGCAGAAGCCGATAATGGGGCGTTCTGCCGAAATATGGAAGCTGCGCTGTGCCTGTAGCTTCTCTTCATCGGTAACCTTAAGCTGTGGCCAGAGCAGAGGATGAGGCAAATCCCTGGCGGTATTCATAACGCCTTTGTCATAGGCCAGAGCGACATAGCGCTCTACCATAAGCGGCCAGTCGGGCTTATTAAGCTGGCGAATATCATTAAGTAAGCCGTATCGCATCTCTCCGCGCCATCCGGTACGTAGCGGAACGCGGGCAAAGAAAGGAATTAATGCGGACTTTAAAGAATTTGGCAGGACGTAGGCGCGATCATAGTGATTGTCGCGCAGGCTAATACCCAGGCGGCGACGCTCACCGAGCGCCAGAGCGCCGTGACCGAGTGGCATTGGGATGGCCTGGCTGACTTCTGGCATTCGCGCCAGCAATGGACGGCACCACGCGGGTGCCATCACATCGATTGTTGCCTGGGGATAGCGCGCCCTGAGCGTACGGTAAAGACTTTGCGACATCATCATGTCACCTACCCATGACGGGCCGATCACCAGTATTTTCATAACTATTTTACCGATCAGGCCTTACGGTTCAGCCAGGCCATATATTCGGCCACGCCTTCTGCGACGGTTTTGAACTGTACATCACAACCGGCGGCACGCAGATTGGTGAGATCTGCCTGAGTAAATGCCTGATAGCGGCCTTTAAGTTTTTCCGGGAACGGGATGTATTCCAGTTTGCCTTGCTTGTGGTAAGCGAGAGCTGCGTCGGCAACGGCCTGGAAGGATTCGGCACGACCGGTACCGCAGTTGAAAATGCCGGAAACACCGTTATCCATAAACCACAGATTTACGGCTGCCACGTCGCCAACGTAGATAAAGTCGCGGCGGAAGTTGTCGCTGCCTTCGAACAGTTTTGGGTTCTCGCCATTATTCAGCTGAGTGTTCAAATGGAAAGCGACGCTCGCCATGCTGCCTTTATGACCTTCACGCGGGCCATAAACGTTGAAGTAGCGGAAACCTGTGATTTGCGATTCGGCTTCAGGCAGAATTTTGCGCACATATTCATCAAACAGGAACTTAGAGTAGCCGTATACGTTCAGCGGGCCTTCAAATTCGCGGGATTCGATGAAGTCGCTAGTGCGTCCACCGTAGGTGGCGGCAGAAGAAGCATACAGGAATGGAATCTGGCGTTCGAGGCAGTAGTGCAGCAGCTCTTTGGAGTACTGATAGTTGTTATCCATCACGTACTTGCCATCCCACTCGGTGGTGGAGGAGCAGGCGCCTTCATGGAATACGGCTTCAATATCGCCGAAGTCTTCGCCAGCCATAATCTGGATCAGAAAGTCTTCTTTATCCATGTAGTCAGCGATATCCAAATCGACCAGATTGACGAACTTGGTACCATCTTTCAGGTTATCAACCACCAGGATGTCTTTATAACCACGATCATTCAGTGACTTAATGATGTTACTGCCGATTAAACCGGCACCACCAGTTACAATAATCATAATTCTTACCTGTAAATATCTGTCGGGGTCTGAAGGTGAGATTCAGACACTAATGCCTCTAATCATACCATTACATCGTCTGACCGACAGCTTGCCATTTAGCAACTGCGGCGCGGAAATGTTTCAGTGTCGTGATTTGTGCTGCAAAAATTATCCTCCGTGAGGCATCATCTCGTGATATCCAATAGCTTTAAGTAATATGTGTTGAGTTACGCCATACCTGGAGAATAGTAATGCGAGGCGATTTTTACCGGCAGTTAACCGCCAGCCTGGAGCAGGCACGCTCTGAAGGGCTGTTTAAGGATGAACGCATCATTACGTCCGCGCAGCAGGCGGATATTACCGTGGCGGATGGTAGCCACGTCATCAACTTTTGTGCCAATAACTATCTGGGACTGGCAAACCACCCTGAGCTCATCGCAGCCGCGAAGCAGGGGATGGATAGCCACGGTTTCGGCATGGCATCGGTGCGTTTTATCTGCGGTACCCAGGACACTCACAAGCAGCTTGAGAAGAAGCTGGCTGATTTCCTGGGTATGGAAGATGCCATTCTTTACTCCTCTTGCTTCGATGCGAACGGCGGGTTGTTTGAAACGCTGCTTGGTCCGGAAGATGCCATCATCTCTGACGCGCTGAACCACGCTTCCATTATCGATGGCGTTCGTCTATGCAAAGCAAAACGCTTCCGTTACGCCAATAACGATATGCAGGAGCTTGAGTCCCGTTTGCAGGAAGCGCGCGCCGCTGGCGCTCGTCACGTATTAATTGCCACCGACGGCGTATTCTCAATGGATGGCGTTATCGCGAACCTTAAAGGGGTTTGCGATCTGGCAGATAAATACGATGCGCTGGTGATGGTCGATGACTCCCACGCGGTGGGCTTTGTCGGCGCAAATGGCCGAGGCACTCACGAGTACTGCGATGTGATGGGCCGGGTTGATATCATTACCGGTACGCTGGGTAAAGCTCTTGGTGGAGCCTCCGGTGGCTACACCGCCGCCAGCAAAGAGGTGGTTGAGTGGCTGCGCCAGCGTTCACGCCCGTATTTATTCTCCAACTCTCTGGCGCCGGCGATTGTGGCTGCTTCAATTAAGGTTCTGGAGATGCTGGAATCTGGCAGCGAGCAGCGTGAGCGTCTGTGGGCCAATGCCCGCTTATTCCGCGAGAAAATGTCGGCAGTGGGTTTCACACTGGCCGGTGCTGACCACGCTATTATTCCCGTCATGCTCGGTGAAGCGACCGTGGCGCAGAATTTTGCCCGCGAACTGCAAAAAGAAGGTATTTATGTCACCGGTTTCTTCTATCCGGTAGTACCGAAAGGGCAGGCTCGTATTCGTACTCAGATGTCGGCGGCACATACTACTGAGCAAATTGAGCGCGCGGTTGCAGCCTTTACCCGTATCGGCAAACAGTTAGGTGTCATTGCCTAAGGACAGATTATGAAAGCATTAGCGAAACTCAAGGCCGAAGAAGGCATCTGGATGACGGATGCGCCAACTCCAGAGCCTGGCCATAACGATCTGCTGATTAAAATTCGTAAAACCGCTATCTGCGGTACCGATGTGCATATCTATAACTGGGATCAGTGGTCGCAAAAGACTATTCCAGTGCCGATGATTGTTGGCCACGAATATGTGGGCGAAGTCGTTGGCATGGGTCAGGAAGTCAAAGGCTTTAAAGTCGGTGACCGGGTTTCTGGCGAAGGGCACATTACCTGTGGTCATTGCCGCAACTGCCGCGGTGGCCGTACTCATCTGTGCCGTAACACCATTGGCGTTGGCGTAAACCGCCAGGGGTGCTTCGCCGAATATCTGGTGATTCCAGCGTTTAATGCTTTCAAAATTCCGGACAATATCTCTGACGATCTGGCCTCTATCTTTGACCCGTTTGGTAACGCTGTGCACACCGCACTGTCTTTCGATCTGGTCGGTGAGGATGTGCTGGTCTCCGGTGCCGGGCCGATCGGCATTATGGCGGCGGCAGTGGCTAAACACGTTGGTGCGCGCAATGTTGTGATTACCGATGTGAACGAGTACCGACTGGCCCTGGCGCGCGATATGGGTGTTACCCGTGCCGTCAACGTGAGTGAAGAGAATCTGCAGGATGTCATGGCCGATTTGGGTATGACTGAAGGTTTTGATGTGGGTCTGGAAATGTCCGGTGCGCCACCGGCTTTCCGAGCTATGCTGGATACCATGAACCATGGCGGGCGTATTGCAATGCTGGGTATTCCGCCATCAGATATGTCTATCGACTGGAATAAGGTCATTTTTAAAGGTTTGTTCATTAAGGGCATCTATGGCCGTGAAATGTTCGAAACCTGGTACAAAATGGCCGCACTGATTCAGTCTGGTCTGGATCTGTCGCCAATTATCACCCACCGTTTCTCGGTAGATGAGTTCCAGCAGGGCTTTGATGCCATGCGCTCTGGCCAGTCTGGTAAAGTGATATTGAGCTGGGATTGAGTGCTTAATGCCAGTAAAAAAGCGCCGTAATCGGCGCTTTTTTTATGCTCAAGGTTTAGATACTTGCTGCCATCCCTGCCACTGATGGCGGACATACTGCACCAGCGTGCTCTGGCTGATGCTCTCGCTTAAGATAGTGAAGAAACGAGCATTCGAGATAGCCTGAACCGGTTGCTTCGACCGGCAAGTCGCGATAAGCGTTTTAGCGGTAGTCGGAACTTTACCGGACTGCCCCATACCCTGCGGTGGGACCGAATTATCCACCTGAGGTTCATTCAGCAGGCTGCTGGGGCGGACCAGCGTAATATCCGGTGGCAAAGAAGGGATCATCTGCTGGAGTACCCGTACCGTGGTGGGATGCGGATGGCCAATAGCGATCGCGGAGCCATTACGGCGCGCCAGAGCGACGGCCCGGTTGAACTGGTAGCGAATATCAGCCTCATTTTGGGTATCGTCGAGGAACACTTTGCGTTTGATAACCTTGACCCCGGTGCCCTGAGCGGCCCGCATAGACTGGCTATTGCCGATGGTCATGCTGTCCAGGAAATAGAGCTGGTAATTCTCAAGCGCCTGCATCACCTTCTGCATGCCAAACAGGCTCGAGGTCATGGCGCTGCCCATATGGTTATTTACGCCCACGGCATAAGGCACTTTGCTGATAGCGTCACGCACGATGCGGTCAATTTCAGCGCTGCTCATTTCCGGGCGCAGGGTATCTTTTTCCAGCGACTGTTTGCTTAACGGTGCCATTGGCAGGTGCAATAATACTTCATGCCCCTGATTGTGGGCTTTAGTGGCCATCTCACGGGCATGCGGGGCGTTAGGTAATACGGCAACGGAAACGGGAGCGGGAAAAGCGATAACCTGGTTTTCGGTTTTAGGACGATAGCCGAAATCATCGATAACAATGGCTAGTTTCCCGGCCCAGGCGGCACCCGTCATCATCAGAGCAGTTAAAGCGATGGTGGTAACGCGGAGCAATCGAAACAAAACTTATCTTCCTAACCACGGTAGTGGATTAACGGCCTGTCCCTGGCGTCGTATTTCAAAGTAGAGTGATGGTCGGCCCTGGCCGCCGCTGCTACCCACCAAAGCAATCGGCTGGCCCGCGCGAACTTGCGTTCCGACGCTAACCAGCGCGCTTTGGTTGTAGCCATACAGGCTCATATCGCCCTTACCATGCTCAACGACCACGACCAGTCCATATCCCTGGAGCCAGTCAGCCAGTATCACTCGTCCATCGGCAATGGCCCGTACTTCTGAGCCTTCTGAGGCTGCAATGACAACCCCCTTCCAACGTAGCTCACCTTGCAGCTGTTCGCCATAACGATGCAGTAATGGCCCACGAGCAGGCCAAACGGCCTGACCGCGTGGCGAGCCAAGCCCGCCGGTACGCGCCATCAGCGAGCGTTCGCTTTCGGTAGGTTTGTAAGTGGTACCCTGGCGAGAGGCCTGTTTCTGGCGATCCCGAACTTGATCTGCTTCGCGGGCTTCGCGATCGGCGCGTGATTTCGCGGCGGCGGCGGCGCGGGAAATGCTGTCCCGCAGGCGTGCTTCGTTGCGGCGCATTTCGCTAAGCTGCTGCTGGCCTTGCTGAATAGACGATTCTAATGAGCTGAGCGTTTTCTTACGCTGGTTGCGCGCTTCTTCGAGTTTGGCCTGCTGAGCGCGCTGTTGATAAAGCAGAGTTTGCTGTTCGGTCTGCTTTTGTTCCAGCGATGTTTTCTGTTCGTTCACTTCGGCGCTGGTTTGCTGAAGCGCCGTTATGGTTTCCTCGCGGGCTTTGTTGAGATAGCCAAAATAGGCCTGCAGGCGCTGGCCGCGCTGGCTTTCTTCACCGCTGAGGATAAGTTGAATGCCGGTATGCTGACCCTGACGGAAAGCGGCATCCAGCTGAGCAGACAGATTGCGGGCCTGTTCATCGCGCTGCTTTTCCAGCTTTGCAATGGCGGCATTCATCTGGTCTATCTGCTTATTTAACTGATTAAGAGTGTTTTGAGTCTCACGCAGCGTACGCGCAGCGGCAGAAATGGCCTGCTCCTGCTGCTTTAGCTGGGCGAGTAAAACGGAACGCTGCTGCTGCTGTTGACGAACAGCTCGTTCTTTTGTTGCGATGTCCTGCTGAATAGATTTGAGCTTAGCATTGTCATCGGCGTGGGCATTTAGCGGGCATAGCAATACGCCAGCGCAGAGTGCGCTGGCGCAAAACAAAGGCCTTATCAGTTGCCAATACGACGGCTGGGCCTTATTGGTATCTGGAATGGTCGCGTTTCCCCTCATGGGGAAGGATTATTCCACGATGAACAGCGGCTTACCAGTCATCTCTTGCGGGATCTCCATTCCCATCAGGCTCAGCATTGTTGGCGCCAGATCGGAAAGCTTACCGCCTTCAATTGCTTTAACCTGTTTAGAGCCGACATAAATCAGTGGAACCGGCAGGTTAGTGTGTGCGGTATGTGCCTGACCAGTCACAGGATCGCGCATCTGTTCGGCGTTACCGTGGTCAGCGGTAATAAGCAGCTGACCATCAACTTCAGCAACCGCGCGGGTAACTTCAGAAACACAGTGATCCAGAGCTTCAACTGCGGAAACCGCGGCATCAAATACTCCGGTGTGGCCAACCATATCGCCATTTGGATAGTTACAAATGATGGTATCGAATTCACCGCTCTTAATGGCCGCAACCAGTTTTTCAGTCAGCTCAGCGGAGCTCATTTCTGGCTGCAAATCGTAGGTGGCAACTTTTGGCGAGTTAATCAGCACGCGGCTTTCACCGGCAAATGGTTCTTCCACACCGCCGTTAAAGAAGAAAGTAACGTGAGCGTATTTTTCAGTCTCTGAGATACGCAGCTGAGTTTTATCGTGTTTTGCCATCCATTCGCCAAAAGTATTGGCCAGGGATGCCGGTGGATAAGCGCAGGCGGTTTTGATATCTGCCGCATATTCGCTCAGCATGACAAAGTTGCTGAACTTGATGACTTTATTACGTACAAAGCCATCGAAATCAGCGTTAACGAAAGCGCGGGTAATCTGACGAGCGCGGTCGGCACGGAAGTTCATGAAAATCATCGCATCGCCGTCTTCCATCGCAGAAGAAGCTTCGCCAGCTGCCTGAATAACGGTTGGTTTCACAAACTCGTCGTTTTCGTCGCGAGCATAAGCGGCTTCCAGGCCGGCAACTGCGTTGTCAGCGGTGAACTCGCCTTTAGCTTCAGTAATCAGGTTATAAGCCAGCTCTACGCGATCCCAGCGGTTATCACGATCCATTGCAAAGTAACGGCCAATGATAGTTGCTACGCGGCCTTTACCCAGCGCTGCAAACTGCTCACTGAAGCTTTTCAGGGATGCTTCTGCGCTGCGAGGTGGGGTGTCACGGCCATCCAGGAAGGCGTGCAGATAGATTTTTTCTGCGCCGCGCTGAGCTGCGAGGTCGATCATCGCTTTGATGTGGTTTTCGTGGCTGTGAACGCCGCCTGGGGAAACCAGGCCCATGATGTGTACAGCTTTACCGGCTTTAACTGCGGTATCAACCGCATCGCACAGTACTGGGTTTTTGAAGAACGCGCCTTCTTTGATCTCCACATCCAGACGGGTCAGGTCCTGATAAACGATGCGGCCAGCGCCCAGGTTTACGTGACCTACTTCGGAGTTACCCATCTGACCATCTGGCAGACCAACTTCCAGGCCGGAAGCCTGCACCAGAGTATGTGGACGCGAGGCCCACAGCTCGTCCATGACCGGCGTTTTAGCGCTTAAAATAGCGTTATCCTGGTTATCTTCGCGATAGCCGTAGCCATCAAGAATTACCAGAACCATAGGTTTTTTAGAAACGGACATTGCGACAACCTCACACTTCAAAGATAAAAAATTTGCGTAATTTTACTACAGGAAGTAGGGGTAAACAGCCCTGAAAGATCAAATAAACCGGCAACCCAACGCAGCACTGCCTGGTATTTGGTTAGTTTTTTACTTTCTGGCCCGCAGAAAATGCATAAGCCGGGCTTTCACTGGCTGTAATTGACACAACGCGCAGGTATACTCCATCCCTGGTTTTTAATCTCATTTGTCGGGAGTGATACCCCCCCATGCAAGACATCATGCAGTTTGTTGGTCGTCATTCAGTGCTAAGCATTGCCTGGCTTGCCTTACTGGCGGCCGTGATTTACACCACGTTCCAGGGTCTGACTTCGAAGGTGAAAGTTATCACCCGTGGTGAAGCTACCCGATTGATTAATAAAGAAGATGCCATTGTGGTTGACCTGCGTCAGCGCGATGATTATCGCAAAGGCCATATTGCCAGTGCGGTTAACCTGATGCCTGCTGAAATTAAAGCCGGTAATCTCGGGGAGTTGGAAAAACACAAATCGCAACCCATTATTGTGGTGGATGCCAGCGGTATGAATGCTCAAGAGCCGGCTAACCAGTTGTTCAAAGCTGGTTTTGCTAACGTTGTGATACTGAAAGAAGGTATCGCAGGCTGGAGCGGTGAAAACCTGCCGCTGGTGCGCGGAAAATAAATAACAGAGGTTCACCAGCCATGGCTAAGATTGAGATCTACACCAAAGCGACTTGCCCATTTTGCCACCGCGCCAAAGCGCTGTTAGAAAGCAAAGGTGCTGAGTTTATCGAGCTGCCGATTGACGGTAATGCCGAAAAACGTGAAGAGATGATTAAACGCAGCGATCGCACCACCGTGCCACAGGTTTTTATTGATGGGCAGCACATTGGTGGCTGCGACGACTTGTATGCACTGGATGCGCGTGGTGGACTGGATCCGCTGCTCAGTAAATGAGCCACACCAGGTCTTATAAGTAGGGACATTTATTTTTTTAAGGGCTAACCATGTCAGAACAAAACAACACCGAAATGAACTTCCAGATCCAGCGCATCTATACTAAGGATATCTCCTTTGAAGCGCCTAACGCTCCAGCTGTTTTCCAGAAAGAGTGGCAGCCTGAAGTAAAACTGGATCTGGATACTGCTTCCACCCAGCTGGCTGATGGCGTATTTGAAGTTGTGCTGCGCGTAACCGTAACCGCGACGATGGAAGAAGAAACTGCATTTCTGTGCGAAGTCCAGCAGGCTGGCATTTTCACCATTGGTGGTATTGAAGGGACTCAGATGGCTCATTGCCTCGGCGCATACTGCCCGAACATTCTGTTCCCGTATGCTCGTGAATGCATCACTAACCTGGTTTCCCGCGGTACTTTCCCGCAGTTGAACCTTGCACCGGTAAACTTTGACGCGCTGTTCATGAGCTATCTGCAGCAGCAGTCAGAAGAAGGTGAGCAAAAACAGGACGCGTAATGACTAACGTTAGTGCGTCAATGACAGTGATCGGTGCCGGCTCCTACGGCACCGCTCTGGCTATCACGCTAGCCAGAAACGGGCACCCTGTCGTTTTATGGGGACACGACCCAAAACACATCGCGACTCTCGAGGCCGATCGCTGTAATGCGGCCTTCCTGCCCGACGTTCCATTTCCGGATAATCTGCTGCTTGAAAGCGACCTGGCGACTGCTGTGGCAGCCAGTCGCGATATTCTGGTCGTGGTTCCCAGCCATGTATTTGGCATGGTACTGGGCCAGATTCAGCCGTTAATGCGGGCTGATGCGCGGGTAGTTTGGGCGACCAAAGGGCTCGAGGCAGAAACCGGGCGTTTATTGCAGGACGTTGCTCGCGAAAAGCTGGGGGATAAAATTCCTCTGGCGGTGATTTCCGGCCCCACATTTGCCAAAGAGCTGGCAGCTGGCTTGCCTACGGCTATCGCCGTGGCGGCAACAGATAACCAGTTCTCTGATGATTTACAAAAACTGTTTCACTGCGGAAAAAGCTTCCGGGTGTACAGCAACCCTGACGTGATTGGCGTTCAGCTCGGCGGTGCGGTGAAAAACGTTATCGCTATCGGAGCCGGGATGTCCGATGGCATCGGGTTTGGCGCTAATGCTCGTACGGCTTTAATCACCCGTGGTCTTGCGGAAATGTCGCGTCTTGGTGCCGCTTTAGGCGCCGATCCTGCCACTTTTATGGGGATGGCGGGTTTAGGTGATTTGGTCTTGACCTGTACCGATAACCAATCGCGTAACCGCCGCTTCGGCATGGCCCTTGGGCAGGGTAAAGGCGTTGAAGAAGCCCAGGAGCAAATTGGCCAGGTGGTTGAAGGCTACCGCAACACGAAAGAGGTGCGGGAGCTTGCAGCGCGCGTTGGTGTAGAAATGCCAATAACCGAGCAAATTTATCAGGTATTATACTGCGGAAAAAATGCGCGCGAAGCGGCGCTGACTTTACTGGGTCGAGCCAGTAAAGGCGAACGCAGCGGCCAGTAGCGTAACCTGATAATAAATAACGAGCGGGGCGATCAGCACCCGCTCTGACTGGGTTCTGGAGATTGCAATGTCGTGTGAAGAGCTGGATGTAGTTTGGAAAAACATTAAAGCCGAAGCCCGTGAACTGGCTGATTGTGAGCCGATGCTCGCCAGCTTTTATCACGCGACCTTACTCAAACATGAGAATCTCGGCAGCGCGCTGAGTTACATGCTGGCCAATAAACTCTCCTCGGCCATTATGCCGGCTATCGCTATCCGCGAAGTAGTGGAAGAGGCTTATGCCGCCGATCCAAATATGATTGCTTCCGCTGCTTGTGATATTCAAGCCGTGCGCACGCGCGACCCGGCGGTAGATAAGTATTCTACTCCGCTGCTCTACCTTAAAGGTTTTCACGCTCTACAGGCCCATCGTATTGGCCACTGGCTGTGGAATGAAGGCCGTAAGGCGTTGGCAATTTTCCTTCAAAACCAGGTATCGGTAACTTTCCAGGTCGATATTCACCCCGCTGCGCGTATCGGGCGTGGGATCATGCTCGATCATGCTACCGGGATTGTGATCGGTGAAACTGCCGTGGTGGAAAATGATGTATCTATCCTACAGTCGGTGACTTTAGGCGGTACCGGTAAGAGCGGCGGCGATCGTCATCCTAAGATCCGTGAAGGCGTGATGATTGGGGCCGGGGCGAAAATCCTCGGCAATATCGAAGTGGGGCGTGGAGCTAAAATTGGCGCAGGCTCAGTGGTGCTGCAACCGATCCCTCCACACACCACGGCGGCCGGCGTACCGGCGCGCATTGTTGGCCGTCCGGGCAGTGAAAAGCCGTCGATGGATATGGATCAGCATTTCAACGGCAGTGCTCAGGGCTTTGAAAACGGCGATGGTATTTAGTCGCGTAGCAAGGCTCCAGGGTATCCTAACTGTCGCCAGGCCTCGTATACCACGACAGAAACGGCGTTAGACAGGTTCATACTGCGGCTGTCGGCTACCATCGGAATACGTATTTTCTGTTGGGCTGGCAGTTCGTCGAGAATGGTCGCCGGAAGTCCACGGGTCTCCGGACCAAACATCAGATAGTCTCCATCCTGATAGCTTACAGCGCTGTGCGCTGGCGTACCTTTGGTCGTCAGTGCAAACAGGCGCTGTGGCTGCTCGCTGGCTAAAAACGCGGCGTAGTCGTGATGGCGTAGCACTGATGTGAACTCATGGTAATCCAGCCCTGCCCGGCGCAGTCGCTTGTCATCCCAGGTAAAACCCATAGGTTCAATGATGTGCAGGCGAAAGCCAGTATTGGCGCACAGACGGATGATATTCCCGGTGTTAGGTGGGATTTCAGGTTCATAAAGAACGATATTGAGCATATGACCCCCTATTGTTTAGGGGGCGCAGCATAGCAGATTAGAGAAGCAACCGCTGCGCTAACAGCGCAGCGGTTGGCTTAGGTGCGGTGATAGAGAGGAAGCCACAGCGTCAGACGCAATCCGCCAAGCGGGCTGTCTTCTGCTTTTACCCAGCCCCGGTGTTGCTGGACTACGGTATCAACAATCGCCAGCCCAAGGCCGGTACCGCCAGACTCACGATCGCGTGCTTCATCGGTACGGAAGAATGGGCGGAAAATCTGTTCTCTGTCTTCCGGGCTTACGCCAGGGCCATCATCATCAACGTTAATGGTGATGCCGTCTTTATCGACCGAGAAGTTAACCGCAATCTTATTCCATGAATAACGCAGGGCGTTACGCACAATGTTTTCCAGGGCGCTTTCCAGAGCGTTACGGTTGCCATATAGCGGCCATGGGCCAGGCGGATAGGTTATTTCTAGCGCTTTGCCTTTTTGTTCGGCCTCAAACACTGCGTTATCCAGAACCTCACCCCAGAGCTGGTTAGCTTTGAGATGCTCGCTAACCAGTGCCGCCTTCTGCTGACTGCGCGACATGACCAGCAGATCGTTAATCATGCCATCGAGACGCTGTGCTTCGGTCTCAATCCGCTCCAGCTCTTTGCTTTCACCGCTGCGGCGACGTAGCAGGGCGGTGCCTAGCTGTAGCCGGGTAAGCGGGGTGCGAAGTTCGTGGGAGATGTCCGACAGCAGCCGCTGCTGACCGTTCATCATCCGCTCCAGCGCCGAAACCATCTGGTTAAAGCTTGAGCCTGCGGCCATAAATTCCTGAGGACCCGCTTCAAGCTCTGGATGCTGACGCAGATTCCCTTGAGCAACCTCATCGGCGGCATTTTTCAGCTTACGGGCTGGTTTTGCCAGACTCCATGCCAGCCATAGCAGCAGCGGGGCGCTGACCAGCATCGTGACGATAAGCAGCAGCAGAGGTCGGTCAAACAGAAGGTTAATGAAATCAGACTGTGAACTGCTGGCCGGACGAATCAAATAGAGTTGATAAAAATCTTCTCCATCACGGACCGAGAACGGCCCAACCAGCTCTACGCGGCCATATTTCTTTTTCTGCGGATGATCTGAGTTATCCGACTGACCAATAAAGTTACGGATAATCTGCATCTCATTACGCTGAGCGCCGATGACTCGCCCCTCACTGGTGACCAGAATCAGGCGCTGGCCGGGAGGTGCCCATTTGTCGATAGCGTGAAACAGCCGACGCCACCACATCAGATCATTGGGAGGAGAGCTAATTAGCTCGGCTTCAACGTGTTGTTCAATCATGACTCCCTGGCGCTGCTCACTCTGCAGAAGCTCCGTCATCTGCCTGTTATCCAGTTTGGGTAACATCAGCACCAGCATTAGCACCAGTGCCAGAGTAAGCCAGAAAATTGCAAAAATACGCGCAGTGAGGCTGCTTATCATGAAGCTGATACCATCAGATATCCGCGGCCGCGTAAGGTTTTAAACCATGGGTGACCGTCTTTACGGTCCGGCAGCTTACGACGCAGGTTGGAAATGTGCATATCAATCGCACGGTCAAAAGGCGTCAGGCGTTTACCCAATACTTCCTGGCTTAAATGCTCGCGAGAGACAACCTGTCCCAGATGCTGCGCCAGCAGATAAAGCAGGGTGAATTCGGTACCCGTAAGCTCAAGCACTTCGCCATCGAAGCTGGCTTCCTGGCGGCCCGGATTCAGGCTTAACCCGTCCACCTCCAGCGTTGGGGAGCTGGTGTCGGTGCTTTGCTGTTCGCTCCAGTGCGAGCGGCGTAAAATGGCTCGGATGCGAGCAACCAATTCACGATCATTAAATGGTTTTGGCAGATAGTCATCTGCACCCAGTTCCAGGCCGAGAACCCGGTCAAGCTCGCTGCCGCGTGCGGTCAACATAATCACGGGAGTTTGATGGTTCTGACGCAGCTCTTTGAGCGTATCGATACCGTTTTTCTTTGGCATCATGACGTCAAGCAGCAGCAGATCGATGCTATCGTCCAGGAGGTCAAGCGCCTGTGCACCATCGTGAGCGACCACTACGTTAAACCCTTCCATGTCGAGCAATTCCTTGAGTAGGGAAGTCAGCTCTCGATCATCATCTACTAGTAATATTTTATTCATTATGAATACCTCCGAGGCAAAATTACGTCATCCAGTGCGGCTAATCCATGACTTTACGTTGTTTTACACCCCCTGACGCTTGTTTGCAGCGGGAATCGTAGACTGGATCTCGTTGAATCGCAGCACAAATGATTTTGGGAGCAAGTGATGCGCAAAGTTGCCGCTGCCGCCATCGCCTCTACACTGATGCTCAGTGCGTTTTCCAGCCTGGCCGCTGGTGTCGAAACGAGCGACAACCGACAGCTAAGCGACGGACTTGCCGCCCGCAACAGTGTGCAGAGCCAGATGTTTGACGGCATTAATTTAACAGAACATCAGCGCCAGCAAATGCGCGATCTCATGCAACAGTCAAAACATGAGAAGCCATCTGTAAATATTAGCGAAATGGAGACCATGCATCGTCTGGTCACCGCGGAAAAATTCGATGAACGCGCTGTGCGCGCTCAGGCTGAGAAGATTGCCCAGGAGCAGGTTGCCCGCCAGGTTGAAATGGCGCGAGTACGCAACCAGATGTACCGGCTTTTGACGCCAGAGCAGCAAGCGGTTCTTAAGACCCGACACGAGCAGCGAATGCAGCAGCTTCGGGACATATCAGGGTTGCACCACTCTTCATCGGTGCAACTTTTGAGTAGCAGTAACCAGTAACAACCCTGTTTTCCTTGCCATAGAGACACCATCCCTGTCTTCCCCCGCCATGATGGCGGGGTTTTTTTTGCCTGTTGTCTGGATAACCTGCCCGGCTTTTAGCCCATACAGGCTGAGCAGTGTTTATACCTGGCCCCTCCAGCGTCAAATCTGGTTATTCTGAGTCCATCGCTTCATGCCTGGTGGTCATATTACTCTTGCCGCCGACCAGTCGTTTAAATCACCAACTGACCAATAGAGTCTATATTTACGCTATTTATGACTCTTTATCTGGTCGAAAAAAGTACGAAACCCGAAAACTATAGATGTATTCTATATGCGTCTTTTGAAGGAAATGATTTAACCGGGGGTGAAAACATGCAAAGAATTATTATACCGGCGAATTATGTGCATACCCGCACCACGCCTTTCTGGACGCCAGAAACGGCTCCGGCAGGGATTTGGAAGCGCCATCTTGATTCCGGTACTCGTCAGGGCGTTTATCCTCGTTTATGCGTGATGACCGGGGCAATTCGCTACTATGGTTATGCTGACGAAACCTCACCGGAACCGGTAGAAACGCTGACCATAAATGCTGGTGAGTTTGGCGTTTTTCCTCCTGAGAAGTGGCACCGTATCGAGGCATTGAGCGCTGATACCGTGTTTAACATTGATTTTTATGTCGATCCGCAAATTTTGTTGGAATAACAGGAGGCAAATAATGGAAAGTGAAAACAAAGGTTATACGCTGGCTATCGTCCGCCTGGCCGACAAACAGGTACAGCAAAAGGTTTATCTAAAACCTATGGCTCTGTATGTGCCGGATGTCGCTCATGCTGCTGTTAGTGAGCTGGCTGGGCGCTTTTCGTCAGTCGATGGTGACGGCAATGAAGTTGAGCTTACCGTGACGAATAATAATAACGGCGTTTCTGTAGACAGGACTTTTCCTTCTCTGACTGAACTGCTGGAGCCTGCAGTAGCAGCAGATTCTGTGAAGGATCTGATTAATATCGTACGCGGTTACGATTCTGATGAAGAAACCAACGTTTGTGGATGGTAATCGAGTTAAGAAAATTTGCTGGCGGTAGCCGCGTTTTGCTCCGGCTACCGGGCGTGAATATTATTTAACTCAATGTTTAACAACAATTTTCATGACAGGCAGATAGCGCTTCATTGAATCTGCCTTCGCTACCTTTCGGTTTTTACTATTTATCTTCATCATCCCGCATTTCGGATTACTATTTCTGCCCATTCAGCACAAGGGGAGGAGATGGTGACGTATTTTATTTCTACAATTAAGTATTCTGCATTGCCAGTCCATTCTCTAAAATAGCGGCCACTTAATTTTGGAGCCTTTATGAATCAACAGTATGGACGGCTGGTAAGCCGCGCTGCAGCGGCGGCTACCGTAATGGCCACCCTGTTACTTATTATCAAGATTTTTGCCTGGTGGTATACCGGCTCTGTCAGCGTTCTGGCGGCATTGGTGGATTCGCTGGTAGATATTGCGGCATCGCTTACGAATTTGCTGGTAGTGCGTTATTCGCTTCAGCCTGCTGACGAAGATCACGCTTTTGGCCACGGTAAGGCGGAATCTCTGGCCGCTTTAGCGCAAAGTATGTTTATCTCCGGTTCCGCCCTGTTTCTGTTCCTCACTGGTATTCAGCATTTGGCGCGGCCTGAAGAGATGCGGTCACCGTTAGTCGGGGTGGTGGTCACCGTCGTGGCTCTGATATCTACATTGATTCTTGTGGCCTTTCAGCGCTGGGTGGTCAGAAGAACGCAAAGCCAGGCGGTTCGGGCCGATATGCTGCATTATCAGTCTGATGTGTTGATGAATGGAGCAATTCTGATAGCGCTCGCTTTGTCCTGGTATGGATGGCATCGGGCTGATTCGCTATTTGCGCTGGGGATCGGTGTCTATATTTTGTATAGCGCATTGCGAATGGGCTATGAGGCGGTTCAGTCGTTGCTCGATAGAACGTTGCCTGAAGACGAGTGCCAGGCCATCATCGACATTGCGCGGGGCTGGCCGGAGGTAGAGGGTGCGCATGATTTACGCACCCGCCAGTCGGGGCCGACGCGTTTTATTCAGCTCCATCTGGAAATGGACGATTCCTTACCGCTGGTGCAGGCTCATCATATAGCCGAGCAGGTAGAGCACGCCATCCTGGAGCGGTTTCCGGGGTCGGATGTAATTATTCATCAGGATCCTGGCTCTGCGGTCGCGGCGGTGCACCAGGGAAAATTCATGCTGTAGATTGATAATATTAGGTATATTTTAGTATCAGCTAATCGACCTCAAGCAGGCGTATGCAGTGACCTGAATCAATTCAGCTAACAAAAGTTGATATTATATTGAACAAATAAGCCGGTGACCTTCGTACCCTACAGGCGGTTTTCGGCAACAGAATTCACTAAGTTTTTACTAGTTTAGAGGTAGCCATGATTAAGAAAATCGGTGTATTGACGAGTGGCGGTGATGCCCCGGGCATGAACGCGGCGATTCGCGGCGTAGTGCGTACGGCTCTGACAGAAGGACTGGAAGTTTTCGGTATTTATGACGGCTATCTTGGTCTGTATGAAGATCGAATGATTCAGCTCGACCGTTACAGCGTTTCTGACATGATTAACCGCGGCGGTACATTCCTCGGGTCTGCGCGTTTCCCTGAATTCCGTGAAGAACATATTCGCACTGTAGCTATCGAAAATATGAAAAAGCGCGGTATTGATGCGCTGGTCGTTATCGGTGGTGATGGTTCTTATATGGGTGCCAAGCGTCTGACTGAAATGGGGTTCCCATGCATTGGCCTGCCGGGCACCATTGATAACGATGTTGCCGGTACCGACTACACCATTGGTTACTTCACCGCGTTAAGCACTGTTGTCGAAGCTATCGACCGCCTGCGCGACACCTCTTCTTCTCACCAGCGTATCTCTATCGTCGAAGTGATGGGCCGTTACTGTGGTGACCTGACCCTGGCTGCAGCCATAGCCGGTGGTTGTGAATTCATCGTTCTGCCGGAAGTTGAGTTCAACCGTGAAGAGCTGGTTAACGCTATCAAAGCCGGTATCGCTAAAGGTAAAAAACATGCCATCGTGGCTATCACCGAGCACATCTGCGATGTGAATGAGCTGTCTAAATACATTGAGTCAGAAACAGAGCGTGAAACTCGCGCGACTGTTCTGGGCCACATTCAGCGTGGCGGTTCCCCGGTTCCTTATGACCGTATTCTGGCTTCACGTATGGGGCGTTATGCGATTGAGCTGCTGCTGCAAGGCTACGGTGGCCGCTGCGTAGGTATTCAGAACGAGAAGATGGTGCATCATGACATCATCGACGCGATCGAAAATATGAAGCGTCCGTTCAAAGGCGACTGGCTGGACTGCGCCAAACAGCTTTACTAACAGCCTGTTAAGCTTGCTACTTATTAAGCCGGGGAAGCCCGGCTTTTTTGTGGTTGTTATATAGCCAAAGGTAATAAATTCAACCTTTTTATTCTTTAGTTAATAGAAAACTTTCTGTCAGTCTGATTGCAGTCAACCTGATACTGGCAGAGGAATAAAATAAAATGAATAAATGGGGTCTGGGGTTAACGTTATTACTGGCGGCTGGCAGCGTACTGGCAAAAGATATTCAAATGCTGAATGTTTCATACGATCCGACGCGCGAACTGTATGAGCAGTACAACAAGGCTTTTACTCAATACTGGCAGCAAAAAACCGGCGATAAAGTCACCGTGCGTCAGTCACACGGCGGCTCTGGTAAGCAGGCCACCTCGGTTATCAACGGGATTGATGCTGATGTTGTTACCCTTGCCCTGGCCTACGATGTGGATGCGATTGCCGATCGCGGCAAAATAGCTAAAGACTGGGCTGCCCGCCTGCCGGACAATTCTGCTCCATACACCTCGACAATTGTTTTCCTGGTGCGCAAAGGCAACCCCAAACAGATTCATGACTGGAATGATCTGGTGAAACCAGGCGTATCGGTTATTACCCCCAACCCGAAAAGCTCAGGCGGCGCTCGCTGGAACTACCTCGCGGCATGGGGCTATGGCCTCCATCACAATAATAATGATCAGGCCAAAGCACAGGATTTCGTGAAGGCGCTGTATAAAAATGTTGAGGTATTGGACTCCGGGGCTCGCGGTTCGACCAATACCTTTGTTGAGCGCGGCATCGGAGATGTGCTGATTGCATGGGAAAATGAAGCACTGCTGGCGGTAAATAAGCTTGGAAAAGGTGAGTTTGAGGTTGTTACCCCAAGTGAATCCATTCTGGCTGAGCCGACCGTTGCAGTTGTAGATAAAGTGGCCGATAAAAAGGGTACTCGTGAGGTCGCTGAAGCCTATCTGAAGTATCTCTATTCACCACAAGGCCAGGAGATTGCGGCGCAAAACTTCTACCGCCCGCGTGATGAAAAAGTGGCCGAGAAATATACTGCCCAGTTCCCGAAATTGAAGCTATTCACCATCGACCAGCAGTTTGGCGGTTGGCGTAAAGCTCAGGAAGTGCATTTCTCTAACGGCGGCACTTTTGACCAGATTAGTAAGCGTTAAAAAAACAGGCCCTACGGGGCCTGTTTTTGTTTATGGCGATTACCGTAATATGAGCTTCTGTCTGGAGATGTTTTTTAAAGGCCGGAATGCTCAAAAAAGCGGTAATTGCATTTTTTTTACTCACTATAGTCTGCGGTGGCGGCGCGTGGTGGCTCAGCCATAACCATCCTGATGCATTACGGCGGATAGTCCTCGACCAGTGCGTGGCAAATGCTCGCGTTCATCACTCACCTCGACCCTGCCAATATGTCGATACAGACGCGGGATATGCGCTGCTAAAAGATCGTAACGGCCCGCTGCAATACCTGCTGTTGCCGACTATTGAGCTATCCGGGATTGAAAGCCCTCTGCTGTTAAATCCCGCCACGACTAACTACTTTGCCGATGCCTGGCAAAGCCGGGAAGTGCTAAGTCAGCGCTTTGGTCAGCGAATACCGGATAGCGCACTGTCGCTGGCCATTAACAGTCAGTTCGGGCGTTCACAAAATCAGCTGCATATCCATATCTCTTGTCTGCGCCCTGGAGTTCGGGCGTTGCTCGATAGATATACCAGTACTTTAAGCAGAAGCTGGGCACCATTCCCTGAACCATTAAATCGTAATCGCTATCTGGCGCTTACGCTGACGGCTCAGGAGTTGCGTAGCGTTTCACCTTTCATCCGCCTTTACCGTGAATATCCTGCTGCCAGAGAACATATGGGGCGCTTTAGCCTGTTGGTAGCCCAGGTCGGTGATGGTTCCTTCATTCTGCTGGCTACTGAGCGTAATCTGCCAGTGCTGAATTTTGCTCATGCGGAAGAGTTGCAGGATCATGAGTGTGGGTTATTAAAAGGCTCTGGGGCTAAGTGACATCCGGAATAGCTTTCTTTTAACATTTACTTAACCATTTCCACGCCGTAGACTTGAGGAAAAAATCGCCATGAGACAGGAGCGTCCAGCGTGCTTACCTCTGCGCTATTTATTCCTACGCTAATCATCCTTCTGACCCTGGTTCTCTGGGCCACGTCGGCATTGCCGGAATTTATTACGGCGCTGATATTTTTCGCTCTGGCTGCCATGTGTAAGGTGGTTCCGCCGGAGGTACTGTTCAGTGGTTTTGCCTCTTCCGCATTCTGGCTGGTGTTCTCGGGTTTTGTCCTGGGGATTGCTATCCGTAAAACCGGTCTGGCGGATCGAGTGGCTTATTCCATCTCCGGACGTCTGGATAAGCGCTGGTGGAGGATGGTCGCGAGCGTGGTGCTATTAAGCTATGGGTTGGCGTTTGTGATGCCCTCCAATATGGGGCGGATAGCTCTGTTAATGCCGATTGTGGCGGCAATGGCTCGACGGGCCGGAATTGAGGATGGCTCCCGTGCCTGGTTTGGGCTGGCGCTGGCCGTAGGCTTTGGTACCTTCCAACTGTCGGCGACTATTTTGCCTGCCAACGTTCCCAATCTGGTGATGAGCGGGGCTGCGGAGGGCGCTTACGATATCCATCTTAGCTATCTCCCCTATCTGCTGCTTCACACACCGGTACTGGCATGGCTTAAAGGCTCTTTGTTGGTAGTGCTTATCTGCTGGATGTTTCCCGGCAATCCGCAACCGCCTAAAGATAAGCAGGTGCCTGGCCCTATGAGTGGGGATGAAAAGCGGCTCGCCTGGTTGCTGGTGGCGGTACTTGGGCTATGGGTAACTGGAAGCTGGCACGGTATTGGAGCGGCCTGGGTCGGTTTAGCGGCGGCCTGCATCACTTTGCTTCCGCGCGTAGGGTTCATCAACGGTGAGGAGTTTGCTGCGGGCGTTAATATTCGTACCTGCCTGTATGTGGCGGGAATCCTCGGACTTGCGGCCTGCGTGACTTATGCCGGATTAGGTCAGCTAGCCGGAGATAAACTGCTCACCGTTATGCCGCTGGATCCACAGCGGCCATTTAGCAGTTTTGCGGCGCTGACCGGTATCACTACCGCGCTGAATTTTATGATGACGGCTAATGGGGTTCCGGCTCTCTACACCACCTTTGCCGAGAGCTTTTCTCAGGCAACGGGTTTCCCGGTTTTATAGGTGATAATGATTCAGGTACTTGGTTACTCCACTCCGCTGCTGCCTTATCAGGCCTCGCCTATTGTAGTGGCTATGGCGATGGGTAGGGTTCCGGCTCGGATGGGGCTGAAGCTGTGCCTGGCGCTGGCTGTTTTAACCTGGCTATTTCTACTGCCGCTGGATTACGGATGGTTCCGGCTGCTTGGGATGCTATGAGGGATAGAAAACGGGAGGCATTTCGCCTCCCGTTGCATTGATGGTGGCCGGCAGCAGGCTACCGGCTGTTCATCAGGCTTTTTTCGCAGCGGCAGCCGCTTTGATAATAACTGCAAAAGCATCAGCTTTAAGAGATGCGCCGCCAACCAGAGCACCATCGATATCCGGCTGAGTGAACAGCTCCGCAGCGTTGCCCGCGTTTACGGAACCGCCGTACTGGATGATAACCTGCTCAGCGATTTTAGCATCGGCTTTAGCGATGTGGTCGCGGATGAATTTATGCACAGCCTGAGCCTGTGCTGGGGTTGCTGATTTGCCGGTACCGATAGCCCAAACTGGCTCGTAAGCAATAACAACGCCTTCAAACGCGGCGGCGCCCTGAGTTTTCAGAACGGCATCGATCTGACGTGCACAGACTTCTTCAGTTTTACCCGCTTCGTTTTCTGCTTCGGTTTCACCGATACACAGAACCGGAACCAGGCCCTGTTCTTTCAGAACGGCGAATTTTTTCGCGATCAGTTCGTCTGATTCGTGGTGATAAGTACGGCGTTCGGAGTGGCCGATGATGATGTATTTAGCTCCCACGTCTTTGAGCATGGTTGCGGAGATTTCACCGGTGAAGGCACCGGACTGGTTCAGGTCAACGTCCTGAGCGCCCAGAGCGATGTGGCTGCCGCCTGCGGCCTGTTTAGCCAGTGGCAGGTACATCAGCGGTGGTGCGATGGCGACGCCGCAGCCGTCAACGCCAGCCAGTTCGTGGCGCAGGCCAGCAATCAGTTCGTTAACCATCTGTTTGCTGCCGTTCAGTTTCCAGTTACCCATCACTAAAGGATGTCGCATTTCTAATTCTCCACGTATTACGAATAATAATGCTGCCGTAGGTGCAGCAGGGTCTGCAAAACAGTATAGAGATTACGCTAATGAAAGACTTTGTTTTTTGTCATTAACGTGACCCCGTCAAGCCTTCGGATAGCATCAGCTTAATCGGTTCAATTGCGAAAGTTAGCCCCTTTTCGCCGTTATCTGCCACAACATAGCGTACTGGGCCTTCATTCTGCGTGTAAAAAGGTTTGTCTTTTCCGGTGGTCAACAACTGGTTAAGCCGCTGCTGACTTTGAGCGATAGAAAGCGCCGGAGAAAAGGTATGGATAAGGGCCGCCATATAGGCCTGGGCTTTGTTACGAGCCTGAGTCTGTTCCGGGCCCTGAATCGGCAGCCAGGTTATCTGGATACTCTTAATTTTCAGGGTGCCCCGTTCCAGTGCGCTGGAGGCGTAGAGGTTTTCGTTTATTTTACTGGCGGCGCGCAGCACCGTCTCCTGGCCCTGGCCGTCCTCAATCGCCCGAAACTCATTAAGCTGTAGCTTCGGGTTATCATGATTAAATTTTTCGCGAAACTGAGTGATCCCCATGTCGAAACTAGGGGCGCCAGGCAATAAATAAGAGGCTGTAGGTAAGGACGTGCCGTTCTCCGTATCAACCTGTTGAGCGGCGAAACTTGCGGTCGTCATTCCCAGCAATACAGCGTAGAGCACGGTCTTCATTACATTTACTCTCCGGTAATTTGCGTCGATTAAATCGGCTCCAGACAGGAATGTCAAAATTACCCGTTACCAGGGTAAACTATCCTCCAGTTGCGGATAAGGACAAACTATGGCGTTACAGCAATGGTTGTTTTCGTTTAAAGGGCGCATAGGACGCAGAGCCTTCTGGCTTTGGATAGCGCTTTGGATTGGCAGTATGCTGCTGCTGTTTGCACTAGCGGACTGGAATGTTTTGTCGCTGCAAAGTGCGGCTTTTATGCTGGTTTGCCTGCTCTGGCCAACGGCGGCGGTTATTATCAAGCGATTACACGATCGCGGCCGTTCAGGAGCCTGGGCGCTGTTGTTTGTTCTTTCCTGGATGCTGCTTGCCGGCAACTGGCAGGTTTTGCCTTCGCTGGTGGCCTGGGCCGTCGGGCGGTTGGTGCCCGTGGTTATTCTGATAGGTCTGCTCATTGAACTGGGCGCATTGTCAGGCACCCAGGGAGAAAACCGTTACGGTAAACAGACCCAACCGCTCAACTGGCGCTAATTACCAATAGTGCTCGGCGGTGATATGTCCGGGGCGACGGCGTAGATGTTTAGTCATTTGCCGGGTATCTTTCAACAGCTGCGTGGTGTCGCGTACCATCTGAGGGTTTCCGCAGAGCATAACGTGGCTGGTTTCCGCTGAAAGTTTAAGCCCTGTCGCCGCCTCCAGCTCACCACTTTCAATCAATGCCGGAACTCGCCCATATAGAGTGCCTGGCACCTGTTCACGGCTAACAACGGTTTGAATTCTTAGTTTATCGGGATAGCGCTCGACTAACTCCTGCATTAACGGCAGATAGCTTAAATCGCTGGCGAAGCGCGCCGCATGTACCAATACGATATGCTCAAACCGCTCCAGATCTTTGCCTTCCTGCAATGCCGACAGGAAAGGGCCGATTGCTGTGCCGGTTGCCAGCATCCATAGCGTCTGACAATCAGGAACCTCATTCAGTACAAAGAAACCGGCCGCTTCGCTCACTACCTGTATTTCATCGCCAGGCTGAAGCGCATGCAATCCTGGGCTTAGCTGTCCACCGGGTACCATGACCAGATAGAACTCCAGATCGGGATTAGAAGGGGCGTTAACGTAAGAATAAGCGCGCTGTACCCTCTCGCCATTAATTTCCAGGCCAAGCTTAGTAAACTGGCCAGCGGTGAAAGGAAGCACGGGGGCGCGGACGGTCAGACTGAAGAGTGACTCCGTCCAGTGTTTTACTCCGGTTACTTTACCGGTAACCCAATCCGCCATAACAGACTCCTTAATCGAAAGTACTCCGCTATCTTCTCAGGCATTGAGGCTGGCTTTCCAGCCCTGGCGGGCCGGAAAGCTCAATCAGACAAATAAAGCATCTATAGTATAAATGGATGCAGATTACTGTCTTTTCGGTCGAGATAGTGGATAGATTTGATACGACGAATAGTGCGCGATTTGCCGCGAATCAACAGCGTTTCGGTCGTGGCCATATTGCCTTTGCGGGTGATGCCTTCCAGTAAATCACCCTTAGTGATTCCCGTTGCCGAAAAAATAACATTATCGTTGCGGGCCATATCATCAAGGCGCAGCACCTTACCGGCCTCGATGCCCATCTCAGCACAGCGTGCTAGTTCCTGCTCACCAATCTGGCGGTTTTCCGGTGTGTCGCCTTTTACGTGATGGCGAGCCAGCAGTCGGCCATGCATATCGCCATCTAAAGCGCGAATTACCGCAGCGGAAACCACGCCTTCTGGCGCACCGCCAATGCCATACAGCACGTCTACTTCACTGTCTGGCATGCAGGTCAGGATCGATGCCGCCACATCGCCATCAGGAATGGCAAATACTCTAACGCCTAGCTGTTGGAGTTGAGCGATAACCGCATCGTGGCGTGGCTTAGCCAGAATGGTAACGGTCAGTTCACTCAATGGTTTATCCAGCGCGGTGGCTATACGGGTAAGGTTTTCTTCTAGCGGCAGATTAAGGTCGATAATGCCTTTGGCTCCCGGACCGACAATGAGCTTTTCCATGTACATATCCGGGGCATTAAGGAAGCTACCCTTATCGCCAACCGCCAGCACGGCCAGCGCATTGGCCTGGCCCATGGCGGTCATCCGGGTACCCTCAATAGGGTCGACGGCGATATCTACGGCGTCGCCGTTACCGGTACCCACTTGCTCGCCAATGTACAGCATTGGGGCTTCGTCGATTTCACCTTCGCCAATGACTATCTGACCGTCGATATTGACTTGATTGAGCATAATGCGCATCGCGTTGACTGCGGCACCGTCGGCGGTATTTTTGTCGCCTCGACCAAGCCACTTATAGCCGGCCAGGGCGGCGGCTTCGGTAACGCGGGAAAATTCGATGGCAAGTTCTCGTCTCATGACTCACTCCAGCTAAATAAATTGCCGTAAGTTTACCATAGCGAGCCATGCAGAGTGGGGGAGGAAAGGCCGCGCCGCTGGCAGGCGACGCGGCAGGGAGATTACTCGTCGTGCTCTTCCCACGCTTTTGCGCGGGCTACGGCTTTTTGCCAGCCTTTATAGCGATAATTACGCTCAACCGTTTCGATGCCTGGGCGGAACTCTCGCTCGATAACTGCTTTTTCATGCAGTTCATCGAGGTTGTCCCAGAAGCCTACCGCCAGGCCGGCCAGATAAGCAGCACCAAGCGCGGTTACTTCACGAACTTCCGGACGCTCAACTCGGGTACCGAGAATGTCGGACTGGAATTGCATCAGGAAATTATTGGCAACTGCACCGCCATCGACCCGCAGCGCATGCAGACGAATATCGGCATCCGCCTGCATCGCTTCCAGTACATCCCTGGTTTGATAGGCGATAGATTCCAGGGTCGCGCGGATAATATGGTTGGCGTTCGCGCCGCGCGTCAGACCGAAAATGGCGCCGCGGGCGTAGGGATCCCAGTATGGAGCCCCCAGGCCGGTAAAGGCTGGTACGACATAAACACCATTGGTGTCTTTAACCTTGGTGGCGAAGTACTCTGAATCCGTAGCATCGTTGATAAGTTTCATCTCATCACGCAGCCATTGAATAGACGCGCCAGCCATAAATACGGCACCTTCCAGCGCGTAGTTGACTTCACCGGTTGGTCCACAGGCGATGGTGGTAAGCAGACCGTGGCTGGAGCGAACGGCCTGGGTGCCGGTGTTCATCAGCATAAAGCAGCCGGTGCCATAAGTGTTTTTGGCCATCCCTTCTTTAACGCAAAGCTGGCCAAACAGCGCTGCCTGCTGGTCCCCGGCAATACCGGCGATTGGAATACGGGTACCGCCTTTACCACCAATGTTAGTTTTGCCATAAATCTCAGACGATTTGCGTACCTCAGGCAGCATGGAGCGCGGAATATCCAGCGCATCCAGCATCTTATCGTCCCACTCCAGCGTATGAATGTTAAACATCATGGTGCGGGAGGCATTGGTGTAATCGGTTACGTGTACCCGGCCCTGGGTCATGCGCCAGATAAGCCAGGTATCCACCGTACCAAACAGTAGCTCACCGCGCTGAGCCCGCTCTCTTGCACCTTCAACGTGATCCAAAATCCATTTAACTTTGGTGCCGGAGAAATAAGGGTCGATAACGAGCCCGGTGGTGTGGCGGATGTACTCTTCCATTCCATCGCGTTTAAGCTGTTCGCAGATATCTGCGGTACGGCGGCACTGCCAGACAATGGCGTTGTAAATGGGTTTACCTGTCTCTTTATCCCAGACAATTGCGGTTTCGCGCTGGTTAGTAATACCGATTGCGGCAATCTGATCGGAGCGGATATCCGCTTTAGCCAGGACTTCTACCAGCGTTGAGCTTTGCGATGCCCAGATCTCCATAGGATCGTGCTCGACCCAACCCGCTTTAGGGTAGATCTGTTCGAACTCGCGCTGGGACACGCTAATGATATTCGCATCATGATCCATCACCACGGCGCGAGAGCTGGTGGTGCCTTGATCGAGTGCAACGATATATTTTTTATCTGCGTTGGTATCTACGGTCATAGTTTTAATCCTGATGTCGAATTACAGCGATGCTTTGTGGTGAATACTATTATTTTCTGGGGCCGGCTTCTTTTCAGAGACCACCGGATCGGCACCCGGCAGATATTTGCCAATACATTTGCGGTAGGTAAATGCGCCAATCAGTGCACCAACCACAGGAGCACACAGCGGTACCAGGAAGTAAGGAATTTTCTGGCCGCCGGTAAATGCCACTTCGCCCCATCCGGCAAGAAAAGCGAAAGCTTTCGGGCCGATATCGCGGGCCGGGTTCATGGCAAACCCGGTTAATGGACCCATTGATGCGCCAATAACGGCAATCAGCAGGCCAATCAGCAATGGAGCCAGCGGGCCGCGCGGTATGCCATTGCCATCATCAGTCAGCGCCATGATGACGCCCATCAGAATAGCGGTAATTACGGCCTCTACTGCGAAAGCCTGCACAAAATTGACGTGCGGGTTGGGGTAAGTGGAGAAAATGCCGGCCAGATCGAGGCTGGCTACGCTACCGCGTACCATGTGGTGGGTTAGCTCGTAGTCATAGAACAGTGAGTAGTACAGCCCATAAACCAGAGCGGCGGCGCAAAATGCTCCGGCAAACTGGGAGGCGATAAAAGGAGCCACTTTGCGCCTTTCGAAACCGGCAAATAGCGACAATGCTATCGTCACTGCCGGGTTGAGATGGGCGCCAGAAACGCCAGCGGTGAGGTAGATGGCCATTGCAACGCCCAGCCCCCAAATAATACTTATCTCCCATTGGCCGAAACTGGCTCCTGCCACTTTCAAAGCTGCAACGCAGCCAACGCCGAAAAAGATAAGCAATCCGGTACCGAGGAATTCTGCGATGCACTGGCCTTTTAATGTTGGTGTCTGGCTCATAATGGGTTCCTGATGCTGGTAGGGTATGACGAAGATTCAGTGTGGAACAATGTTACGTCGTGAGCTTTAGTGTTAATTTATCGTTAACGAGCACAAACGAGAAATTTCGAACTTAAAATTTGTGCAATCCGTCAAGAAATGAGTGTTTTCGCGCCTTGTAACGACGATGAGTAAGAGAGAAGACCAGACGTGACGCAGGAGTTAACAATTGTTCGCTATCCGTCGCGAACCCAATCAGTTTATGCTGAAAAATGTTGGGAAACGTATAGTACAGAGCATGCCGCTGGACACCGCGAGTTCGGCTTCTTACAATCGGTTAATCGCGTCGTGCGCACGTGTCACTCAGGCGTTGTCGGTAGTGAATCCGGCTTATAGCAGCATCGCCTTGCAATTCAGGAGAGGGTTTGACCATGTCATTTGAAGTATTTGAGAAACTGGAAGCAAAAGTGCAGCAGGCGGTTGATACCATCACCCTTCTGCAGATGGAAATCGAAGAGTTAAAAGAAAAGAACAATACTCTCGCTCAGGAAGTCGAGCAGGCGCAGGGCGGTCGTAGCGCACTGGAGCAGGAAAACAGCCAGCTTAAAGAACAGCAGCATGTCTGGCAGGAGCGTTTACACGCACTGCTGGGCAAGATGGAAGAAGTCTGAGTTTTTCAGACTGAAACGAAAACGGGCGCTGTGCGCCCGTTTTGCTTTCTGCCATTACCGTATCCGGCGGCGGCTTATTCGATATCCAAAGGATCTTCAGAAAGGATAATGCCGGTGTTATCGGCGTAAAGGTGATCGCCTGAGAAGAAGGTAACCCCGCCAAAGTTGACCCGGACATCGCTCTCGCCCACGCCTTCACCGGTTGCGCCAACCGGTATTGCCGCCATCGCCTGGATGCCGATATCCAGCTCTTCCAGGTCATCAACCTGGCGCACGGCACCATAGCAGACAATGCCTTCCCATTCGTTTTGCGCCGCCAGCCCTGCCAGTTCTGCATCGATTAGCGCCCGGCGTACTGAACCGCCGCCATCAATCAGAAGCACGCGACCACGGCCATTCTGCTCCAGCAGTTCATAAAGAATGCCGTTATCTTCGAAGCATTTTACGGTAGTAATCTGTCCGCCAAACGATGCCCGTCCGCCAAAGTTGGAGAACAGCGGCTCCACTACGTTGACATCTTCCTGGTAGATGTCACAAAGCTCAGAAGTATCGTATTTCATAGGCTTACCGCTTTATGGGTGAGAGAGTAGTCAGTATATCGCTTATTGGCGATTGTTGGCAAAATCATCAATTGTTAATTGATATTAATCAGTTAGCCGGGCACCTGGCTCAGGACCAGACCGATTGCAAACAACAGGTTAGTCAATAATGCGCCTTTTACCGTGCGCTCCAGCATTGGCCGCATAGCCAGCGTGCTTTGCTCACGCAGTACGTAACGAGCCTGGCGTACTAGCACCGGCATTGCCAGTATAAATAACCATCCCCAGATACTACGCAGCCAGATAAGATTGAATAAAGCGAGGCAAACCAGTGAACCCATAAGCAGCGCCACATGATAATAGCGTGCGCGCTGGGGCCCCAGGCGAACGGCCAAAGTGTTTTTGCCATTTTCCCGGTCGCTATCGATATCGCGCAGGTTATTGATATTAAGCACCGCCGTTGCCAGCATTCCGCTGGCGGTTGCCGGGAAAAATACCGACAGAGTCAGGCTATGAGTCTGTAAATACCAGCTGCCTACAACGCTCAGCCAGCCAAAGAAAATGAGTACTGAAATATCGCCCAGACCCAGATAACCATAAGGCCGGGTGCCTACCGTATAGGTAATAGCAGCGATAATAGCGAGCACGCCTAGCAATAGAAAACCGAGAAAATCGGCGGTGCTGTGACAGGCCAGCGCGACCAGAGCCAAACCAGAAAGACAAATCAGCACTACGGTGATAATCAGCGCTTTCTTCATCTGACTTTGGGTGATTACCCCTTTTTGCATGCCGCGCAGGGGGCCGATACGGTCGGGCTTGTCGCTGCCTTTTACCGCATCGCCGTAATCATTAGCGAGATTGGACAGTATTTGCAGCAATCCAGCGGTTAGTAAGGCCATCAGTGCAACACCGCCATCAAACATGCCTTGCCACAGGGCCAGCGCCGATCCGACGATAATAGAGACAAAAGCGAGTGGAAGAGTACGGGGACGCAGGCTTTCCAGCCAGGCCCGTGAGCGGCTCATAGATTGGGAGTCAGTCATGTTTTACGCCAGCAATAAAAATGGGGGCACAACGGCCCCCATCCAGGATGATGAAAATTCGTCTGGCGCGATTATAGGATAAAACGGCTCAGATCTTCATCTGCAACCAGTTCATCCAGGTGTTTACTCACATAATCCGCATCAATGATGATGTTTTCGCCATTCAAATCGCTAGCATCATAGGAGATATCTTCCATCAGACGTTCCAGCACAGTATGCAAACGGCGAGCACCGATGTTTTCGGTAGTTTCGTTTACCTGCCATGCGGCTTTCGCAATTCGCTGAATACCATCGGTAGTAAAATCGATGTTTACGCCTTCAGTTGCCATCAGCGCTTTGTACTGCACGGTGATAGATGCATTAGGCTCAGTCAGAATGCGTTCAAAGTCTTCGGTTGTCAGCGCCTGAAGCTCAACGCGAATCGGCAGACGGCCCTGAAGTTCAGGGATAAGATCTGCCGGGCTGGCAATCTGGAACGCACCGGAAGCGATAAACAGAATGTGGTCGGTTTTCACCATGCCGTGTTTAGTCGACACGGTGCAGCCTTCTACCAGAGGCAGCAGGTCGCGCTGCACGCCTTCACGGGAGACGTCCGGGCCGGAAGCATTACCGCGTTTACAGATTTTGTCGATCTCATCAATAAACACGATGCCATGCTGCTCAACGGCATCGATAGCCTGCTGTTTCAATTCTTCCGGATTTACCAACTTGGCGGCTTCTTCTTCCACCAGCAGTTTCATCGCTTCTTTAATTTTCAGCTTGCGTGGCTTTTGCTTCTGGCCGCCCAGATTCTGGAACATGGACTGCAGCTGGCTGGTCATCTCTTCCATGCCCGGAGGGGACATGATTTCGACGCCCATAGGCGCTGCGGCTAGATTGATTTCAATTTCTTTATCATCCAGCTGACCTTCGCGCAGTTTTTTGCGGAATGCCTGGCGAGTCGGAGTGTCCTGAGCTGCTTCTTCAGACTGGCCCCAGTTATTTTTAGCCGGAGGAATCAGAGCATCGAGAATGCGCTCTTCGGCCAGCTCTTCAGCACGATAACGATTTTTCTCAATGGATTGCATGCGAACCATTTTAATTGAAGCATCGGTTAAATCGCGGATGATGGAGTCTACTTCTTTACCAACATAACCAACTTCGGTGAATTTGGTGGCCTCAACTTTAATAAAAGGCGCATTGGCGAGCTTAGCCAGACGACGGGCGATTTCGGTTTTACCGACCCCGGTCGGGCCAATCATCAGAATATTTTTTGGCGTGACTTCATGGCGCAGCTCGTCATTAAGCTGCATACGGCGCCAGCGGTTACGCAGGGCGATGGCGACTGAACGCTTAGCTGCGTCCTGGCCGATAATATGTTTGTTGAGTTCGCTGACAATTTCGCGTGGAGTCATTTCGGACATGGGAGATTCCTTACGCCTTAGACGGTAATTCTTCGATGGTTTGATTATGGTTGGTGTAGATGCAGATATCGCCGGCAATATTTAGCGATTTCTCGACAATCTCACGAGCGCTCAGTTCGCTGTTTTCCAGCAGAGCGCGGGCCGCTGCCTGGGCATACGGGCCACCGGAACCAATGGCAATAAGATCGTCTTCTGGCTGGATGACGTCACCATTACCGGAAATAATAAGTGAAGCATTTTCATCGGCAACGGCCAGCAGCGCCTCAAGCCGACGCAGCATTCGGTCAGTACGCCAGTCTTTAGCTAGCTCAACGGCAGCTTTAACCAGATGGCCCTGGTGCATTTCCAGCTTGCGCTCGAACAGCTCAAACAGGGTAAACGCATCGGCAGTGCCGCCTGCGAAGCCTGCAATAACTTTATCGTTATACAGACGACGTACTTTTTTTACGTTGCCTTTCATAACGGTATTGCCGAGCGTGGCCTGGCCATCACCGCCAATTACAACCTGGCCATTACGGCGCACACTTACTATTGTTGTCATGAGCAGACCCCTCATTGTTTTCAGTGACAAAGCCAGGGCCCGGGAGCGTGTAGTCTACGCTCGATTACCGGGAGACCCTGGCTACAATGAGGTTAGAGATGGGGGGGATTTTGGGGGTTTCAACCCCCGGCAGCGAGTCTAAAGCAAGTATGGCCCGCAGATTTGAGCCGACTGAGCATATTGTCAGCGTTTGCTTTACCTTTCAGCGGCCCGATGACCACCCGGTTCAGACCATTGCTGTTAGACACGTGGGTATCAAAACCGGATAGTGCCAGCTGTGCCTGAACTTTACCTGCCTGCTCTGCTCCGCGGAATGAACCACACTGAATGAGCCAGCGGCGATCGTCTTTCTGAGCACTGGCAGTCTCTTTAGCCTGAGCGCTGTCGCTGGTGGCCGATTTTACTGGCGCAGTGCGCTGTGCCGTATCCTGATAAGGTTGGGCATTATTAGGGACCGGGCGGCTTTCGCTGCGAGTTGCCTGTGCACTTCGCTGAGTTTGCTGAGGCTCGGTCTGACGCACGCGGCTGGCGGCAACCTGCTGCTGTTGCTTCTGTTCAGCCCATTGCTGCTGTTGCTGAACCTGACGCTGATGCGCCAGGGTCTGGCGACGTTGTTGTGGCGTCTGCTCATCCCATGGCACTTCGCTAAGCTGCGTAGGCTGCTGGCGCATATCGGCCTGCATTTGATCCAACAGCTGACGTTGTTCATCGGTCAGCTCTGCCTGATCTTTCACTTCTCCACCGGCGGTTGGCTCAGTTGGTGCACGAGTACCGGTCTGGCGGCTTTCCAGCTCCTTGATATAGCGCCAGCGCTCTTCAGGTTTTGGAGGCAGGCCATTACCCACCGCTTTATGATCAGACAGTGTCTCGTGTTCTTCTTTCTTATGATGAGTAATAAAGTACAACCCACCAATAAAGGCCACTAGCACCGCCGCGGCAATAGCAACCATTGCCGGAGAAACGGTGAGTGAGTTCCATGGCTGTTTGCCTTTGGAGTTACTTTTTTTCTTGCGCCGCGGTGGAGCGCTTTGACCGCGGCGTACATAGTCTCGTTGTGCCACTATCTTTTCGCTATAATCACTCGTGTATCAGCCCGCCATGTTACTTAAGGGATAACAGTTTGACCAGTTATACCCGCCATCTTTAATACAGCAGATATAGCGACCGCTCTGTGCCTCAGAGCTTGCCACTATTTGCGATAGCCAACGAAATGGTAACTGACAAAGCGGTTTTCGCTACGCGTAAGGCTATCTATCCCGTTTATGTGTGCAAGAACCGCGAATAACCAGTTCGCAATCCAGCAGCAGAGAACCGCCGCGCGAACGTTCACCATTAAGCTGTTTTAGGAGCAGTCCCATCGCCTCCTGTCCAATATTAAAGCGAGGTTGTGCCACGGTGGTGAGCGGCGGATCGCTAAACTGGGCAAGGGCAATATCATCAAAACCAACAATGGATAGATCTTCCGGTACCCTCAGCCCGTGACGTTTAGCGTATGACAGGGCGCCTAAGGCCATAACGTCGCTATGACAAAATACTGCTGTTGGGGGCTGAGGAAGCCTCAATAGCTGGGCAAGGGCGTCGGCTCCGGCCTGAAAACTAAAGTCGCCCCTTGCGATGAAACGGGGATTAACGCTGGTACCGCTGCGGCGCAGTGCCTGGATATAACCCTGCAGGCGATAGTTGCATAGCGGCATCTCTTCCGGGCCGGCAATACAGGCGATATCCGTATGGCCCAACTCCTGTAGGTAAGTTACCGCATTGTAGGCCGCAGTCAGGTTATCGATATGTACCGTTGGTAATTCAAGTTCCGGCGCGAATTCGTTCGCCATCACCATCGGCGGCAGATTGCGCTGCTCTTCCTTACTGGCATCGAAGGGAAGCTGAGAACCCAATAGCACCATGCCATCTATTTGCTTGGTAATGATGAGATCCAGGAATGTTTTTTCACGCTGATTCTGGTGTGCGCAATCGCCAATTAACACCAGATACCCCTCCCGGGCGGCAGTGACCTCGATACCGCGAATAATTTCGCTGAAAAAAGGGTCGCAGATATCAGGAACAATCACTAACAGGGTGCGTGATTCGTGACGCTTCATATTGCGCCCGTTGGCGTGGGGAAGATACCCCACGGCAATCGCCGCCTGTTCCACTCGATGGCGGGTGGCCTGAGACACCTTTTCTGGGTTCATTAATGCCCGTGATACGGTGGCGGTGGAGACCTCAGCCTGTATGGCCACGTCTTTCATGGTTGCGGCACCGGCCGGTTTATTCTGCTTCAACGTCTCCCCCTCCATTAAGTCCTGACGACAGGCCCTTCCCGAGCCCGACACCGCTGACATATTTATCAGATATATCAATGAAGGAGTGACAAAAATTTCACCGAAAATGTGACGTCGATAATATTTTTAGATCAACCTCGCAGAAAGCTATTAACTTTCCAGGGGATCGACATCAATAACCCATTTCACTTTCCGGGCCTCCGGGAGAGTGTCAATTAACGCCATACTGTGGCTTATCAGATGTTGCAGGCGAATTCTTGAAGGGTGCTGTAGCAAAATTTGCCAGCGGAAACGCCCGCCGCGTTTAGGTTGCAGCGCGGGTACCGGACCCAAAATCCAAAGCGATTGGTCGACCAGCGGGCTGGCCTGCATCAGGTTGCGCAGTTGCTGGAGGAACAACGGCGCCTGTTGGTTGTTATGGTCTTCTGCGCGAATCAGTACGTGGCTGCTCCAGGGCGGTAACATCATCTGCTGACGTTCTAGCAGCGTTTGATCGGCAAAAGCGTCATATCCCTGGTGAATCAGTGTTTGTAGCAGGGGATGGTCGGGGTGGTGTGTTTGTAGCAACACTTCCCCCTGTTTTCCTGCCCGCCCGGCGCGGCCAGATACCTGAGTGTAGAGTTGAGCAAAGCGCTCGGCGGCACGAAAGTCGGCAGAGAATAGTGCGCCATCCACGTCCAGCAATGCAACCAGAGTGACATCAGGAAAGTGGTGGCCTTTTGCCAGCATTTGGGTGCCAATCAGGATGCGGGCGCCGCCGCGATGTACCTCGGCCAGTTGCTGCTCAAGCGCACCTTTACGGCTGGTTGTATCCCGATCAATACGCGATATCGGCGTATCGGGAAACAGCTCTATTAACTGATGCTCCAACTGCTCGGTACCCATACCAACCGGTACCAGATGCGTAGAGCCACACTCCGGGCACTGACGGGGAATAGGGCGCTGGCTATCGCAGTGGTGGCAGCGCAGATGATGTTGTGACTGGTGAAGAGTGTAGTAGTGATCGCAGCGCGGGCACTCGGCTATCCAGCCGCAATCATGGCATAGCAATGCGGGCGCAAATCCACGGCGGTTCAGGAACAAAATCACCTGATTATCGGCCTGTACGTGCTGGCGGATGCGTTGCAATAGCGCCGGAGATAACCCCGCCTTTAAGGGCTGCCCTTTAAGATCGATAACGTGCTGTTGTGCAGGGCGGGCATTTCCGGCCCGACGGGTAAGCTTTAATTGGTGATATTTTCCCTGGCGGACGTTATGCAGGGTTTCCAGTGCAGGCGTTGCTGAGCCAAGAATAATTGGGATCCCTTCATTATGTGCACGCCATACCGCTAAATCCCGCGCATGATAGCGCCAGCCTTCCTGCTGTTTATAGGAGCTGTCATGCTCCTCATCAATAACGATAACGCCCAGGTGCTTAAACGGGGTAAACAGTGCCGAGCGGGTACCGATAACGATTCCCGCCTCACCCGATTGTGCTTTGAGCCATGAAGCCAGTCGTTCGCTGTCATTCAGCCCGGAATGCAACACCTCAACCGGAACGGAGAATCGTTCACGAAAGCGGGCGATCGTTTGAGGCGTCAGGCCTATTTCTGGCACCAGTACCAGTGCCTGGCGTCCGGCGGCCAGTACATTTTCCAGTACGCTCAGATAGACTTCGGTTTTGCCTGAACCGGTGATCCCGGCCAACAGCCATGGGGCGAAGCTGTCCATATTGGCGTGGATAGCGCCAACGGCAGTGGCCTGCTCGGTATTAAGTTTGAGGCGCTCACCTGCCACGCTAAATTCGGGTCGCCAGTCGTTTTGAACAGGAAGCTGGCTGCGTAAATCGCACAGACCTTTTTTACGCAGTGCCTGTAACGCCGGCTCACCAATGCCTGATTCATCTATTTGATGACGCCAAATATGGCCTTTACGGAGCGCGGCCAGAGCCTGTTGTTGTTTGGGGGCCCGGCTTAGGCTCATCAGGTCGCAGGCCATGCCTTGCTCGGTGGCATACCAATACCATAGCGGGGTGAGATGCGCCGGTTTTCCCTGACGTAACAGCGTTGGCAGGGCGTGGAACAGCACCTCTCCCAACGGATAGTGGTAGTAATCCGCAGCCCAGTTAAGCAGTTTCCACAGCACATCGGGAAAAATTGGTGAGGTATCGATGACTGAATCGATGCTCTTTAGCTCTTTCAGGCCTGGCGTGCTTTCTGCGCTAAGGGACACCACAATCCCAACCATTCGGCGGCGGCCAAAAGTGACGTTTACCCGTACCCCTGACATAACCTGCATCCCTTCTGGGATCAGATAGTCAAAGGTTTTGGCTAAAGGTACGGGTAACGCTATTTGGGCAATGGTCATCCTGGCATCCGGGTTGAATAAATGCGGGGGCGGCACCACATCATTAAGGTGTTGGTAGCGACTTGCAAGCCGTCAGTGGTTTCGGGCGGTAGTGTACACCGAAGCAATAAGATGGTGCGGTGTCGATTGCAACTGGTGGTTATTTTCTGTATGATTCGCCGCCTTTGATACGTTTTCATACGATCAAAACACAAACTTTAACTTCGCGTGGTGTCTGGCGTTAGGGCCGGAAGAGCGACGCGGCCTTTAACCTGAGGTTGTCCCCATGAAAAAAGATATCCATCCTAAATACAACGAGATTACTGCTACCTGTTCTTGCGGTAATGTCATGAAAATCCGCTCTACCGTAGATCACGACCTGAACCTGGACGTGTGCGCCAAATGCCACCCGTTCTACACTGGTAAACAGCGTGACGTTGCTACCGGCGGCCGTGTTGATCGCTTCAACAAGCGTTTCAGCGTACCAGGCGCGAAAAAATAATTTCGCTATCTGGAAAGAGAAAGGCGCCTCAGGGCGCCTTTCTTGTATCTGTCATTCGTCGTTTTTGATACCCGCCTTGTGACGGGTAGCCTGCCTTAATACTCCCAGGTATCCGGGTCGATACCCAGCTCGCGCATAATAACCTTCGCCGCTTCCGGAATTTCATCACTGCGCTCTTTACGCAGATCGGCATCGTTCGGCAGAGGTTGTCCGGTAAATGCATGCAAAAATGCTTCACACAGCAGCTCACTATTGGTGGCGTGGCGCAGGTTGTTTACCTGACGGCGTGTGCGCTCATCGGTGAGGATTTTCAACACTTTCAGAGGAATGGACACCGTGATTTTTTTTACTTGTTCACTCTTCTTACCGTGCTCAGCGTAAGGGCTGATATATTCGCCGTTCCATTCAGCCATAGAAGCCTTTTGTCCTCTCAACATGTTAGTTGCCCGCCGGGTAGTCACCCAGACCAGCAGAAAAATTATTGGATGTAGTTTAGCGTGTTCCTGAATCAAGAAGATGCGTTACTACATTAAACCCGGTAATTTTAACGGCTAATGCGCGCATGCTCAATCTATACGCAAAGAAGTTTAGATGTCCAGATGTATTGACGTCTATTGTGACGCTGGTTAATCTGTGTCTGACTTTTATCCAATAGCCTGCACAGGAAACGCCATGTCCCGGAAATTAGCCACAATTGCCGTGCGCAGCGGTTTGAATAACGATGAACAGTATGGATGTGTGGTTCCTCCCATTCATCTTTCCAGCACTTATAATTTTACCGGTTTTAATGAACCTCGTGCTCACGACTATTCACGCCGCGGTAACCCAACCCGGGATGTGGTGCAGCGGGCGCTGGCTGAGCTGGAAGGAGGCGCTGGCGCGGTTCTGACCAATACCGGTATGTCGGCTATCCACCTGGTGACAACGGTATACCTTAAACCCGGTGATTTACTGGTTGCCCCGCATGATTGCTACGGTGGCAGTTACCGTTTATTTGACAGCCTGGCGAAGCGCGGTTGCTACCGTGTTTTGTTTGTCGATCAAGGGGATGAGGTGGCACTGGCCCAGGCATTGGCACAAAAGCCACGTCTGGTACTGATAGAAAGTCCAAGTAATCCATTGTTACGGGTGGTGGATATTGAGAAAATCTGTCGCCTGACTCGCGATGCCGGTGCTATTAGCGTGGTTGATAACACCTTCTTAAGCCCGGCGCTACAAAATCCGCTGGCGTTGGGGGCCGATCTCGTTCTTCACTCCTGCACTAAATATCTTAACGGCCATTCTGATGTGGTGGCTGGGGTAGTTATTGCTAAAGAGGAAGAGGCCGTTACCGAACTGGCATGGTGGGCTAACAATATTGGCGTTACCGGTGGGGCCTTCGATAGCTATCTGCTGCTGCGTGGTTTAAGGACATTGGGGCCACGTATGGATGTCGCACAGCGCAATGCGCAGGCGATTGTGGATTATTTACACGGGCATCCGCAGGTTCAACGGCTTTATCATCCATCCTTGCCGGATAATGCGGGGCATGAGATAGCCGCTCGCCAGCAAAAAGGCTTTGGTGCCATGCTCAGTTTTGAACTGGCAGGCGGAGAAGCTGCGATGCGCCGCTTCCTGAGTCAGCTTACGCTGTTTACGCTCGCAGAATCTCTGGGTGGCGTTGAAAGTTTAATTTCGCATGCGGCAACAATGACGCATGCCGGCATGGCGCCAGAGGCGCGTGCCGCAGCCGGGATTTCCGATGCTTTGTTGAGGATCTCCACTGGCATTGAAGATAGTAATGATTTAATTGCCGATCTGGAGCAGGCGTTCCAGTTCGCAGCCAAGGGGTAAACATGAGTGTGATAACGCCTGCAGGGGCATCGGCCCGTCAACTGCATAAATTTGGTGGCAGTAGCCTGGCAGATGTGAAGTGTTATCTGCGGGTCGCCGGGATTATGGCCAACTACTCCCGCCCGGGAGATATGATGGTGGTTTCGGCTGCGGGCAGCACTACCAACCAGTTGATTAGCTGGCTGCGTCTTAGCCAGCACGACAGGCTGGCAGCACATCAGGTGCAGCAGGCATTGCGGCGTTACCACGGTGAGCTGATTTCCGGACTGCTGCCGGAGGAGCAGGCTCAGACTCTGATTGCTGCTTTCACCCGTGACCTGGAACGTCTGGCCGGGCTCCTCGATGGCGTGGTTGATGATGTGGTTTATGCTGAAGTGGTTGGCCATGGGGAGATCTGGTCTGCGCGCCTGATGTCAGCCGTATTAAACATTCAGGGAATGGAAGCCGCCTGGCTTGATGCCCGTGATTTTCTGCGCGCTGAGCGCTCGGCACAACCGCAGGTTGATGAAGGTCTTTCCTGGCCATTATTGCAGGAGTTGCTGGCTCAGCATCCGCAAAAACGCCTGGTAGTGACCGGCTTTATCTCGCGCAATGCCAGCGGCGAAACTGTGCTGCTGGGGCGCAATGGTTCTGACTATTCGGCAACGCAGATTGGCTCACTGGCGGGCGTAGATAAAGTCACCATCTGGAGCGATGTGGCGGGCGTATACAGCGCCGACCCGCGTAAAGTAAAAGATGCCTGTCTGCTGCCTTTATTACGCCTGGATGAGGCCAGCGAACTGGCGCGTCTGGCTGCACCCGTGTTACATGCCCGTACGCTGCAACCGGTTTCCGGCAGTGATATTGATTTGCAGCTGCGTTGCAGCTACAACCCGGAGCAAGGCTCAACTCGCATTGAACGCGTTCTGGCATCGGGTACCGGTGCTCGTATCGTTACCAGCCATGATGATGTGTGCCTGATAGAGATTCAGGTGTCATCTGAACGTAATTTCCGTCAGGTTCAGCAGGATATCGAGCAGTTATTAAAGCGCGCCCAGATTCGTCCATTGGCAATCGGTTCTCATCCGGACCGCCGCATGTTGCAGCTGTGCTACACCTCCGAAGTGGTGAATAACGCGCTGCAGATTTTGCAGGATGCCGGTCTGCCGGGTGAATTACGGCTGCGTGAAGGGCTGGCATTGGTGGCAATGGTAGGGGCGGGCGTATGCCGCAATCCGCTACATAGCCATCGCTTCTGGCAGCAGCTGAAAGATCAGCCGGTTGAATTTGTCTGGCAGTCAGACGATGGCATCAGCCTGGTGGCAGTGCTGCGTGTTGGCCCAACCGAAAGCCTGATTCAGGGGCTTCATCAGTCATTATTCCGGGCAGAAAAGCGCATCGGTTTGGTGCTGTTTGGTAAAGGCAATATTGGTTCGCGCTGGCTGGAACTGTTCGCTCGTGAGCAGGGAACGCTGTCGGCGCGTACTGGTTTTGAGTTCGTGCTGGCCGGTGTGGTTGATAGCCAGCGCAGCCTGCTGAATTATGAAGGGCTGGATGCCAGCCGGGCACTGGCGTTCTTTAATGACGAGGCCACTGAGCTGGATGAAGAGTCGCTATTCCTGTGGATGCGCGCCCATCCTTATGATGATTTAGTGGTGCTGGATGTTACCGCCAGCGAACAGCTGGCTGACCAATATCTGGATTTTGCCAGCTACGGCTTCCATGTGATTAGCGCTAATAAACTGGCCGGGGCCAGCAACAGCAATAAATATCGCCAGATTCGCGATGCATTCTCTAAAACAGGCCGCCACTGGCTGTATAACGCGACCGTAGGTGCCGGGCTGCCGGTTAATCATACGGTGCGCGATCTGCGTGACGCCGGGGATACGATCCTGTCGCTGAGCGGTATTTTCTCCGGCACTTTGTCGTGGCTGTTCCTGCAGTTTGATGGTTCGGTGCCGTTTACTGAGCTGGTAGACCAGGCCTGGCAACAGGGACTAACGGAGCCAGATCCGCGGGTCGATTTGTCAGGTAAAGATGTTATGCGCAAGCTGGTGATTCTGGCCCGTGAAGCCGGTTACGATATTGAACCGGATCAGGTGCGGGTTGAGTCACTGGTACCTACCGAATGCGAAAATGGTTCTATCGACCACTTTTTTGAGAATGGCGATGAACTTAACGAGCAGATGGTGCAGCGACTGGAAGCAGCTCAGGAACTGGGGTTGGTTCTGCGCTATGTGGCGCGCTTTGATGCAAACGGTAAGGCCAGGGTTGGGGTGGAGGCGGTGCGCCTGGAGCATCCACTAGCGGCACTGTTGCCATGCGATAACGTGTTTGCCATTGAGAGTCGCTGGTATCGCGATAATCCGCTGGTGATACGCGGGCCGGGAGCCGGGCGAGATGTCACAGCGGGGGCGATTCAGTCTGATATTAACCGCCTGGCACAGCTGCTGTAATAAGTTAAAAGCCCTCTTTATGAGGGCTTTTTAGTATTTGGAATTCATATTCACTAGCTGAATGAAAAAAATTCAATTAGCCTGAAAACTACTCACTTCATCTGTCTATTTTTTAGTTGACGCTGCTTCACTTTTCCTTCATTTTTACATCTAGACGTCTAAACGTACAGAAGTCGAAAACAACAAGCACAACACAATAACGATATGAAGGTGAGGTAAGGTATGAGCTTTTTTCACGCCAATCAGCGCGAAGCCCTGAATCAAAGTCTTGCTGAAGTACAAGGGCAAATTAATGTCTCATTCGAGTTCTTCCCACCTCGTACCGAAGAAATGGAGCAAACGCTCTGGAGCTCCATTGATCGGCTAAGCAGCCTGAAACCAAAGTTTGTTTCTGTAACTTATGGTGCGAACTCTGGGGAGCGCGATCGTACCCACAGCATTATCAAAGGTATTAAAGAACGTACTGGCCTTGAGGCCGCACCGCACCTGACGTGTATTGATGCGACCCGCGATGAGCTGCGCACTATTGCCCGAGACTATTGGGAAAACGGTATCCGCCATATCGTGGCTCTGCGCGGGGATTTCCCTGCGGGCAGTGGAAAACCGGATATGTATGCCGCCGATCTGGTTGGTCTGCTGCGCGAAGTCGCTGACTTTGATATCTCAGTTGCTGCTTACCCGGAGGTTCATCCGGAAGCGCGCAGCGCTCAGGCTGATCTTATTAACCTTAAAAAGAAGGTAGATGCGGGAGCCAGTCGCGCAATCACTCAGTTTTTCTTTGATGTTGAAAGTTATCTGCGGTTTCGCGACCGCTGCGTAGCGACCGGTATTGATGTAGAAATTGTCCCCGGGATCCTGCCAGTAAGTAACTATCAGCAGCTTAAGCGGTTTGCCACGCTAACTAATGTGCGTGTGCCGAAGTGGATGGATGCGCAGTTTGAAGGGCTGGATAACGATCCGGAAACCCGCAAACTGGTCGGTGCAAATATTGCGATGGATATGGTGAAAATCCTGAGCCGGGAAGGGGTGAAAGACTTCCACTTTTACACTCTGAACCGCGCCGAAATGAGCTATGCCATCTGCCACACCCTGGGTGTCCGTCCAGCGGTCTAATTACGCGGTCATAAAAAAAGCCTGAGGCATTTGCACTCAGGCTTTTTTATTTAAGGTATTAAGGCGTTAAATCTTAAATCACCATTCCCAGCAGCAGACAGCCTACCAGACCACATACAGAGATGATGGTTTCCAGCATCGACCAGGATTTGATGGTCTCGCCGATAGTCAGGTTGAAATACTCTTTGAACAGCCAGAAGCCTGGATCGTTCACGTGGGAGAAGATAACGCTACCGGAACCTACTGCGATAACCATCAGCTCAGGGCTAACGCCGGTGGTGGCGATAAGCGGAGCCGCGATACCACCTGCGGTGATAGCTGCAACGGTTGCAGAACCCAGTGCGATACGCAGTACTGCAGCGATAGACCATGCCATCAGCAGTGGAGATACGGTGGAGCCCTGCATCATGGAGGCAATGTATTTATCAACGCCGCTGTCGACCAGAACCTGTTTGAAGGCACCGCCGCCGCCGATGATGAGCAGCATCATCGCGATGATTTTAATTGAAGAGGTCAGGGTTTCGTTGATGTCGTCCATGGAACGACCGCGATTCAGACCAAAAGTAAATACTGCAATCAGTACCGCAATCAGGGTTGCCATTACCGGGTCGCCGAAGAATTCGGCATAAGCCAGCAGCGCGTGGCCTTTAGGCAGCACCATCTCAGAAATTGCGCGGGCAGCCATCAGAACTACTGGTACCAGAGCGGTCCAGACGCTGACGCCAAAGCTTGGCATTTCTTCTTCGGTGAAGGTCTTAGAGTTATGCAGACCTTCTGGAATCGGCTTGTCGATACCTTTCAGGCAGCGGGCAAATACCGGGCCGGCCAGAATTACGGTCGGGATAGCCAGGATGGTGCCATACAGCAGGGTTTTACCCATATCGGCATGGAAAATCGTAGCGATAGCGGTTGGGCCCGGATGCGGAGGCAGGAAGCCGTGCGTTACGGAGAGTGCCGCAGCCATTGGCACACCAACGTACAGCAGCGGGATACGTGCCGATGCAGCGATGGTAAATACCAGCGGCAGCATCAGTACAAAACCTACTTCATAGAACAGTGCGAAACCAACGGTGAAACCGGTCAGAACGACTGCCCACTGAATGTGTTTCTTACCAAAGCGATTAATCAGGGTAGTGGCGATACGCTGTGCGCCGCCGCTGTCAGCCAGCATTTTACCCAGCATCGCGCCGAAGCCCATGATCAGAGCCAGGCCGCCGAGGGTACCGCCGACGCCGTTTTTAATAGAAGTGATGACTGCGTTGACCGGCATACCTTGCAGTACACCAACGGCCAAAGCCACCAGGATTAAGGCGATAAATCCGTTAATTTTAAAACGGATCATCAGGAGCAGTAGCAGGAGTACGCCTGCAGCAACGATGACTAAGGGCATAGTTATTCCATCTTGAGAGAGTAATCAGCAACACCAGACCATAAAAGTTTGGCTGACAAATCGTTACTACGCAGCCCTTTGGTATTCCTTCCCTTTATGGGACCTTTTTCCATTCGGCAATCGGGTTGCTTATGTAACACCATGGATGATACCGGTAACATCGGAGGCCTGAGAATCCCCTTACCCCCATATATTTGGGTTTTGCGATCTTTGTCATATTGTTAACTTTAATTACCGTTAAGCATTGATGAGTTGAGTAAATGGCGGGAAATTCTGGCGGGAAAATGGGCAAAAAATAGTTGAATATTAAATAATTAAGTATGATGAATCCCCTAAGCCGCAGAATGCAGCTTAGGGGAGAGGTTCCTTTAACCGGTATTACGCATCCCGGCGGCGATGCCGGCAATCGTTACCATTAGCGCCTGTTCAACCTGAGGGTCCGGCTCTTTGCCTGCCTCTTCGGCGCGACGAGAGCGGTGCAACAATTCAGCTTGTAATACGTTCAGCGGATCGGTGTAGATATTACGCAACATAATGGACTCGGCAATCCACGGCAGATCGGCCATCAGATGGGCATCATTAGAGATAGTCAAAATGATACGGATATCTGACTCCAATTGCTGACGTAATTCCTGGCCGAGCGGCCACAGTTCCTTAGCCACCAAACGCTGGTCGTAATATTCGGCCAGCCACAGGTCGGCTTTAGCGAAAACCATCTCCAGCATGCCCAGACGGGTCGAGAAGAATGGCCAGTCGCGGCACATACTTTCCAGCTTCTCTTGCTTACCATCATCAACCACTTTTTGCAGTGCGGCTCCGGCACCCAGCCAGGCAGGAAGCATCAGACGGTTTTGCGTCCAGGCAAATATCCATGGGATAGCGCGTAGTGATTCAACACCGCCTGTCGGGCGACGTTTCGCCGGACGTGAGCCAAGCGGCAGTTTACCTAGTTCCTGTTCAGGCGTTGCCGAGCGGAAATAAGGTACAAAATCCGGATTTTCACGCACATAGCCACGATACATATTGCAGGAGATGTCTGACAGCTCATCCATAATCTGACACCATTCGGCTTTCGGTTCCGGTGGCGGCAGCAGGTTGGCCTCCAGAATTGCCCCGGTGTAGAGCGCCAGGCTGCTGATAGTGACTTCCGGCAAGCCGTACTTAAAGCGGATCATCTCACCCTGTTCGGTGACGCGCAGTCCGCCCTTAAGACTGCCCGGAGGCTGAGAAAGCAGTGCGGCGTGGGCCGGAGCGCCACCGCGGCCAACTGAACCACCGCGGCCATGGAACAGCGTCAGCTCAATACCGGCCTTCTCGCAGGTTTTAATCAGTGCATCCTGTGCCTGATATTGTGCCCAGGAAGCCGCGATGGCACCGGCATCTTTAGCTGAGTCGGAATAGCCAATCATGACCATTTGCTTGCCCTGAATAAATCCGCGATACCAGTCGATACTGAGCAACTGGCTCATGACGTCATTGGCATTATTCAGGTCATCAAGAGTTTCAAACAGCGGTGCGACCGGAAGCGCGAAACCAACCCCAGCTTCTTTGAGCAGCAGGTGTACCGCTAGTACATCGGATGGCGTTTTCGCCATCGAGATAACGTAGGCGGCGACGGAACCCTGCGGGGCTTCGGCGATGGCCAGACAGGTATCAAGCACCTCACGAGTCTCCTCGCTTGGCTCCCACTGGCGCGGCAGCAGAGGGCGTTTGGAGTTGAGCTCACGGATCAGGAATGCCTGTTTGTCCGCTTCTGACCAGCTTTCATAATCTCCCAAACCCAGGTAGCGGGTTATTTCGGCAATAGCTGATGAATGGCGGGTACTTTCCTGACGAATATCGATACGTACTAGCGGCACACCGAAGGCTTTAACGCGACGTAAGGTATCCAGCAGCTCGCCGTTGGCGATAATGCCCATACCGCAGGCTTGCAGGGAGGTATAACAGGCATAAAGCGGTTCCCATAAATCCTGATTATGGGTTATCAGCCCCTGAGGTTTAGGCTGGCGTTCACCTTTAAGACGGGCTTCAAGCCAGCTTTGGGTCACGGTTAACCGGCTGCGCAGGCGTTTAAGGATGGCGCGATAGGGCTCCTGCTCATCGTCACCACCGGCTAACTGGCGCAGCTCATCGGTGGCGGCCACCATCGACAGCTCGGAGATCAGCACCTGAATATCATTAAGGAACAGATCGGTCGCTTTCCAGCGGCTTAACAGCATAACGTGGCGAGTAATATCAGCCGTAACGTTCGGGTTGCCATCGCGGTCACCGCCCATCCAGGAGGTGAAGCGTACCGGCACAAAGTCGACTGGGAGTTGATAATCCAGCTCGGCGACCAGCTGTTCGTTCAGTTCGCGCAGGAAATTTGGCACGCCTTCCCACAGGCTGTTCTCCACTACCGCAAAGCCCCACTTAGCTTCATCGACTGGTGATGGGCGGTTTTTGCGGATTTCATCGGTATACCACGACTGGGAAATAAGCTGGCGCAGGCGGCGGGATATTTGGTTACGCTCATAGTCCGCCAGGTCTTTGTTATCCAACTGGCGCAGGCAGTTGTTTACCTCAACCATTTTATGAATAAGCGTGCGGCGGGTAATTTCTGTTGGGTGTGCGGTCAGCACCAGCTCAAGAGAGAGCGACTCCAGTGTTTTGTGGATATCGGCTGTGCTGAGGTTTGGTTGCTCTTTCAGCTTACGCAGCGTGCGGGCGATAACTTCCGGATTGCTGGCAGCTTCACCTTTGGCCGAAATGCTGTGGTATTGCTCAGCGGTGTTGGCCAGATTGAGAAACTGGCTAAAAGCGCGGGCAACGGGCAGCAGCTCATCATTAGAGAGATTTTGTAAGGTGGTAAGCAATTCCTGACGGCTGGCCTCATTACCAGATCGAGAGGATTTTGAAAGTTTACGGATAGTTTCTACTCGATCGAGGATGTTTTCTCCCAACGCCCCCTTGATGGTATCCCCGAGCAACTTGCCGAGCATACTGACGTTACTTCGCAATGCGGAATATTGTTCGTTCATATGACCCCAGACACCCTATCTAAATTTCATTCGCTGATGCGAAATAGCACACGCTAAAACGTCCCGTTAAGTCCGCGTAAACGCGCTCCCGTCCTTTATAAAGCCATGTGAATTGGAATTCGTCAAATGGTCGCGAAATCGGTTCAGCAAACGCTTAACCGGCAGCAATTCACTAAATTAAACGAAGATCCTGGTTTATTAGATTTGCTTATTATTTTATCGGGCGACAGCACTGTCGCCCGGGAGAGACTGCCTTAGCTGGCACAAAAATGGCGAATAACCTGACCCAGTAATTCATTGGTGGGTTTGATGAATTTTGTTTCCAGGAATTCATCCGGCTGGTGGGCCTGATTGATAGAGCCCGGTCCAAGCACCAGGGTAGGGCAGACGCTTTGGATGAAAGGCGCTTCGGTGCAATAGTTCACCACGCTCGACTCCCGGCCCAGCAATTCTTCGACCACCTGCACCAGACGGTGGTCCGGTGCGCATTCATAGCCAGGAATGGGGGGATGAAGTTCACTAACCGTCAGCCGACCAGGCCAGCGTTCGCTAACCGGGGCCAGAGCATCGTTAAGCATTCCACTTAGGTCGCTCAACGTCATGCCCGGTAGCGGGCGGATATCCATATGTAACTCACAGCAGGCGCAAATACGGTTTGGCGCATCGCCTCCATGGATATGGCCCAGATTCAGCGTCGGCCAGGGGATAGTGAATGCGTCATGATGGAACCGGGCCTTAAAGTTATCGCGTAATTCCATAATATGACCAATGGCCGAATGCATAAGCTCGATGGCATTAACGCCGCGGTCAGGATCGCTAGAGTGGCCGGACTGCCCCATGATTCTTACCACATCGGACATATGCCCTTTATGGGCGCGAACCGGCTCCAGCGACGTTGGTTCGCCGATGATGGCGCAGTCCGGGCGAATATCGGCAGTGGCGGCAAAGTAACGGGCGCCGGCCATTGTCGTTTCTTCATCAGCGGTTGCCAGAATATAGAGCGGTTTGGTCAGTTTACTCAGGTCTACATCCCGCAGCGTATCAAGAATAAACGCAAAGAACCCTTTCATATCAGCCGTACCCAGGCCGTATAGCTTGTTGTCATGCTCGGTCAGCGTGAAGGGGTCGCGGGTCCAGCGCCCGTCGTCAAACGGGACGGTATCGGTATGTCCGGCCAGCAGAAGCCCTCCGCTACCGGTTCCGGTACGTGCCAGCAAATTGTATTTGTCGCGCGTATGGGGGACAGGTTGCACCTCAACCTGAAAGCCTAAGTCGCTAAACCAGCCAGCAAGCAGATTGATTAAAGAAGCATTGCTCTGATCGAGTGCGCTATCGGTAGCGCTGATGGATGGCGTGGCGATCAACGCCCGGTAAAGCTCGATAAATGGCGGTAATTTCATCTTCACTGTTGACAGGCCTCTGGTTCAAATAGTATAGATAATCATGCATTAAAACTGAATAAAAATACATTTCTAGCTGAAGTGCAACCGGAAGGGGTGGCGGAAAACCAGCCAGATCCAAAAAGGTCGGTAACGGCAATGTCCGAAGCCCGATGCAGAGTAGACGATAAGACGGTAATAAAGGTTACAGCCCGATGTTAAATACCCTGATTGTAGGCGCCAGCGGATATACCGGCGCGGAACTTGCGGCTTATGTCCATCGCCATCCTCATATGAACATAACCGCTTTAGCCGTCTCTGCGCAAAGCACAGATGCTGGAAAATTAATCTCTGACCTTCATCCACAGCTGAAAGGCGTAGTGGATTTACCGCTCCAGCCGCTGACTGATGTGCAAGCAATGGCAGCTGATGTGGATGTGGTTTTTTTGGCGACGGCCCATGAAGTCAGTCACGATTTAGCGCCGCAATTTCTTAGCGCAAATTGTGTTGTGTTTGATCTTTCCGGGGCATATCGCGTCAATAAGCCGTCATTTTATGAAAAGTTTTATGGCTTTACTCATCAGCACGTGGATCTGCTGGCCGAGGCCGTCTATGGTCTGGCTGAGTGGCAAAACGATGCGTTGCATAACGCCCGTTTAATCGCAGTCCCTGGCTGCTATCCAACGGCGGCGCAGCTTGCCCTTAAGCCGCTTATTGACGGCGGTCTGCTAGACCTGGCCCAGTGGCCAGTGATTAATGCAACCAGCGGGGTTAGCGGAGCGGGCCGTAAAGCCGCGTTATCCAACAGTTTTTGCGAGGTGAGTCTCCAGCCGTATGGCGTGTTTACCCACCGTCATCAGCCGGAAATTGCCGCGCACCTGGGAGCCGAAGTCATTTTCACTCCTCACCTGGGGAATTTCGCGCGCGGGATTCTGGAGACCATTACCTGCCGCCTGCGTTCTGGCGTTAGTCGTGACCAGATTGCCCAGTGCTTCCAGGACGCATATGGCGATAAGCCGCTGGTTAGGCTCTATCAGCAGGGGCTGCCGGCCCTGAAAAATGTTGTAGGCCTGCCGTTCTGCGATATTGGCTTTGCAGTGCAGGATAACCACCTCATCGTGGTAGCGACGGAAGACAATTTGCTTAAAGGCGCAGCGGCACAGGCAATACAGTGCATGAATATCCGTTTCGGATTTGCTGAAACCCAGGCTCTTATCTAACAGACAATCAGGTAGCACCATGAATCCATTAATTATTAAGTTGGGCGGCGTTTTACTGGATAGCGAAGAAGCGCTGGAGCGTCTGTTTGGCGCGCTGGTGGCCTATCGGGCCACACGCCAACGACCGCTGGTTATCGTTCACGGTGGTGGCTGCGTGGTTGATGAGCTGATGAAAAAACTGGCGCTACCGGTGGTTAAGAAGCAAGGACTGCGGGTTACTCCGGCCGATCAGATAGACATTATTACCGGCGCTTTGGCGGGCTCCGCGAATAAAACGCTGCTCTCGTGGGCCCAGAGACATCAGATTCAGGCGGTAGGGCTGTGCCTCGGCGATGGCCAGAGTGTGCAAGTGACTCAGCTGGATCCAGAGCTTGGTCACGTTGGCCAGGCAACACCTGGCGACGCCCGGCTTATTAATACTCTGCTTGATGCTGGTTTTATGCCGGTGGTGAGCTCAATTGGCATTACCGCAACCGGTGAGCTGATGAATGTAAACGCCGACCAGGCTGCGACGGCGCTGGCAGCGACCCTGGGAGCAGACCTCATTATGTTATCTGACGTAAGCGGCATTCTTGATGGCAAAGGCCAGCGCATTGCCGAACTGACGGCTGATAAAGCTCAGGCCCTGATTGTGCAGGGCATCATCACTGATGGCATGGTGGTTAAAGTTAACGCGGCCCTGGACGCCGCCCGAACCCTTGGACGCCCGGTGGATATCGCCTCGTGGCGTCACGCGGAGCAGTTGCCACAGCTATTTAATGGCGTGGCTATTGGCACCCGCATCCTGGCATAACTTAGAAAGACGCATCCCTGAAGGAAATGACAATGCAAAATCACGGCATAAATAAAGTAGTTCTCGCCTATTCCGGTGGCCTGGATACCTCCGCCATCATTCCATGGTTGAAAGAAAACTATGTTGGTTGCGAAGTAGTGGCCTGCGTGGTGGATATTGGCCAGGATCGTGACGATCTTAAAGGCGTGGAGCAGAAAGCGCTGCGATCTGGGGCGGTTGCCTGCCATGTGGTCGATCTGCGCGAAGAGTTTATCCGTGATTATGTCTATCCGGTGCTGCAGACCGGCGCACTGTACGAAGGCAGCTATCTGCTGGGTACTTCTATGGCGCGTCCGCTGATTGCTAAAGCGCTGGTTGATGTTGCTCGTGAAGTCGGTGCTGACGCACTGTGCCATGGCGCTACCGGTAAAGGTAACGACCAGGTACGTTTTGAATCTGCATGGGCGGCCCTTGCACCAGACCTGAAAGTTATTGCGCCATGGCGTGAGTGGGATCTGCGTTCCCGTGAAGCGCTGCTCGCTTATCTGAAAGAGCGTGATATCCCAACTACGGCCACGCTTGAAAAAATCTACAGCCGTGATGAGAACGCATGGCATATCTCTACCGAAGGCGGTGTGCTGGAAAGCCCGTGGAATGCGCCTAACAGTGACTGCTGGGTTTGGACTGTCGATCCGCGTGAAGCGCCAGATACTCCGGAAAAACTGACGGTTACCGTTGAGCACGGCAATGTCGTCGCCGTTAACGGAAAAGCCATGTCGCCATATCAGTGCCTGGTTACCCTGAATGAGATTGGGGCTAAACACGGCGTCGGTCGTATCGATATCGTTGAAAACCGTCTGGTGGGTATTAAATCCCGCGGCTGTTATGAAACCCCAGGGGGCACCATCATGATGGCAGCGCTGCGTGGCGTTGAGCAGCTGGTTCTGGACCGCGATAGCTTCAAATGGCGCGAGCAGCTGGGCCTGGAAATGTCTTATGTGGTTTATGACGGCCGCTGGTTTGCGCCGCTGCGTCAGTCTCTTCAGGCCGCTGCTGAGTCGCTGGCTCACGAAGTGAACGGTGAAGTTGTGATTGAGCTATACAAAGGCCAGGTAACGGCAGTACAGAAAAAATCGCCAAACAGCCTCTATAACGAAGAGTTTGCTACTTTCGGCGAAGATGAAGTTTATGACCACAGCCACGCGGGTGGCTTCATTCGCCTGTTCTCACTCTCTTCGCGGATTCGTGCACTGAACGAGCAGAAAAAGTAAATCAGGCGACTGCCCCTGTCAGCGCAAAAATCAGGCGCTGACAGAGGTTTTATGTATTAAAAAAAACGGAGCATAGTTATGGCACTTTGGGGCGGGCGGTTCAGTCAGGCAGCCGATCGGCGGTTTAAACAGTTCAATGATTCACTGCGTTTCGATTATCGTCTGGCCGAGCAGGACATTGTGGGTTCAGTCGCCTGGTCCAAAGCGCTGGTGACGGTTGGAGTATTAACTTCCAACGAGCAGCAGCAGCTGGAGCAGGCGCTTAACGTGCTGTTGGAAGAAGTGCGGGAAAACCCGCAGCAGATTTTGCAAAGCGATGCCGAGGATATCCATAGCTGGGTTGAAGGCAAGCTTATCGACAAAGTTGGTGCGCTGGGTAAAAAACTGCATACCGGGCGTAGCCGTAATGATCAGGTCGCGACCGATCTGAAATTGTGGTGCAAGGAGCAGGTTGGTGAACTGCTGGCGGCAGTGCGGCAGTTACAGCACGCGCTCGTAGTAACCGCACAGAATAATCAGGATGCGGTAATGCCAGGCTACACACATTTGCAGCGCGCCCAGCCGGTCACTTTTGCCCACTGGTGCCTGGCTTATGTAGAGATGCTGGCTCGAGATGAAAGCCGCCTGGCCGATGCACTTAAGCGTATGGACGTTAGCCCGCTGGGCAGCGGTGCGCTGGCGGGGACAGCTTACCCTATCGATCGTGAACAGCTGGCGGGCTGGCTTGGCTTTGCCAGCGCTACCCGTAATAGCCTGGATAGCGTTTCTGACCGCGATCATGTACTTGAGCTGCTGAGCAATGCAGCGATTAGCATGGTGCATTTATCACGCTTCGCCGAAGACCTCATTTTCTTTAACTCGGGGGAGGCGGGCTTTGTTGAGCTATCAGACAAAGTAACTTCTGGCTCTTCGCTGATGCCGCAGAAAAAGAACCCGGATGCGCTGGAACTGATTCGCGGCAAGTGTGGCCGCGTTCAGGGTGCGCTAACCGGAATGATGATGACTCTCAAAGGATTGCCGCTGGCCTATAACAAGGACATGCAGGAAGACAAAGAAGGGTTGTTTGACGCTCTGGATAGCTGGCTGGATTGCCTGCATATGGCGGCGCTGGTGCTGGATGGCATTCAAATCCGCCGTGAGCGCTGCGTAGAGGCCGCTCAACAGGGGTATGCCAACGCTACTGAACTGGCAGACTATCTGGTTGCGAAAGGCATTCCTTTCCGTGAAGCCCACCATATAGTTGGTGAAGCTGTCGTTGAGGCCATAAATCAAGGTAAGGCGCTGGAAGCATTAACGCTGGATTGCCTGCAGCGGTTTAGTCCGGTGATTGAGTCGGATGTTTATCCGGTACTGTCCTTAGACTCTTGTCTGGACAAGCGCTCGGCAAAGGGCGGTGTCGCTCCGGATCAGGTCGCACAAGCTATTGATGAAGCATTGAATCGTCTGGCGTAAATTAGACTTTCATAAAAACCCGGCTTTAGCCGGGTTTTTTTATATCTGACCGTATAGAAACGGGAATAAAAAAATGCGGGCACAGGGCCCGCAAATGTTCACGTTGGCATTTTTATCTTTTGCATCAGAGAGATACTTATTAACTCGGGCGACCATGGGCTTTACAGGTTCGACCTTAGTTGTTGGGGACTATTATGTGCCACGGCACTTGATAGGGATAATCGTTGGTTGCTATGCTATCTATCGCCATGGGCTATCGTGGCGTTGGAGGATAACCATGAACATTCGTGATCTTGAATACTTAGTTGCGTTAGCTGAACACCGGCACTTTCGGCGGGCCGCCGATTCATGCCATGTCAGCCAGCCAACTTTGAGCGGCCAGATTCGTAAGCTGGAAGATGAACTGGGCGTCATGTTGCTGGAGCGTACCAGTCGCAAGGTATTGTTTACTCAAGCCGGTCTGCTGCTGGTTGACCAGGCGCGTACGGTGCTTCGTGAAGTAAAAGTATTACGAGAGATGGCAAGCCAACAGGGTGAAGCCATGTCCGGGCCGCTGCACATTGGTCTTATTCCGACCGTCGGGCCATATTTGCTGCCTCATATTATCCCGATGCTGCACCAGGAGTTTCCACGCCTGGAAATGTATCTGCATGAAGCGCAGACGCATCAACTGCTGGCCCAGCTGGATAACGGCAAACTCGACTGCGCAATCCTCGCGCTGGTCAAAGAAAGCGAAAGCTTTATTGAAATTCCGCTTTTCGATGAACCAATGGTGTTGGCTATTTATGAAAATCACCCGTGGGCGAATCGTGAAAGCGTGCTGATGTCGGAACTGGCCGGTGAGAAGCTGCTAATGCTGGAAGACGGGCACTGCCTGCGCGACCAGGCTCTGGGTTTCTGTTTTGAAGCTGGGGCTGATGAGGATACGCATTTCCGGGCAACCAGTCTTGAAACCCTGCGTAACATGGTAGCCGCTGGCAGCGGTATTACCCTGCTGCCAGCGCTGGCTGTGCCTGCGGAGCGCAAACGTGATGGCGTGATTTATCTGCCATGCCATAAACCAGAGCCGCGCCGTACTGTTGGTCTGGTTTATCGCCCTGGTTCACCGCTGCGCGGGCGTTATGAGCAACTGGCCGAAGTTATCCATAAGCAGATGTCCGGCCATTTCTCAGGCTCGCTAAAACAGGCGGTTTAAGCCGTTCAGCGCCGCTACCCGATAGGCTTCGGCCATTGTCGGGTAGTTAAAGGTGGTGTTAACGAAGTACTCGATAGTATTACCACCACCTTTTTGCTCCATAATCGCCTGGCCGATATGAATAATTTCGGCAGCGCGCTCGCCAAAGCAGTGAATGCCAAGAATCTCTTTGGTTTCACGATGAAACAAAATCTTAAGAGATCCTACGCTCATTCCGACAATTTGCGCACGGGCCAGATGTTTGAACTGCGCGCGTCCCACCTCGTATGGCACTTTCATCGCCGTAAGCTGCTGCTCGGTTTTGCCGACAGAACTTATCTCAGGAATGGTGTAAATCCCGGTCGGAATATCTTCCACCAGATGTGCGGTAGCAGCGCCGCTTACCATGGCCTGAGCGGCAATACGCCCCTGGTCGTAAGCTGCGGACGCCAGGCTTGGATAGCCGATAACGTCGCCTACTGCCCAGATATTCGGTAGCGCCGTCTGGTACATGCTATTCACCTTCAGCTGGCCACGGCTGTCGGTCTCCAGCCCGATATTCTCTAAGGCAAGGCTATCGGTGTTACCGGTACGACCATTGGCGAACAGCAGGCAGTCTGCTTTCACCTTCTTACCGGATTTCAGGTGCATGATGACCCCGTCTTCCAGGCCTTCGATATGCTCGTACTCTTCGTTGTGGCGAATGACTACGCCGCTATTCCAGAAGTGATAAGAAAGGGAGTCTGACATCTCCTGGTCGAGGAATGCCAGCAGGCGATCGCGGGTATTTATCAAATCGACCTTAACGTCCATTCCACGGAAGATAGAAGCGTATTCGCAACCAATTACCCCTGCGCCATAGATAATGACGTGGCGTGGTTCATGGTGCATATCCAGAATCGAGTCGCTGTCGTAAATGCGCGGGTGGCTAAAATCAACATCGGTTGGATGGTAAGGACGAGAACCACAGGCAATAACGAACTTCTCTGCGGTTAGCTTTTCAATCGTTCCATCGTGGCATTCGAGCGCCAGGGTATTGGTATCGATAAAGGTGGCATTGCCTTGCAAAATTTCGCAATGGTTACGCTCGTAAAACCCCTGGCGCATCCGGGTTTGCTGATTAATCACGCTATCGGCATGGTTAAGAATATCGGCAAATGAGGAACGCAGGAGGTGAGTATGGTCGCTGTAGAGAGGATTTTGGTTAAATTCGATGATACGGCTAACGGCGTGGCGTAATGCTTTGGAGGGAATGGTGCCCCAGTGGGTGCAACCGCCGCCAACATTATGGTAGCGCTCCAGCACCGCTACCCGAAGGCCTTGCTTAACCAGGCCCATTGCAGCGCCTTCGCCGCCGGGGCCTGAACCAATCACTATAACGTCATAATCGTAGGAATGTGGCATGAGTAGGTGTACCTGTTTTTATACATATAACCAACAGAATGGTAACACCGTGAGAAACATAACCCAATCCATGGTGTGCTTTTTGACAACTTACGTGATGATGTAGGCGTAAATAATCGTTCACAATATGCTGACCACCCGGTCACAGTATTCTCTGGTATAGTGCTTTTCATGATTGGAAGGATTCAGGCCGGTAAGTGATGGGTGTAATGGGTGTAAGAGCACTACAGAAAGAGCGTACCCGACGTTCATTAGTCGAAGCTGCGTTTAGTCAGTTAAGCGCTGAGCGAAGTTTCGCCAGCCTGAGCCTGCGTGAGGTAGCTCGTGAGGCCGGAATAGCCCCAACATCTTTTTATCGTCATTTCCGTGATGTTGATGAGTTGGGACTTACCATGGTTGATGAAAGCGGTCTGATGCTGCGGCAGCTAATGCGTCAGGCGCGTCAACGAATTGCCAAAGGCGGCAGCGTCATTCGCACTTCAGTTTCAACCTTTATGGAATTCATCGGTAATAACCCGAATGCTTTCCGACTGTTGCTTAGGGAACGATCCGGCACATCGGCTGCTTTTCGTGCTGCCGTTGCCAGGGAGATTCAGCACTTTATTGCTGAGCTGGCCGATTATCTTGAGCTCGAAAATCACATGCCGCGTAGTTTCACGGAAGCCCAGGCCGAGGCGATGGTGACGATTGTTTTCAGTGCCGGTGCTGAGGCGCTGGATGTCGACTTCGATCAGCGCCGTGCTCTGGAAGAGAGGCTGGTGCTGCAATTGCGCATGATTTCTAAAGGCGCTTATTACTGGTATCGCCGCGAACAAGAGCGACTGGCGGCAATACAGTCCCCGGAAATTTAAAGGTTCTTGTATGAAACAATCATCCCTGGAAAAAGGCACTCTGCTTCTGGCTTTAATCGCAGGCCTTTCGGTACACGGTACTTTCACCACATTATTTAGTTCCGTGGTTCCATTCTCTCTTTTCCCTTTTATCAGCCTGGTGCTGACTGTTTACTGCCTGCATCAGCGTTACCAGAATCGCACGATGCCAGCGGGATTGCCGGGACTGGCCGCGGCCTGTTTCGTGTTAGGGCTGTTGGTTTATAGCGCGGTGGTGAGGGTTGAGTATCCAGCTTTAGGCTCTAACTTCCTGCCTTCACTGCTGTCAGTCATTTTGCTGTTCTGGGTTGGTTTCAGAATTCGTGCCCGTCGGGCGCTGCTCTCGCACCAGGATTAACATCAAAAACGCCTGCATTTGCAGGCGTTTACTTATGTTTGTGGTTATGCGGTGGTTTCGTTATTTACGAACCAGCAATACGCCACATTCCATATGATGGGTGTACGGGAACTGATCGAATAACGCTAGCCGCTCTACGCGGTGAGTAACCGACAGTTTCTCCAGGTTCTGACACAAAGTCTGCGGGTTGCAGGATATATACAGAATCTGGGAGTAACCCTGCACCATTTTCAGGGTATCGTCATCCAGCCCGCTGCGCGGCGGATCGACGAAGATGGTTTCACACTGATAATCACCGAGTTCAATGCCCTTAAGGCGATTGAAGCTGCGTACACCGTTCATCGCCTGAGTAAACTCTTCGGCGGACATCCGGATAATTTGCACATTATCGATATTATTCGCGGCGATATTAAACTGCGCAGCGGCAACCGAAGGCTTGGCAATCTCTGTAGCCAGGACCTTGCGGAAATTACGTGCCAGGGCTAGTGAAAAGTTACCGTTACCGCAATATAGCTCCAGCAAATCGCCTTGCGCGCCTTGAGTAATATCTAGCGCCCATTCGAGCATATGAATATTCACTTCGGCGTTCGGCTGGGTAAAGCTGTTCTCTACCTGGCGATAAACCATATCGCGCCCGGCAACCGGAAGAACCTCATCGATATAATCCTGATCCAGGGTGATTTTGGTCTTCGTGGCCCGGCCAATAATATGCAGATTAAACCCTTTGGCGCGTAGTGCATCGCGCAGGGCCGTAGCCTGGTTTTTCCACTCGTCATCGAGTTTGCGGTGATAGAGCAGTGAGATAATGGCTTCGCCGCTGCGGGTTGCCAGATAGTCTATCTGGAACAATTTATGACGCAGAACCGGCACATCACGTACGGCTGAAAGCATTTCGCTCATTAACTGATTAATCAGCTCGCAGGCCGCAGGGAAACTATTTACCCGTATACGCTGCAATGTCTCCTGGTCGAAAATGATGTGGTAAAGGTCATCACCTTCATGCCAGATACGGAATTCGGCACGCATCCGGTAATGACTGGGTGCGGATGCAAACACCTCCGGTGCCGGGGCGGAGAATGGCGCCATCATGGTTTGCAGACGGCTAACTTTTTCTGCCAGCTGAGAGTCGTATTGTTCGACGGGGAGATGTTCGGGCGTCATGAAACTTTCCTGAGTAAAAAATAGCTACGCGGGGATTGTAGGGAATAGCCCCATGATGTCCAGTGCGGAAAGTTATTATAGCTGTATAGACTTTGCCTGTGAGAGCCAGTTAGCATGCAGATTCCGGCCTTTTAGCGAAGTTAAAAGGGAATCCAGTGAAAATCTGGAGCTGACGCGCAGCGGTAAATGGATTGAAGGGTGAATGCATTTGCAGACACTGCCGCAAGGCGGGAAGTCCTCACCTCTTGTCATTAAATATCCTAAGCCCGAAGACCTGCCGGTATTACATCGCCTGAGGTAGCGCCATCGCGAAATATGTGCGCCGCCCTTGGCATCCTTATAAAAACAGTGGATGCATCAAAAAAATGATAAAAAAAATAACGCTGCTGACGGCTTGCTCCGCCACGGCTTTTTCTGTTTGCGCGCAAGATGATAAACCGGATGAAATGGTAGTAACTGCCAGCCGGTTTCAGCAGCCGGTGAATTCGGTACTGGCACCGACGTCAGTGGTGACCCGAGAGGATATCGACCGCTGGCAGGCCAAAAGCCTGCCGGATATTATGGCGCGCCTGCCGGGTGTGGACATTGCCCAAAACGGTGGGCTGGGTCAGCTCAATTCTCTCTTTATTCGCGGCAGCGAATCTCGCCACGTCTTATTGCTTATTGATGGTATTCGTCTTAACCAGGCGGGAATAAGCGGTTCCAGCGATCTGAGTCAGATACCTATTAGCCTGGTGCAACGGATTGAATATATTCGGGGACCTCGCTCTGCGGTATATGGATCTGATGCAATTGGCGGTGTGGTGAACATTATTACTGGCCGGGCAAGGCCAGGAACGACATTAACTGCCGGAGTCGGGACGAACGGCTATCAGTCTTACGATATTTCGACCCAGCAGCAGTTTGATAAAACTAAAGTCACCATGGCTGGGAACTATACCTATACCCATGGCTTCGATGTGAAGGCGAACTATCCGGATAACTACGGGACACCGCGTCAGCCCGACCGCGATGGTTTTATGAGTAAGTCTCTTTATGGTTCTGTGGAGCAAGAGTTTAACGATAACTGGAGCGGATTTGTCCGAGGCTTCGGTTACGATAACCGTACGGCTTATGACGGTTATTCTATCTATGACTCTCTGGGTAATAGCGGCCTTTCGGACACGCGCAAATTGTACAGCCAGTCCTGGGATACCGGTCTGCGTTTCAATCAGGGTATCTACTCTTCACAGTTAATCGCCAGCTACAGTCGAAGCAAAGATTACAACTACGATCCACGCCTGGGGCAATTTGATTCCTCCGCGTCGCTGGATGACAGCAAGCAATACAATCTCCAGTGGGGTAACACAGTTGCCTTATGGCACGGTACCGTTAGCGGTGGCGTGGATTGGCAGAAGCAGACTACTGAGCCGGGCACCTCCGGGCTTGAGCGCCATCGCGAGCTGCGTAATACCGGTGTTTATGCCACTGCTCAGCAGCAATTTGGCCCGGTCACGGTGGAAGGGGCCTTACGTAGTGATGATAGTTCTCAGTTTGGCCAGCACACCACCTGGCAGGGCAGCAGCGCCTGGGAGTTCATCAGCGGATATCGCGTATTTGCTTCTTATGGTACTGCCTATAAAGCGCCTAATCTCGGGCAGCTCTATAGCGACTTTTACGGCAACAGCAACCTGAACCCGGAAAAGAGTAAACAGTGGGAAGGGGGCTTTGAAGGGCTGACCGGGCCGGTAAACTGGCGGATTTCCGGATATCGTAATGATATAAGTGACCTTATCGACTCCGATCCTAATACCTGGCGCTACTACAATATCGGCAAGGCGCGTATCAAAGGCGTAGAGGCGACGGCCTCCTTTGATACCGGTGAAATCCATCATCAGATTTCTTATGACTATGTCGATCCTGAGAATGCGAAAACTCATCAAACCTTGCTACGCCGGGCTAAGCAGCAGGTGAAATACGATATTAATGGTGAGATTTACTCGTTAGGCTGGGATGTTTCATACCGCTATTTGGGTCGTCGCTTCGACAACGATTTTAACCGCCCGGCAGCCGAGCAAAGAGTTAAGCTTGGCGGCGTAAGCCTGTGGGATGTCGCTCTGTCTTATCCGATAACCTCTAACCTGACGGTTCGTGGTAGAATAGCCAACCTGTTCGATAAAGAATACGAGACAGTTTATGGCTATCACACTGCAGGACGAGAATACTACTTGTCTGGCAGCTACGACTTCTGATAACCGGCCCACGGTACTGGTATTTGACTCCGGTGTTGGTGGGCTTTCAGTTTATCGGGAGCTACAAAAACTCCTTCCCGATCTGCACTATATATACGCCTTTGATAATGTCGCATTTCCATATGGAGAAAAGGACGAGGCGTTTATTGTTGAGCGTGTGGTTGATATTGTCACAGCCGTGCAGCGTCAGCATCCCTTAGCTCTGGCGGTTATTGCTTGTAATACCGCCAGTACCGTTTCTCTTCCCGCTCTGCGCGCTAAGTTTGCCTTCCCGGTAGTTGGGGTAGTTCCTGCGATTAAACCGGCTGCAAGGCTGACGGCAAATGGTATTGTCGGTTTGCTGGCGACGCGAGCCACGGTAAAGCGTCCATATACTAAAGAGCTTATTGAGCGTTTCGCTCAGGAGTGTCAGATAGAGCTGCTGGGGTCAGCAGAGCTGGTGGAACTGGCCGAAGCCAAACTGCGGGGCGAGGAGATCCCTCTGGAAGCGCTTCGCAAAATTATGCGCCCGTGGTTGAGAATGCAGGAGCCGCCGGATACGGTTGTGTTGGGCTGCACCCATTTTCCTCTTATTCAGGAAGAGCTTCTTCAGGTGTTACCTGAAGGAACGCGGATGATTGACTCAGGGGCTGCCATTGCCCGTCGAACCGCATGGCTGTTGGAGCACGAAGCTCCGAAAATAAGTTCGTCAGAACCAAACATTGCTTTTTGTATGGGTTTCACCCCAGAAACCGAGCGACTGTGCCCAGTATTGCAACGTTATGGCTTCCAGAAGCTTGAAAAACTCGATGTTTGATTAAAAAAAAGACGGTTGGTAAAAAAGTTAAAATTAGCACTTGTCAGCCGTCAGAAACTCCCTATAATGCGCCACCACTGACACGGAACAACGGCACGCAAGCCGCCGGGTTACAAGGGTTTCTTCGGAACGCCCGCCAGAGAAAAGCGAAAATAATCGCTTGACTCTGAAGGAGGAAAGCGTAATATACGCCACCTCGAGTTAGCAAGCGAAGCGCTGCTAACTCACTGCTCTTTAACAATTTATCAGACAATCTGTGTGGGCACTCGAGGCACTGATATCTTAACGTCGCAAGACGCTAAATGATTTATCAAGTCTCAAGTGAACAACAGTTAATTCATTACGAATGACAGAATTCATTGAGCATCAAACTTTAAATTGAAGAGTTTGATCATGGCTCAGATTGAACGCTGGCGGCAGGCCTAACACATGCAAGTCGAACGGTAACAGGAAGAAGCTTGCTTCTTTGCTGACGAGTGGCGGACGGGTGAGTAATGTCTGGGAAACTGCCTGATGGAGGGGGATAACTACTGGAAACGGTGGCTAATACCGCATAACGTCGCAAGACCAAAGAGGGGGACCTTCGGGCCTCTTGCCATCAGATGTGCCCAGATGGGATTAGCTAGTAGGTGGGGTAAAGGCTCACCTAGGCGACGATCCCTAGCTGGTCTGAGAGGATGACCAGCCACACTGGAACTGAGACACGGTCCAGACTCCTACGGGAGGCAGCAGTGGGGAATATTGCACAATGGGCGCAAGCCTGATGCAGCCATGCCGCGTGTATGAAGAAGGCCTTCGGGTTGTAAAGTACTTTCAGCGAGGAGGAAGGTGTTGAGGTTAATAACCTCAGCAATTGACGTTACTCGCAGAAGAAGCACCGGCTAACTCCGTGCCAGCAGCCGCGGTAATACGGAGGGTGCAAGCGTTAATCGGAATTACTGGGCGTAAAGCGCACGCAGGCGGTTTGTCAAGTCGGATGTGAAATCCCCGGGCTCAACCTGGGAACTGCATTCGAAACTGGCAGGCTAGAGTCTTGTAGAGGGGGGTAGAATTCCAGGTGTAGCGGTGAAATGCGTAGAGATCTGGAGGAATACCGGTGGCGAAGGCGGCCCCCTGGACAAAGACTGACGCTCAGGTGCGAAAGCGTGGGGAGCAAACAGGATTAGATACCCTGGTAGTCCACGCCGTAAACGATGTCTACTTGGAGGCTGTTCCCTTGAGGAGTGGCTTCCGGAGCTAACGCGTTAAGTAGACCGCCTGGGGAGTACGGCCGCAAGGTTAAAACTCAAATGAATTGACGGGGGCCCGCACAAGCGGTGGAGCATGTGGTTTAATTCGATGCAACGCGAAGAACCTTACCTACTCTTGACATCCAGAGAACTTAGCAGAGATGCTTTGGTGCCTTCGGGAACTCTGAGACAGGTGCTGCATGGCTGTCGTCAGCTCGTGTTGTGAAATGTTGGGTTAAGTCCCGCAACGAGCGCAACCCTTATCCTTTGTTGCCAGCGATTCGGTCGGGAACTCAAAGGAGACTGCCGGTGATAAACCGGAGGAAGGTGGGGATGACGTCAAGTCATCATGGCCCTTACGAGTAGGGCTACACACGTGCTACAATGGCATATACAAAGAGAAGCGACCTCGCGAGAGCAAGCGGACCTCATAAAGTATGTCGTAGTCCGGATTGGAGTCTGCAACTCGACTCCATGAAGTCGGAATCGCTAGTAATCGTGGATCAGAATGCCACGGTGAATACGTTCCCGGGCCTTGTACACACCGCCCGTCACACCATGGGAGTGGGTTGCAAAAGAAGTAGGTAGCTTAACCTTCGGGAGGGCGCTTACCACTTTGTGATTCATGACTGGGGTGAAGTCGTAACAAGGTAACCGTAGGGGAACCTGCGGTTGGATCACCTCCTTACCTATAAAGATACAACCTTGTAGTGCTCACACAGATTGTCTGATGAAAAAGAACGAGCAGTAAAACCTCTGCAGGCTTGTAGCTCAGGTGGTTAGAGCGCACCCCTGATAAGGGTGAGGTCGGTGGTTCGAGTCCACTCAGGCCTACCAATTCCTTCTGATACTGTGTTACGGCAACGCTCACATACATGAGTATGCTTCGCGTTACCGCGCCTTGTCTCAGAATGAATTAGTACGTGAGGTTTACATACTACTTGGGGCTATAGCTCAGCTGGGAGAGCGCCTGCTTTGCACGCAGGAGGTCTGCGGTTCGATCCCGCATAGCTCCACCATTACTTCTCGTAAAAAATACTTCAGAATGCACTGGTTAACAGTGTGTTGCGAAGTATTATGCTCTTTAAAAATCTGGAAACAAGCTGAAAATTGAAACGACATACCGTCTCATTTCTCCGTAATAAGAAATGACGATGATATGTTCGAGTCTCTCAAATTCTTGCAACACGAAGACTTCTTCGGGTTGTGAGGTTAAGCGACTAAGCGTACACGGTGGATGCCCTGGCAGTCAGAGGCGATGAAGGACGTGCTAATCTGCGAAAAGCGTCGGTAAGCTGATATGAGGCGTTATAACCGACGATGTCCGAATGGGGAAACCCAGTGCATTCGTGCACTATCGTTAACTGAATACATAGGTTAACGAGGCGAACCGGGGGAACTGAAACATCTAAGTACCCCGAGGAAAAGAAATCAACCGAGATTCCCCCAGTAGCGGCGAGCGAACGGGGAGCAGCCCAGAGTCTGAATCAGTTTGTGTGTTAGTGGAACGGTCTGGAAAGTCCGGCGATACAGGGTGACAGCCCCGTACATGAAAGCACACCTTCTGTGAACTCGATGAGTAGGGCGGGACACGTGATATCCTGTCTGAAGATGGGGGGACCATCCTCCAAGGCTAAATACTCCTGACTGACCGATAGTGAACCAGTACCGTGAGGGAAAGGCGAAAAGAACCCCGGCGAGGGGAGTGAAAAAGAACCTGAAACCGTGTACGTACAAGCAGTGGGAGCACCCCTTGAGGGTGTGACTGCGTACCTTTTGTATAATGGGTCAGCGACTTATATTCTGTAGCAAGGTTAACCGAATAGGGGAGCCGAAGGGAAACCGAGTCTTAACTGGGCGTTAAGTTGCAGGGTATAGACCCGAAACCCGGTGATCTAGCCATGGGCAGGTTGAAGGTTGGGTAACACTAACTGGAGGACCGAACCGACTAATGTTGAAAAATTAGCGGATGACTTGTGGCTGGGGGTGAAAGGCCAATCAAACCGGGAGATAGCTGGTTCTCCCCGAAAGCTATTTAGGTAGCGCCTCGTGAATTCATCTCCGGGGGTAGAGCACTGTTTCGACTAGGGGGTCATCCCGACTTACCAACTCGATGCAAACTGCGAATACCGGAGAATGTTATCACGGGAGACACACGGCGGGTGCTAACGTCCGTCGTGAAGAGGGAAACAACCCAGACCGCCAGCTAAGGTCCCAAAGTCATGGTTAAGTGGGAAACGATGTGGGAAGGCTCAGACAGCCAGGATGTTGGCTTAGAAGCAGCCATCATTTAAAGAAAGCGTAATAGCTCACTGGTCGAGTCGGCCTGCGCGGAAGATGTAACGGGGCTAAACCATGCACCGAAGCTGCGGCAGCGACACTATGTGTTGTTGGGTAGGGGAGCGTTCTGTAAGCCGTTGAAGGTGAACTGTGAGGTTTGCTGGAGGTATCAGAAGTGCGAATGCTGACATAAGTAACGATAATGCGGGTGAAAAGCCCGCACGCCGGAAGACCAAGGGTTCCTGTCCAACGTTAATCGGGGCAGGGTGAGTCGACCCCTAAGGCGAGGCTGAAAAGCGTAGTCGATGGGAAACAGGTTAATATTCCTGTACTTGGTGTTACTGCGAAGGGGGGACGGAGAAGGCTATGTTAGCCGGGCGACGGTTGTCCCGGTTTAAGCATGTAGGCGGAGAGTTTAGGTAAATCCGGACTCTTTTTAACGCTGAGGTGTGATGACGAGGCACTACGGTGCTGAAGTAACAAATGCCCTGCTTCCAGGAAAAGCCTCTAAGCATCAGGTAACACGAAATCGTACCCCAAACCGACACAGGTGGTCAGGTAGAGAATACCAAGGCGCTTGAGAGAACTCGGGTGAAGGAACTAGGCAAAATGGTGCCGTAACTTCGGGAGAAGGCACGCTGTCGTTAGGTGAAGGGATTTACTCCTGGAGCTGAAGGCAGTCGAAGATACCAGCTGGCTGCAACTGTTTATTAAAAACACAGCACTGTGCAAACACGAAAGTGGACGTATACGGTGTGACGCCTGCCCGGTGCCGGAAGGTTAATTGATGGGGTCATCGCAAGAGAAGCTCCTGATCGAAGCCCCGGTAAACGGCGGCCGTAACTATAACGGTCCTAAGGTAGCGAAATTCCTTGTCGGGTAAGTTCCGACCTGCACGAATGGCGTAATGATGGCCAGGCTGTCTCCACCCGAGACTCAGTGAAATTGAAATCGCTGTGAAGATGCAGTGTACCCGCGGCAAGACGGAAAGACCCCGTGAACCTTTACTATAGCTTGACACTGAACATTGAGCCTTGATGTGTAGGATAGGTGGGAGGCTTTGAAGCGTGGACGCCAGTCTGCGTGGAGCCAACCTTGAAATACCACCCTTTAATGTTTGATGTTCTAACGTAGACCCGTGATCCGGGTTGCGGACAGTGTCTGGTGGGTAGTTTGACTGGGGCGGTCTCCTCCCAAAGAGTAACGGAGGAGCACGAAGGTTGGCTAATCCTGGTCGGACATCAGGAGGTTAGTGCAATGGCATAAGCCAGCTTGACTGCGAGAGTGACGGCTCGAGCAGGTGCGAAAGCAGGTCATAGTGATCCGGTGGTTCTGAATGGAAGGGCCATCGCTCAACGGATAAAAGGTACTCCGGGGATAACAGGCTGATACCGCCCAAGAGTTCATATCGACGGCGGTGTTTGGCACCTCGATGTCGGCTCATCACATCCTGGGGCTGAAGTAGGTCCCAAGGGTATGGCTGTTCGCCATTTAAAGTGGTACGCGAGCTGGGTTTAGAACGTCGTGAGACAGTTCGGTCCCTATCTGCCGTGGGCGCTGGAGAATTGAGGGGGGCTGCTCCTAGTACGAGAGGACCGGAGTGGACGCATCACTGGTGTTCGGGTTGTCATGCCAATGGCATTGCCCGGTAGCTAAATGCGGAAAAGATAAGTGCTGAAAGCATCTAAGCACGAAACTTGCCCCGAGATGAGTTCTCCCTGAGCACTTGATGCTCCTGAAGGAACGTTGAAGACTACGACGTTGATAGGCCGGGTGTGTAAGCGCAGCGATGCGTTGAGCTAACCGGTACTAATGAACCGTGAGGCTTAACCTTACAACGCCAAAGAGGTTTTGGTGTTGGATTTGAGAGATTTTCAGCTTAGTTTTCGGATAAACGTTCATGGCGTAAAGCGGTGAACGGACAGAATTTGCCTGGCGGCACTAGCGCGGTGGTCCCACCTGACCCCATGCCGAACTCAGAAGTGAAACGCCGTAGCGCCGATGGTAGTGTGGGGTCTCCCCATGCGAGAGTAGGGAACTGCCAGGCATCAAATTAAGACCAGAATCTGGTCATGACCTTCCGGTGACGCGGAAAGGGCGAAATACCTGAAGTCAGCACAATAGCTGACATCAGTACAGAATCGGTGGAGCGGTAGTTCAGTTGGTTAGAATACCTGCCTGTCACGCAGGGGGTCGCGGGTTCGAGTCCCGTCCGTTCCGCCACCCTTTTAGGGGCGTAGTTCAATTGGTAGAGCACCGGTCTCCAAAACCGGGTGTTGGGAGTTCGAGTCTCTCCGCCCCTGCCAAATAAGTTGTTTTAAATAATCCTTAGCTAACGCTAAGGATTTTTTTTGCCTGTAATTTGCCATTCCTTAAATTCCCCCCTGCCACTATCTTCCTGTTACAGGGGGGATACTTAAAGAATCGCTGCGGTTTTCAGTAGCGCTTTAACCTGAATTTGCTTATCGCTATTTTGCAGCCAGATGGCGTATAGCGGTCTCATAACAGAAGGGCTGTCAGATATACGCACCAACCCTTCTTTATCCTTTGCCCAATCACACGGTAGCCACGCACAGCCATTCAGTGGTTCCAGCATACGTCTTGTCAGCAACGCTGAACTCGTCAGTAAACACGGGCTGTTATCTCCCTCATGTAGGATCCCCTCATGCTGTTGAAAATCCGGGCCCCAATCCAGGCTGAGGTAGCTGAGATCTTTTCTCTCTCTGGCAGGCGGAGTGCAGTACAGAGCCAGTTCGAACTGGCCCAACATCTGGCTACTAAACTCATCCATTTTTGGCGCTTCAGTGGTGATAAGCAGATCGAGCTGACGCTCATGCAACTGTTTTACCAGGGACTGACGTTGAGCAATTCGTGCCTCAAAATACATATCACTATTTTCGCTGTATAGCTGTGCAAGCCAGTCGCCAAGCATACACTCCCAAAGTACAGAGCTGGCACCAATGGAAAATTCATTGTGCTGAGAAGTCTGTGCCACTTCTTTTCTGGCGATAAGCCAGGTGTTCATCAGGTTCTCTGCATAAGGCAATAAACGCTCTCCAGCGGCCGTCAGGCGGATATTATTGCGGTGGCGGGTGAACAGGTTAACGCCTAACTGATTTTCGAGCTGGCGGATGCGAAAGCTGACTGCTGACTGGGTCAGATAGAGTGCTTCTGCAGCACGACCAAAGTGGCGAGTTCGGCTCACTTCCAGAAAGGTTTTTAATAACTCCGTATCCACGGCCATCTCCAAAAAAATTTGTTCGTTATGATTTAAATGTTTTGTTTGACGCTCTGTCAAGCGTATCTAATACTCCGCGCCATAAACAGCTCAGCCTAAAGAATTCAGGAGCGTGTAGGATGGCGGAAAGCTTTACGACGACTAATCGTTTCTTTGACACTAAACATTACCCACGCGGTTTTTCCCGCCATGGGGATTTCACCATTAAAGAAGCCCAGATGCTGGAGCGTCATGGATATGCCTTTAATGAGCTGGATCTGGGGAAACGGGAACCGGTCACTGAAGAAGAGACGCAGTTTGTTGATGTATGCCGGGGCGTACGTGAGCCTGCAACTGAAGCAGAACGCGTTTGGTCTAAGTATGTATCTCGGGTTAAGCGTCCTAAGCGCTTCCATACTCTGTCTGGCGGTAAGCCACAGACTGAAGGCACCGAAGATTACAGCGACAGCGACGATTAAAAAAAGGGGCTTAGCCCCTTTTTTTATGTCTGGAGTTGTTGCAGATAATGCAGTAACCGATCCATTGCACGATAGCCTAATGCTTCCTGCAAATGCGTTCTGCTGATATTCACTTCATTTTCTATATCGGCGATAGTTCTCGATACTTTCAATAGCCGCTGCCAGGCTCTTACCGATAAGCCAAGGCGTATTAGAGCCTGCTCAAGCCATTCAGCGTCAACGTCTTGCAGCTTACACTCACGGCAAACTTCGGCGCTATTTAACCTGGCATTCAGTTTGCCCTGCCGTTCTAATTGTCGGATGCGGGTTCTGGCAACTCTTTCCTTGACGGTGTGACTGGTTTCTCCTGTAGGTTTTTGATTACTTAAAGTTCCGGGTGGCAGGAGTGGGATCTCTACAGAGAGATCGAAGCGGTCAAGGAACGGCCCTGAGAGCCTTTGTAGATAGCGCAACGTATGAGCGGGCTGACTTTGCTTGATCCCCTGATAATGTCCTCCAGGAGACGGATTCATGGCGGCTATAAGCTGAAAGTTAGCAGGATAGGTAAGTTTCGCTCTGCTGCGTGATAAATGTATCTGGCCAGATTCTAGCGGCTCACGCAATGCGTCCAGCACTCGCCTATCGAACTCCGGAAGCTCATCCAGAAACAATACGCCGTTATGGGCCAGAGATATTTCACCTGGCATTGGAATTGTTCCTCCTCCCACCATGGCATAGAGTGAGGCGCTATGGTGAGGTGCGCGAAAAGGGCGCTGCTGCCACTGGCGGCGAGCGGCATAAGAATCTACAAGGCTGGTTATCGCCGCGCTCTCTAATGCCTCCTTGTTGCTTAATGAGGGTAGCAACCCGTTAAGCCTGCTGGCGAGCATCGTTTTTCCTGTGCCCGGCGGGCCTATAAGCAATAGACTATGCTCTCCCGCGGCGCTTATCTCCAGCGCCCGCTTTCCATGTTGCTGGCCGATAATATCGATAATATCGGCATCGGGCTCAATATTTACTAATGGCTGGCTGACAGGTTTTTTCAGCTCCAGCTGCCCGGTAAGAAATGCGCATACCTCCGTAAGGTGTCCAGCCAGAAGGCACCCCGGGCGCAGTATCAAGCCTACTTCGTTTTCATTCTCTGTTGCGACAACAATAAGATGCCCTGCATCCAGCGCAGCTATCGCGCAGGGAATAGCACCAGGCACGCCTCTCAGCTCCCCTGTAAGGGCTAGTTCACCCATAAACTCACATCCAGCGAGTTTATCTGCCGGAATTTGCTCTGAAGCGGCCAGGAGCGCCAGAGCGATAGGGAGATCAAAGCGCCCTCCTTCTTTAGGCAGGTCGGCGGGAGCCAGATTGATGGTTACCTTTCGCGCCGGCCAGCTAAAGCCGCTGTTAATAATTGCGCTGCGCACCCTGTCGCGAGACTCACGGACGGTGGTTTCTGGCAAACCGACCATAGTGATTCCCGGTAACCCCTGACTAAGATGAACTTCTACCGTAACCCGTGGTGCCCCCATGCCTAAAGTGGCGCGGGAATGAACAATTGCCAGCGACATACCTCATCCTCCGTTGCAAAAGATTCACGAATTTCGGCGATGGGGTATAGAGGGCTACAGTTGGATACTGGAACTATCGTCAGATAATTTTTACTGCATTTCGCAGCAACTCATGAAAAATGTGCTCGTTATCACGTTCATACCTCTCGTATTCGCGACATTTTCTTTTAAACATAACTTCACGCGATGATGCAGAATTTTCAAGGTGATGTTAATTATTGATATCTAGTGGTTTTATGTTTTTTTCCCTGGTGGCGCAGAAATTCAACATAAAAAAAACTTGTGCCGTTTGCAGGCTCTATGGTAACTCTTTAGACATTCCTTCGAACGAGATTGAAGAAGCAACACATATGAAAGCCCTTCTACGAGTTATTAGCCTTGTCGTGATTAGCGTGGTGGTGATTATTCTACCGCGATGCGGGGCTGCATCTCGAAGAGGAAAGGCTTAAAAATCAAGCCTAAATCGTAGGGAACCCCCGCACCGAAAGGTCCGGGGGTTTTTTTTTGGCTAATGAATAACGCAGGAGAGATGAAAATGTCTGGCAGGATAAAATTCTGTTTCTTCCGCTCAAAGGCAGGGAGATAAGCTATGAATGGTGCACAGTGGGTGGTACATGCTTTGCGGGCGCAGGGGGTAGATACGGTATTCGGTTATCCCGGTGGCGCAATTATGCCGGTCTATGATGCGTTATATGACGGCGGCGTGGAGCATCTACTGTGCCGGCATGAGCAGGGCGCGGCCATGGCAGCAATTGGTTATGCCCGGGCCAGCGGTAAAACCGGCGTTTGTATTGCCACTTCAGGCCCTGGGGCCACCAACCTGATAACCGGCCTGGCAGATGCTTTGCTGGACTCGATCCCAGTTGTAGCAATCACTGGTCAGGTTGCGGCTCCGCTTATTGGTACCGATGCATTTCAAGAAGTGGATATTCTGGGCTTATCCCTCGCGTGTACTAAACATAGTTTCCTGGTTCAATCACTTGACGAGCTGCCTCGCGTTATTGCTGAAGCTTTTGTTCTGGCCCAAAGCGGTCGTCCTGGTCCGGTACTGATTGATATTCCGAAAGATATCCAGCTGGCCGTAGGCGAGCCAGAACCATGGCTGGCGACTGTTGAAACCCCTGATACCTTGCCAGAAACTCAAATTGAACGAGCGCGCTCAATGATAGCTACGGCGCGCCAGCCAATGCTGTACGTTGGCGGCGGGGTTGGTATGGCAAATGCGGTTCCTGCCGTTCGTGAGTTCGCCGCTGTTACCCAAATGCCTTGTGTGGCAACCCTAAAGGGGCTGGGCGTTTTGAGCACTGAATATCCCTATTATCTCGGGATGCTGGGGATGCACGGCAATAAGGCGGCAAACCTGGCGGTACAGGAGTGCGATTTGCTGATCGCTGTTGGCGCACGCTTCGATGATCGGGTCACTGGGAAGCTGAATACTTTTGCACCTAATGCCCAGGTTATTCATTTGGATATCGACCCGGCTGAACCCGGCAAGCTGCGCCAGGTGCAGGTAGCTTTATGCGGCGATCTCAATCAATTACTGCCGGCCCTGCAACAATCTCTGGCGATTGATAACTGGCGTAAACAGGTTGCCGAATTGCGGTCTGAGCATGCGTGGCGCTACGACTTTCCGGGCGATGGCATTTACGCTCCGGGTCTGTTGAAGCAACTGGCTGACAAAGCGCCTTCTGAAACGGTTATCACTACCGATGTGGGTCAGCACCAGATGTGGGCGGCTCAACATATGGCGGTATCGCGCCCGGAAAACTTCATTACTTCCAGCGGCCTGGGGACTATGGGTTTTGGGCTGCCAGCTGCCGTTGGTGCACAAGTTGCCCGCCCACAAGACACCGTGATTTGTATCTCTGGTGATGGCTCTATCATGATGAATATCCAGGAGCTGGGCACCATTAAACGCCGCCAGCTGCCGGTAAAAATTGTCCTGCTGGATAATCAGCGTTTAGGCATGGTGCGTCAGTGGCAGCAGCTGTTTTTTGAAGAACGTTACAGCGAAACCATCCTGACTGATAACCCCGATTTTCTGATGCTGGCCAATGCTTTTGGCATTCCCGGCCAGCACATCACACGTAATGACCAGGTGGAAGCGGCTATCGACGCGCTGCTGAACAGCGAAGGGCCGTACCTGCTTCATGTCTCAATCGATGCACTTGAGAACGTCTGGCCACTGGTGCCTCCCGGCGCCAGCAACTCACAAATGCTGGAGAAATTATCATGATGCAACACCAAATTGCGGTTCAGGCGCGTCTGCGTCCCGAGACTCTGGAGCGGGTTTTACGTGTGGTTCGCCATCGCGGCTTCACACTCTGTGCGATGAACATGGAAACCGGTAGCCATACCGATAGTATAAATATCGAACTGACGGTGGAAAGCCAACGGCCAGTCGAATTATTGTCCAGCCAATTAACTAAGCTGGTCGACGTAGCCTGCGTCGAAATCCAGTGCCAAACATCACGACAAATACGCGCCTGAAGCGCAGATAAGGAATAAAAGATGACGACCAAAAAAGCTGATTACATCTGGTTCAATGGCGAGATGGTGCCGTGGGGCGAGGCGAAAGTTCACGTAATGTCGCATGCGCTCCACTACGGAACCTCGGTATTCGAGGGCATCCGTTGCTATGACTCCCATAAAGGGCCGGTGGTGTTCCGTCATCGTGAACACATGCAGCGCCTGCGTGATTCAGCCAAAATTTATCGCTTCCCGGTAGCTCAAAGCGTTGATGAACTGATGGATGCCTGCCGCCAGGTGCTGCGTAAAAACAACCTGACCAGCGCCTACATTCGTCCGCTGATCTTTGTTGGTGATGTGGGTATGGGCGTGAACCCGCCTCCTGGCAGCGGTACTGATGTCATCATCGCCGCGTTCCCATGGGGGGCATACCTGGGGGCTGAGGCTCTGGATCAGGGGATTGATGCAATGGTTTCTTCCTGGAATCGCGCCGCACCAAATACCATCCCAACCGCAGCAAAAGCCGGCGGTAACTATCTTTCTTCGCTGTTGGTCGGCAGCGAAGCGCGCCGCCACGGTTATCAGGAAGGTATTGCGCTGGACGTTAATGGCTACATTTCTGAAGGCGCGGGTGAAAACCTGTTTGAAGTAAAAGATGGCGTGCTGTTTACCCCGCCGTTTACCTCCTCTGCGCTGCCTGGCATCACTCGCGATGCCATTATTAAGCTGGCAAAAGAGCTGGGCATTGAGGTTCGTGAGCAGGTTCTGTCGCGTGAATCACTCTATCTGGCTGATGAGGTATTCATGTCGGGTACCGCAGCGGAAATCACTCCGGTACGCAGCGTTGATGGTATCCAGGTTGGTGAAGGGCGCTGTGGCCCGGTCACTAAACGTATCCAGCAGGCATTCTTTGGCCTGTTTACCGGCGAAACCGAAGACAAATGGGGCTGGCTGGATCCGGTAAATCAGTAACACCATTATTCGCCCGGGATGCAAAGTACATCCCGGGCCCGCAAACAGACGGGAGTAACAACAGCATGCCTAAGTATCGTTCTGCTACCACCACTCATGGCCGAAATATGGCCGGTGCCCGCGCATTATGGCGCGCAACAGGAATGACCGACGCCGATTTTGGCAAACCCATTATTGCGGTGGTTAACTCGTTTACTCAGTTCGTACCGGGCCATGTGCATCTGCGCGATCTGGGAAAACTTGTCGCGGAACAGATAGAAGCCTCAGGAGGCGTGGCCAAAGAGTTCAATACTATCGCTGTAGATGATGGGATTGCCATGGGCCATGGCGGGATGCTGTATTCACTGCCATCGCGCGAACTTATCGCCGACTCAGTGGAGTATATGGTAAATGCCCATTGTGCCGATGCGATGGTTTGTATCTCTAACTGCGACAAAATTACTCCCGGGATGCTGATGGCCTCGTTACGGCTCAACATTCCGGTCATCTTTGTTTCTGGCGGTCCAATGGAGGCCGGCAAAACTAAACTTTCCAACCAGATAATTAAGCTGGATCTGGTTGATGCCATGATCCAGGGCGCTAACCCTAATGTCAGCGATGAGCAAAGCGATCAGGTAGAACGCTCCGCCTGCCCGACCTGCGGCTCCTGTTCCGGTATGTTCACGGCCAACTCCATGAACTGCCTGACCGAAGCGCTGGGTCTGTCTCAGCCAGGTAACGGCTCGCTGCTGGCGACCCACGCCGATCGTAAGCAGTTATTTATCAATGCCGGGCAGCGGATTGTTGAGCTCACCAAGCGCTATTACGAGCAAGATGATTCCAGCGCTCTGCCGCGCAATATCGCTAGTAAAGCGGCGTTTGAAAATGCCATGACGCTGGATATCGCCATGGGCGGCTCCACCAATACCGTGCTGCATTTGCTGGCTGCGGCTCAGGAAGCTGAAATCGATTTCACTATGAGCGATATCGACCGGCTATCGCGCGGGGTACCGCAGCTTTGTAAAGTCGCGCCAAGTACTCAGAAATATCATATGGAAGATGTGCATCGGGCGGGCGGTGTGATCGGTATTCTTGGCGAGCTGGATCGCGCCGGGCTGCTTAACCGTGAAGTTAACAACGTGTTGGGTCTTTCCCTGCCGGAAACCCTGGCCCGCTATGACGTTATGCTGACCGATGATGCGGCAGTCAAAGACATGTATCGCGCCGGGCCTGCCGGCATCCGCACCACCCAGGCTTTCTCACAAGAGTGTCGCTGGGACACTTTGGATGACGATCGTCAGCAGGGTTGTATCCGCAACCTGGAAAATGCCTACAGCCAGGACGGTGGCCTGGCCGTGCTATACGGCAACATTGCCGATAAAGGCTGCATTGTTAAAACCGCAGGGGTTGATGACAGCAATCTGACTTTTCGCGGTCCGGCCAAAGTGTATGAAAGCCAGGATGATGCGGTCGAAGCCATCCTGGGCGGTAAGGTTGTTGCAGGGGATGTTGTTGTTATTCGTTATGAAGGCCCGAAAGGCGGTCCGGGAATGCAGGAGATGCTTTACCCAACCAGTTTCCTGAAATCAATGGGACTGGGGAAAGCCTGCGCTTTGATAACCGATGGGCGCTTCTCCGGTGGCACCTCAGGCCTGTCCATTGGCCACGTCTCTCCTGAAGCAGCCAGCGGCGGTGCCATTGGTCTGGTCGAGGATGGGGACATTATCGATATTGATATTCCTAATCGCGGCATTCGTCTGGATGTGGCCGATAGCGAACTGGCTGCGCGCCGTGAACTGCAAGAAGCCCGGGGAGATAAAGCCTGGACTCCACGCGAACGTCAGCGGCAGGTCTCATTTGCTCTACGTGCTTACGCCAGCCTGGCAACAAGTGCTGACCAGGGCGCAGTGCGCGATAAATCTAAGCTGGGAGGCTAAGAGATGGCTGAATCATCACCCCTATCGGCGAGGCCGGACGGCGCAGAGTATCTGCGCGCCGTTTTGCGCGCGCCGGTCTATGAAGTTGCCCAGAAAACCCCACTGCAGGAGATGGATAAACTCTCTGCGCGCCTGGAAAATGTGGTGTTAGTGAAGCGGGAAGACCGGCAGCCGGTGCACAGTTTTAAGCTGCGCGGGGCTTATTCAATGATTGCCGGTCTGACTGAGGCCCAGAAGGCTCAGGGCGTTATCACGGCATCTGCGGGTAATCATGCTCAGGGAGTTGCGCTTTCCTCCAGCCGTTTAGGTATCAAATCGCTTATCGTGATGCCGGTAACTACTGCCGATATTAAGGTAGATGCTGTACGCGGGTTCGGTGGTGAAGTGTTGCTTCATGGCAATAACTTCGATGAGGCGAAGGCTAAAGCTATCTCTCTGGCCGAGCAGCAGGGGTTTACCTATGTGCCTCCCTTTGACCATCCGACCGTGATTGCCGGACAGGGTACTCTGGCACTTGAGCTGCTACAGCAGGATGCGCATATCGACCGGGTTTTTGTTCCGGTTGGTGGCGGCGGGCTGGTGGCGGGCGTAGCGGTGCTAATCAAGCAATTAATGCCGCAAATTCAGGTCATTGGGGTTGAAGCTGAAGATTCAGCCTGTTTGCAGGCTGCTTTGGCTGCCGGGGAGCCGGTAGATTTAGCCCGCGTTGGGCTATTTGCCGAAGGTGTCGCTGTTAAACGCATTGGGGATGAGACTTTCCGCCTGTGCCAGGAGTATCTCGACGATCTCATCACCGTCGATAGCGATGCTATTTGTGCAGCGATGAAAGACTTGTTTGAAGATGTGCGGGCGGTGGCTGAACCCTCCGGCGCACTGGCTCTGGCTGGTTTGAAAAAATATGTTCAGCAGCACGGGATCAAAGGCGAGCGCCTGGCGCACGTGTTGTCCGGCGCTAACGTGAATTTCCACGGGCTGCGTTATGTTTCGGAACGCTGCGAACTCGGTGAGCAGCGTGAGGCTCTGCTGGCGGTGACTATTCCGGAGGAGAAAGGGAGCTTTCTGAGTTTCTGCCAGCTGCTGGGCGGTCGTTCGGTTACTGAATTTAATTATCGATTTGCCGACGATCGGCAGGCCAGTATTTTTGTCGGTGTTCGGCTGAGCCGTGGGGAAGAAGAGCGCCGCGAGATTATCGCTCAGCTATCGGAAGGGGGATACAGCGTTGTCGATCTCTCTGATGATGAGATGGCGAAACTGCACGTGCGCTATATGGTAGGCGGAAGACCATCCCGACCGCTTCAGGAGCGGCTCTATAGTTTTGAGTTTCCTGAAGCGCCCGGAGCGCTACTGCGATTTTTGCATACCCTGGGCACCCATTGGAATATTTCGCTATTCCATTACCGCAGCCACGGTACCGACTATGGTCGGGTGCTGGCCGCGTTTGAGCTGGGCGAGCATGAGCCAGATTTTGAAACCCGGCTCAACGAGCTGGGTTACGAATGCCATGACGAAAGTAATAACCCGGCATTTCGCTTCTTCCTGGCGGGCTAAGTTGCCGGAAGCAGGTTCCAGAACGCCTCCACCAGAGGGTCGTGAAGGCGTTTTTTCTGAACGCAGACACCTAACTCAAATGGGGCACGCTCATCACTACGTTCAAGGATCATAACCCGGTTGCGGACTGGCTCCGGGCTATGTTCCAGCACGACTTCTGGCAGCAGAGAGACACCGCAGCCTAAAGCGACCATCGAGACCATGGCCTCGTGCCCGGCAACGGTGGCGTAAATATAAGGGTTTGCGATCTTTTTACGTTTAAACCACTGCTCGATGCGACGACGCACCGGGCCCTGCTCGGGCAGGACAAAGGGAATGCGCGCCCAATCGGGCGAAGGGTGGTTAACCATCTGGCGCACCGGACAGGCGAGGGCCGGGGCAATCATGACAACGGCCAGGTTCTCCAGCATCGAAAACGCGATGCCAGGCGGCAGAGTTTCCGGCCGACCGGCAATCGCCAGATCCGCTTCGCCGGAGAAGACTTTTTCGACTGCGTCTGCGGCATCGCCGGTGGTGAGTTTGATCTCCGCTGCCGGATGCTCGGCGCGAAAACGATCCAGAATTGGCGGCAAATGACTATAAGCCGCCGTGACAGAACAGAAAAGATGTAGCTCGCCGGTTAGCGAGGCGCTGTCCTGGCCAATGCTATGGCGTAGTTGCTGGTATTGCAGCAGTGTTTGCTGGGCAAACAGGCGTAATTGTTCCCCGGCATCGGTAAGCGTTACGGTGCGATTATCGCGTACAAACAGAGTCTGGCCGACTTCCTCTTCCAGACGCTGTATCTGGCGAGAAAGCGTCGAAGGACTTACGTGCATCGCGCTGGCCGTTCGCCCAAAGTGGCGGCTTTCGGCCAGATGTGAAAACATTTTAAGGTCGCGTAAATCCATCGGTGCGTTCTCTCCGTGGCGTTGCAGAATTTGCAACATGACGTTGTTAATATATCAATTTAAGCAACAAAATTCCTGTCATATAGTAAGTCCATGGCAGATAAAAAAGCCGCATAAACACCACACACCACGACACGACGGAGTATCACTATGGCTAATTATTTCAACACGTTAAACTTGCGCCAGCAGCTGGCGCAGCTGGGTAAATGTCGCTTTATGGGACGCGATGAGTTTGCCGATGGCGCAAGCTTCCTGAAAGGTAAAAAAGTGGTAATCGTCGGGTGTGGTGCCCAGGGCCTTAATCAGGGGCTGAATATGCGCGATTCCGGTCTGGATATCTCCTACGCTCTGCGTGCCGAAGCTATCGCGGAAAAGCGCCCTTCATGGCGCAAAGCAACCGACAATGGTTTTAAGGTTGGCACTTATGAAGAGCTGATCCCGCAGGCCGATTTGGTGGTAAACCTGACGCCTGACAAACAGCACTCCGCCGTGGTGCGTGCCGTGGTTCCGCAAATGAAGCAGGGCGCAGCGCTGGGCTATTCCCATGGTTTCAACATTGTGGAAGTGGGTGAGCAGATTCGTAAAGACATCACGGTGGTGATGGTTGCTCCAAAATGTCCGGGCACCGAGGTGCGCGAGGAGTACAAGCGCGGGTTTGGTGTGCCAACGCTTATCGCGGTACATCCAGAGAACGATCCTAAAGGCGAAGGTATGGCGATTGCCAAAGCCTGGGCGGCCGCTACCGGTGGTCATCGCGCGGGTGTTCTCGAGTCTTCCTTCGTGGCCGAGGTTAAATCTGACCTGATGGGTGAGCAGACCATTCTGTGCGGGATGCTGCAGGCAGGCTCTCTGTTGTGCTTCGATAAGCTGGTGGCGGAAGGTACCGATCCGGCTTATGCGGAAAAACTGATTCAGTTTGGCTGGGAAACCGTCACCGAAGCGCTGAAGCAGGGTGGCATTACGCTGATGATGGACCGTCTGTCCAATCCGGCAAAAGTCCGCGCTTTCGCACTGTCTGAACAGCTTAAAGAGATCATGACTCCGCTGTTCCAGAAGCATATGGACGACATCATCTCCGGTGAGTTCTCTTCCGGTATGATGGCTGACTGGGCCGATGACGACCGTAAGCTGCTGACCTGGCGTGAAGAGACCGGTAAAACGGCCTTTGAAAACGCCCCGCAGTTTGAGGGTAAAATCGATGAACAGGCTTATTTTGACCAGGGTGTAGTAATGATTGCCATGGTTAAAGCTGGGGTTGAGCTGGCATTCGAAACCATGGTGGCTTCTGGGATCATTGAAGAGTCGGCTTACTATGAATCACTGCATGAGCTGCCGCTGATCGCCAACACCATTGCCCGTAAGCGCCTGTATGAAATGAACGTGGTTATCTCTGATACTGCGGAGTACGGTAACTATCTGTTCTCTTACGCTGCAGTGCCGCTGCTGAAAGGCTTTATGGCTGAGCTGCAACCGGGCGACCTGGGCGCAAAACCTGCGGCTATCACCACCGTAGATAACGCCCAATTGCGTGATGTTAACGAAGCTATCCGTGGCCATGCTATCGAGCAGGTAGGTAAAAAACTGCGTGGTTATATGACTGATATGAAACGCATCGCTGTTGCTGGTTAATAGCGGGCGTGATGAGAAAAGGCGCTGCGGCGCCTTTTTTTATATCTAAAGCTGTTACCTGTTCTCCAGGAGCTGGTCGCAATTATTCCTTTCTCCTAAGCCTCGCGCATATCTAACATTGCCTGTATCAGATGGTTCAGCCCATTACTGTTTTATTTCCCTCATAGCCGGGCAAAATTGAACGACGGCCGGGATGCTGGCAGACCTATCCTCAATTCGGTAGAATCGCGCTTCTTCGCGGTCAGCCTCAGTGATACCGAAACCCTCATTCAGCACACTCTGCGTCATTCGCCTGTTGTGATAGAAGAACGGCTTAAAGCAGGTATTACCGGCGGGCTTCTCGTCTTTCTGCTGGTCTTGAAGATCCAGAAGATATTATTAACAACCTTGAACGCGCCATCAGAGCGGCAGCATTCTGACCACAACAATTAGATTCGGCATCTGCTGGTTTTGGCTGTTGGTCGTCAAGGCACAACGGTCTGGCTATACGCATAATCCTCCCCCGGGATGAAGCGTATTTTGGGCAGGGGATCTTATGCAGGGCAAAAAATTACCAGTAAGTGACGGCACAGCGGCTGCGTACGCGGCGTCAGGAAAACTACCCTTCACCAAATATGATTTTGGCTGGGTACTTTTGGGCATCGGTATGGCGATTGGGGCGGGCACGGTGCTGATGCCGGTGCAAATCGGATTAAAAGGAATCTGGGTTTTTATCACCGCGTTCATTATCGCTTATCCGGCAACCTATATCGTGCAGGATGTCTATTTAAAAACGCTGTCAGAAAGCGAAACCTGTAACGATTACACCGATATTATCAGCCACTATCTGGGGAAAAACTGGGGTGTATTCCTCGGCATTATCTATTTCCTGATGATAATTCACGGAATTTTTATCTACTCCCTATCCGTGGTTTTTGACAGCGCATCCTATATAAAAACTTTTGGTCTTACCGATGCGGATCTGTCGCAATCTATCGCCTATAAAGTGGCTATCTTCGCCGTATTAGTCGCTATCGCTTCCGGGGGTGAGAAACTACTGTTTAAAATTTCCGGGCCAATGGTGGTGGTGAAGGTGGCCATCATTCTGGTCTTCGGATTTGCGATGATACCCCACTGGAATTTTGGCAATATTACGGCTTTTCCGCAGGCATCCGTCTTCTTCCGCGATGTGCTGCTGACAGTACCATTCTGCTTTTTCTCGGCGGTGTTTATTCAGGTGCTTAACCCGATGAATATTGCCTACCGCAAGCGTGAGGCCGACCGGGTGCTGGCGACGCGAATGGCTATCCGTACTCACCGTATTAGCTATATAACGCTTATCGCGGTGATTTTGTTCTTCTCCTTTTCGTTTACCTTTTCTATCAGCCACGAAGAGGCCGTCTCGGCATTTGAGCAGAACATCTCCGCCCTGGCGCTGGCCGCTCAAGTTATTCCTGGTCAAATCATTCATGTCACCTCGATGGTACTGAATATCTTTGCAGTCCTGACCGCCTTCTTCGGAATTTATCTCGGCTTCCATGAGGCGATTAAGGGCATCATTCTTAACCTGCTGAGCCGGGTGATTGATGTAGATAAAGTGAATCCGCTGCTGCTGACGTTTGGCATCTGTGCGTTTATCGTCACGACACTGGTGATTTGGGTGTCTTTCCGGGTTTCGGTACTGCTGTTCTTCCAGTTAGGCAGCCCACTGTACGGTATTGTTTCGTGCATTATCCCGGTTTTTCTTATCTATAAAGTTGCTCAGTTGGAAAAACTGCGGGGAGTGAAGACATGGCTAATTCTTCTTTACGGCATTTTGCTGTGCTTATCGCCACTACTGAAGCTGATTGAATAATTCGAATTGAGTATCTATGCCGGCGGCAGGCCTCGCGAGGGAGCCGCCGCCGTTATAAGCTGGCCGACGTCAATAAATGACAGGTCGATTGCCGCTCAGAGCTTAGTTACGATACAGCACTTTAATGATGTGATAGCCGAACTGAGTGTGCAGCGGGCCTTGAGGTTCGATAAGCGGGCAGGAGAAGACCACTTTATCAAAAGCTGGGACCATCGCACCCTGGCGGAACTCACCCAGGTGGCCACCGCGTTTACCCGATGGGCAGATAGAGTGTTTTTTTGCCAGTTTTTCAAAGTCAGCGCCGTTTTTAAGCTGCTCTAAAAGATCCTGGGCCAGTTTTTCTTCTTTAACAAGGATATGCAGTGCTGCTGCGTTTTTTGCCATGATAGTGCCTTGAGTGTTTTTGAATGTGCTCGGTATACTACGTGTCTGCGCCATCGGTCTTGCTGCGGTGTTATTCCACGCTTTACGCTACTACGCGCTAGCCCTGGTCGAAAAGACGAAGGCTAAAATCCCGATGGTCAGACGAAAGCCGCGCTTAAAACTGAGCCGTAATCCGGCCAGCGCAGAGCGTCTGAATCGTTAGTTTATCCTACCTGCCTGCAATGAGTGAATCCTGGTTATGCGTTTAAACCCCGGCCAACAACAAGCTGTCGAATTTGTCACTGGGCCTTGTCTGGTACTGGCGGGTGCTGGTTCCGGTAAGACCAGGGTAATTACCAACAAAATTGCCCATCTGATTCGGGGATGCGGTTACCAGGCGCGCCATATTGCCGCCGTAACCTTTACTAATAAGGCGGCACGCGAGATGAAAGAGCGTGTTGCCCAGACATTGGGGCGTCAGGAAGCTCGTGGGCTGATGATCTCTACCTTTCATACCCTCGGCCTTGAGATAATTAAGCGTGAATATAAAGCCTTAGGTATGAAGGCTAACTTCTCCTTGTTTGACGATACCGACCAGCTGGCACTTGTTAAAGAGCTAACTGACGGCGTACTTGATAATGAAAAAACGCTCCATCAGCAGCTGATCTCAGCGATCTCCAACTGGAAAAACGATCTGCACACACCCCAGCAGGTAATGGAGAAAGCGATTGGCGAGCGGGATAAAACTTTTGCCTGGTGTTACCAGCGCTATGACGAACACCTGAAAGCCTGCAACGTTCTCGATTTTGACGATCTTATTTTGCTGCCGACGCTGTTGCTACAGCGTAATGAAGAAGTGCGCGAGCGCTGGCAAAACCGCATTCGCTATCTGCTGGTGGATGAATATCAGGATACGAACACCAGCCAGTACGAGCTGGTGAAGCTTCTGGTAGGGAGCCGCGCACGCTTCACGGTGGTAGGCGACGACGATCAGTCCATCTACTCATGGCGCGGGGCGCGCCCGCAAAACCTGGTGCTATTGAGCCAGGATTTCCCTGCGTTGCAGGTGGTTAAGCTGGAACAGAATTACCGCTCTTCCGGGCGGATTCTAAAAGCGGCGAATATCCTTATTGCCAATAACCCGCACGTTTTTGAAAAACGCCTGTTTTCCGAATTGGGCTATGGCAGCGAGCTGAAAGTCGTTACTGCTAATAATGAAGAACATGAAGCAGAGCGGGTAGCCGGTGAGCTTATTGCCCATCACTTTATCAATAAGACTCAGTACAAAGACTACGCCATTCTTTATCGCGGCAACCACCAGTCGCGGGTATTTGAAAAGCTGCTGATGCAGAACCGTATTCCTTATCGTATTTCTGGCGGCACCTCATTCTTCGCTCGCCCGGAAATTAAGGATCTGCTGGCCTATCTACGGGTACTCACTAATCCGGATGACGACAGCGCCTTTCTGCGGGTTGTGAATACGCCGCGCCGGGAAATTGGCCCGGCAACGCTGCAAAAACTGGGCGAATGGGCAAATCAGCGTAATAAAAGCCTGCTGAATGCCAGTTTTGATCTCGGGTTATCGCAAACATTAACTGGCCGTGGACTGGAAGCATTACAGCGTTTCACCCATTGGCTGCGCGATGTATCGACGCTGGCTGAGCGGGAGCCGGTGGCCGCCGTACGTGACCTGATCCATGGTATCGATTATGAAAGCTGGCTATATGAAACTTCTGCCAGCCAGAAAGCGGCTGAAATGCGCATGAAAAACGTCAATCAGCTTTTTAGCTGGATGACTGAAATGCTGGAAGGCAGCGATCTGGATGAGCCGATGACGCTGACTCAGGTGGTGACCCGCTTCACTCTGCGCGAAATGATGGAGCGCGGAGAGAATGAGGAAGAACTGGATCAGGTGCAACTGATGACTCTGCACGCTTCGAAAGGGCTGGAGTTCCCCTATGTTTTTCTGGTTGGGATGGAGGAAGGCCTGCTTCCACATCAGAGCAGCATTGATGAAGATAATATTGATGAGGAACGACGTCTGGCCTACGTGGGAATAACCCGGGCGCAGAAGGAGCTGACTTTTACTCTGTGTAAAGAGCGCCGTCAGTACGGAGAAGTGGTGCGCCCGGAACCGAGCCGTTTTCTGCTGGAGTTACCACAGGACGATTTGCAGTGGGAAACGGAGCGTAAGGTGGTTTCAGCCGAAGAGCGTATGCATAAGGGGCAGGCCAATCTCGCCAATATGAAGGCGATGCTGGAGCGTGCGCGGGCTAAACGCTGATTAGCTTACTTTAAGTTGCCAGTGCACATAGCTCTGCCACAACACTTCCTGATGCAGCGTTTCGGCACCAAGCGGGTTGTGGTTCAGCCAGCCATCAGGCAATGCCAGGAACAGGGTTTCCGCGCTGGCGGCCAGGCTAATGGCCGGGACGCCCTCATCACGGCGGTGGCTGGCGAACAGCACTGCCAGACGCAGCAGGCGGCAAAGGCATTCCGCTACCCGCGGCGGCACCGCATTTTGCTGATGCAGCGACGAGAGGTCGATAGGGTTAGTTTGATTAAGTAACAGAGTAGCCAGCAGTTTTTTCTGTGCAGGTGTGAAACCGGGTAAATCCAGATTGCTTACCAGATAAGCCGCATGCTGAGGTGCCTTTTTAAAATCAACGCTCAGGCCAATCTCATGTAATAAAGCTGCACTTCGCAGCAATTCGCGGCTCAAAGCGTCAAGTTTCCAGCTATCTGCAACTTTTTCAGCAAAACTCTCAGCGAGCGTGGCGACTCGTACAGCCTGCTCGGTGTCTACCATGAAACGCCGCTGAATATTACGCAGGGTGCGCTGGCGAATATCTTGGTCTACCGCCAGATGTAGCATTCCGTAGACCAGCCCTTCGCGCAAAGCGCCGCCGGACAGAGTCATACACTCAATATTCAACTCGCGGAAGATAGCTATCAAAATGGCCAGGCCGCTTGGGAAGACCAGCGCTCGTTCCAGCGTCAGACCTTCAATTTCCAGTTCCTCAAGACGACCGCATTGAATAGCCCGCTGCTTGAGCTGTTCAAGCTTAACCAGGGTGATGCGTTCATCCATACCCTGAGCCATCATGATTTCCTGCAACGCCTGCACCGTGCCTGAGGCCCCGACGCAAATCTGCCAGCCGTGGCGGCGCAACTCGGCGATAACCGGCTGCAATACCAGACCTGCGGCTTTTTCGGCGGCGTCAAAGTTTTCCTGAGCCAGATTGCGATCGCTAAAGTAACGCTCAAGCCAGGTAACACAGCCCATGGACAGGCTAAAGAGAGAAGTTGCGCTTGCACCCGTACCGGTAACCAGCTCGGTGCTGGCTCCGCCAATATCGACAACCAGACGCCGGTCGGCACCACCGGTGGTGTGAGCGACGCCCTGATAAATCAGGCGCGCTTCTTCTTCACCGCTAATTATCTGTACCGGGCAGCCCAAAATTTGCTGGGCGCGGTCGATAAACTCCTGGGCATTAACGGCGATACGCAGGGTCGCAGTCGACACAACCCGTACTTGTTCTGACGGGATATCCTGCAAGCGTTCAGCAAACAGGCGCAGACATTGCCAGCCGCGCTCCATCGCCTCTGAAGAGAGGCGGTTCGCGGCATCCAGGCCAGCAGCAAGGCGAACTTTACGCTTGATTCTGGCCAGGGTCTGAATGCTTCCGGCCACCTCGCGTACGACCAGCATATGAAAACTGTTGGAGCCAAGATCAATGGCGGCGTACTGCGAGGAAGCGTTATGCATGGTTGTTATCCGGAGCGGCGACGATTACGCGGCGCGTTGCGACGTGGGCCGTTGCCCGTTCGGCGCGGCAGACGCTTCGGCGGCGGAAGCTCACTAAGCAGAGCATCCTGGTTGTACTTGCTTACCGGGATCATGTGACCGATATAGGTCTCGATTGCCGGGAGATTCAGCGCGTACTCTTCACAGGCCAGGCTAATTGAGTGCCCGCTGGCCCCCGCGCGACCGGTGCGGCCGATACGGTGCACATAATCTTCACAGTCATCAGGCAGGTCATAGTTGAAGACGTGGGTTACCGCGGGAATATGCAGGCCGCGTGCAGCTACGTCAGTCGCGACCAGGATATCGATATTGCCGCTGGTGAAATCCTCGAGAATACGCAGACGTTTTTTCTGGGCTACGTCACCGGTCAGAAGACCTACGCGATGTCCATCGGCGGCCAGATGACCCCAGATATCCTCGCAACGGTGCTTAGTATTCGCGAAGATAATTGCCCGGTCAGGCCACTCTTCTTCTATAAGGGTCTGAAGCAGCCGCATCTTTTCTTCGTTAGAAGGGTAGAACAGCTCTTCTTTAATACGGTGCCCGGTTTTCTGCTCCGGTTCTACTTCGACGTATTCCGCATTGTTCATCTGCTCAAAGGCCAGCTCTCGTACCCGGTAAGAGAGCGTAGCGGAGAACAGCATATTCAGACGCTGGTCAGCGGCAGGCATGCGGCGGAACAGCCAGCGAATATCTTTAATGAAGCCCAGATCGTACATGCGATCGGCTTCGTCCAGCACCACAACCTGAATGGCGCCCAGGTTAACATGGTTCTGTTTAGTGTAATCAATGAGGCGCCCGGTGGTACCGATAAGGATATCTACGCCGCTTTCCAGCACCTTCAGCTGCTTATCGTAGCCATCGCCACCGTAAGCCAGGCCCAGTTTGAGACCGGTAGCCTGCGCCAGAGGCTCGGCATCGGAGTGAATCTGCACAGCCAGCTCACGGGTCGGGGCCATGATCAAGGCGCGCGGCTGGTTCACCTGGCGGTTTTCAGCCGCAGGATGAGACAGGAGGTAATGAAACGTTGACGTCAAAAACGCCATCGTTTTCCCGGTACCGGTTTGCGCCTGTCCGGCCACATCGCGGCCCGCCAGCGTCAGCGGAAGGGCGAGTGCCTGAATGGGTGTGCAGTTGTAAAACCCTTTATTTTCAAGGGATTCAACCACTTTCGGATGCAGGGCGAAGTCGGAAAACTTCTGTTCGGTCAAATGTGTTTTGCTCATAGTGTGGTAGAATATCAGCTTACTATTGCTTTACGAAAGCGTATCCGATGAAATAAAGTTAACCTTGTTTGGTTAATGCTACACCAACAAGCCAGGCTTAATCCTGTGGAGTTAAATATGAGCGATAAAATTATTCACCTGACCGACGACAGTTTTGTAACGGATGTACTGAAGGCCGAGGGTGCGGTTCTGGTTGATTTTTGGGCTGAGTGGTGTGGGCCATGCAAAATGATTGCCCCAATCCTTGATGAAGTTGCCTCTGAATATCAGGGTAAGCTGACCATCGCTAAGCTGAACATCGATCAAAACCCGGCTACCGCGCCTAAATACGGTATCCGTGGTATCCCAACTTTGCTGCTGTTCAAAAATGGCGAAGTTGCCGCCACTAAAGTTGGTGCACTGTCTAAAGGACAGCTGAAAGAGTTCCTGGACGCCAATCTGGCCTAAGTGAATCTCCGCCGGGTGTGCTGCGCACGATATTTATTGGCAGCGCTGGACGCCCGGCAACAGTCGTGCTAACTTAGCTTTACTGCATTTTGAACTTACCTGTAGTTTGATCTTGAAATACCTGAAACCTCCCGCTAGCTGTGACCACTACGCTGTACTTCAGCGAGCGCGTTTAGGTTCGACCGAATTTCGGCACATTACCCTGTCGTTTTGTCATTTCAGTACTGCGTTTTCCTTAATTCAGACGTTGGCAAAACAGTGGTGATAGCTATTAACAGGCATGGATATCGTGCCATTCCATTTATCTTAACTTAGTTCGAGATTTACCCCGAGTTTAAGAACCCACCATTATGAATCTTACCGAATTAAAGAACACGCCGGTTTCTGAGCTGATTACTCTCGGCGAAAGCATGGGGCTGGAAAACCTGGCTCGTATGCGTAAACAGGACATCATCTTCGCCATCCTGAAGCAACATGCGAAAAGTGGCGAAGATATCTTTGGTGATGGTGTGCTGGAGATATTGCAGGATGGATTTGGATTCCTGCGTTCTGCAGACAGCTCCTACCTCGCCGGCCCTGATGATATCTACGTTTCCCCTAGCCAAATCCGCCGTTTTAACCTCCGCACTGGTGACACCATCTCTGGTAAGATCCGGCCTCCAAAAGAAGGCGAGCGTTACTTTGCGCTGCTGAAGGTTAACGAAGTCAACTACGACAAACCGGAAAACGCCCGCAGTAAGATTCTGTTCGAAAACTTGACCCCGCTGCACGCAAACTCCCGTCTGCGTATGGAGCGTGGTAACGGCTCTACCGAAGACCTCACCGCCCGCGTACTCGACCTGGCATCGCCAATCGGTCGTGGCCAGCGTGGCCTGATCGTCGCTCCGCCAAAAGCCGGTAAAACTATGCTGCTGCAAAACATCGCGCAGAGCATCGCTTACAACCACCCAGACTGCGTACTGATGGTACTGCTTATCGACGAACGTCCGGAAGAAGTGACCGAGATGCAGCGTCTGGTTAAAGGTGAAGTGGTTGCTTCAACCTTTGATGAGCCAGCTTCCCGTCATGTTCAGGTTGCTGAGATGGTTATCGAGAAGGCTAAGCGTCTGGTTGAGCATAAAAAAGACGTTATCATTCTGCTGGACTCTATTACCCGTCTGGCTCGTGCCTACAACACCGTGGTTCCGGCTTCCGGTAAAGTACTGACCGGTGGTGTGGATGCTAACGCCCTGCATCGTCCAAAACGCTTCTTCGGTGCGGCTCGTAACGTGGAGGAGGGCGGCAGCCTGACCATCATCGCTACCGCACTTATCGATACCGGCTCTAAAATGGATGAAGTTATCTACGAAGAGTTTAAAGGTACCGGTAACATGGAACTGCATCTCTCTCGTAAGATTGCTGAAAAACGCGTCTTCCCGGCTATCGATTACAACCGCTCCGGTACTCGTAAAGAAGAGCTGCTGACCACTCAGGAAGAACTGCAGAAAATGTGGATCCTGCGTAAGATTATTCACCCAATGGGCGAAATCGATGCCATGGAGTTCTTGATTAATAAGCTGGCTATGACCAAGACTAATGACGAATTCTTCGACATGATGAAACGGTCCTGATAGCTAAAACTCGGGGAACGCCACGCATTGACGTGGCGTTTTTCATTTCTGCTATATACCCAGAGCCGCCGCTGATATATTTTGTAACTACATAAAAGCCATTGCGTTCGTTTTTTAAACTGCGTGATTGCTTATATAGGAATCATCCGTTTAACCAAGGTGATATGCCCCCCTTCTGGTACAGGGCGGGGGTAGGTATACTTGCGCTGAACTGATTTATGCAGAGAGCCAAATTGTGAATGTGTTAGCCGCCAGTACTGAGTTGATCGGTATTTTTTTATTCACAACAATTTTCCTATTTTTTGCCCGCAAGGTTGCTAAAAAGATTGGTCTTGTTGATAAACCTAATTACAGAAAAAAACATCAGGGGGTGATTCCGCTGGTGGGAGGGATCTCTGTTTTTGCGGGGATTTGCTTCACCGCGCTTATCACTAACTACTATATACCGCACTTCCATCTGTATCTTATCTGCGCGGGTATTATGGTGTTTGTTGGCGCTCTGGATGACAGGTTTGATATCAGCGTTAAAATCCGCGCCACGGTGCAGGCCCTGGTCGGGGTTGCGATGATGACCATTGGCGGCCTGTATCTAAACAGTTTGGGTAATATTTTTGGCTCATGGGAGCTGGTATTGGGGCCGTTTGGCTATCTGCTTACCCTGTTTGCCGTATGGGCTGCAATCAACGCATTTAACATGGTCGATGGTATTGATGGACTGCTCGGCGGGCTGTCCTGCGTATCCTTCGCGGCTATGGGCATTATTTTGTGGGTTGATGGTCAGCAGAGCCTGGCCATGTGGTGTTTTGCGATGATTGCGGCCATCCTGCCATATATCACGCTCAACCTCGGTATTCTGGGCCGCCGCTATAAAGTTTTTATGGGCGATGCCGGTAGTACCTTAATTGGCTTTACTGTTATCTGGATCCTGCTGCAAACCACACAGGGTAAGCCGCATCCAATCAGCCCGGTCACTGCCCTGTGGATTATCGCCATCCCTCTAATGGACATGGTGGCTATCATGTATCGCCGTCTGCGTAAGGGTATGAGCCCATTCTCCCCGGACCGCCAGCACATTCACCACCTCATCATGCGTGCGGGGTTTACCTCCCGTCAGGCATTTGTACTCATCACTTTAGCCGCCGCTTTGCTGGCAGCCATTGGTGTTGCCGGTGAATACATCACTTTCATCCCAGACTGGGTAATGTTGGTATTGTTCTTGCTTGCATTTCTGCTCTACGGATACTGCATCAAACGTGCCTGGAAAGTAGCTCGTTTTATCAAGCGACTGAAACGTCGTATGCGACGCAGTAACCAGACAACTCATGGTTAACCGGTACTACTGAGGATGTAATGAGAGAATCAAACCCAGGGGCAGTGCCCGCGAGCATCGACAATGAACTGGACATTCAGGGCCTGTTCGGGACGTTATGGAAAGGAAAGCGCTGGATTATCGGTCTGGCGTTATTAGGCGTTATTATCGCGCTGGTTTATACCTTCTTCGCCCGCCAGCAGTGGAGTTCAACGGCGATTACCGACAGGCCAACCGTGAATATGCTGGGCGGCTACTATTCTCAGCAGCAGTTCTTGCGTAATTTGGATAGCCGGACCGATCAAGGCTCGCCGGATCAAACCTCGGTGATGGACGATGTCTACCGAGAATTCAGCATGCAACTAGCATCCTGGGATACACGCCGCGATTTCTGGCTGCAGACCGACTATTACAAGCAGCGTCGGGTGGATAACAGCAAGGCTGATGCAGCCATGCTAGATGAGCTGATTAATAATATCGTTTACACCCCGCGTGATGAAGCACGCAATATCAACGATAGCGTTAAGCTCAGCGCTGAAACCTCCGCCGACGCGAACAACCTTCTGCGTCAATATGTTGCATTTGCCAGCGAGCGAGCAGCCAGTCATCTTAATGATGAGCTGAAAGGTGCCTGGGCGGCGCGCACGGTCCAGATGCTGGCTCAGGTTAAGCGTCAGGAAGCAGTGGCAAAGTCGATTTACGATCGCCGATTGCACAATCTGGAGCAAGGCCTGAAGGTGGCTGAGCAGAATAATATTGCACGCAGCACTACAGATATCCCCCCAGAAGAGTTGCCTGATTCAGAGTTGTTTATGCTGGGCCGCTCGCAGCTGCAGGCGCGGATTGAAAACCTGAATGCCGTTGGACCTTCTTACGATATTGGTTACGACCAGAATCGGGCAATGCTAGCCACACTCGACGTTGGCCCGACGCCTGACCCACACTTCCAGACCTACCGTTACCTGCGTACGCCAGAGGAACCTGTGAAACGCGACAGCCCGCGCCGCGGATTTTTGATGGTGATGTGGGGCATTGTTGGTGCCCTGGTTGGGGCCGGTGTTGCACTGGCAAGGCGTCGCCGCAGCTAAATTCGCTCTGCGCTCGTTGGGGGCGTCATGCCCCCGGTAACTAATTAAAGAATAAGAGAATGGCTGTGAAAGTGTTATCAGTATTCGGTACCCGACCGGAAGCGATTAAAATGGCTCCGCTGGTTCATGCACTGGCACAGGATCCATTTTTCGATGCCAGGGTCTGCGTAACGGCCCAGCACCGGGAGATGTTAGATCAGGTGCTGGAGCTGTTTGCCATTGAGCCGGATTACGATCTGGATATCATGAAGCCCGGACAGGGGCTGACCGAGATAACATGCCGCATTCTTTCAGGGCTGGAACCGGTATTAAAAGAGTTTCGCCCCGACCTGGTATTGGTGCATGGTGATACCACCACCACAATGGCCGCAAGCCTGGCAGCGTTTTATCAGCAAATTCCGGTTGGTCATGTGGAAGCTGGCCTGCGCACCGGTTCGCTCTACTCCCCGTGGCCTGAAGAGGCAAATCGTACTCTCACCGGGCACCTCGCCAGCCTGCACTTTGCCCCAACCGATATTTCACGCGCTAATCTTATTAAAGAGAATATCGGCGGGGATAAAATCTACGTCACCGGTAATACCGTGATTGATGCCTTGCTTACGGTGCGTGACCGGGTGCTGGCCGACGATGCGCTACGCGCTGCATTGGATGCCCAGTATCCGTTCTTACAGCAAGGTAAAAAACTGATTTTAGTCACCGGACATCGGCGCGAGAGCTTTGGTCGCGGGTTTGAAAATATATGCCATGCGCTGGCGGATATTGCCACGGCCAATCCGCAGGTTCAGATTGTCTATCCGGTTCATTTGAATCCGAACGTAAGCGAGCCGGTTAACCGCATCCTTGGCCACATCGATAATGTGAGCCTGATTGCGCCGCAGGAGTATCTGCCATTTATCTGGCTGATGAACCATGCATGGCTGATTCTGACCGACTCTGGCGGCATTCAGGAAGAGGCTCCATCGCTAGGTAAACCGGTGCTAGTTATGCGGGAAACCACCGAACGTCCTGAGGCGGTAAGCGCCGGGACGGTACGCCTGGTCGGAACTCAGCGCGAAACGATTGTTCGGGAAGTGAACCATCTGCTTAACGATCAACAGGCCTGGCAGATTATGAGCCAGGCCCATAATCCATACGGTGACGGCAATGCTTGCGAGCGCATTATTGCCGCGCTGAAAAATCATCAGGGGAAGGTATGAGTTTTTCGACCATTTCAGTTATTGGTCTGGGTTATATCGGCCTGCCAACGGCGGCGGCATTCGCCTCCAGGGGCCAGAATGTTGTCGGCGTGGATATTAATCAACACGCAGTCGATACCATTAACCGCGGCGAAATACATATTGTCGAGCCTGAGCTGGCGCAGGTGGTGAAGGCTGCCGTTGATGCCGGACACCTCCAGGCGCGTACCGAGCCGGTTGTGGCTGATGCATATCTGATTGCTGTACCTACGCCTTTCAAAGGCGAACATGAGCCGGATATGCGGTTCGTCGAGGCGGCAGCAAACTCTATCGCTCCTGTGTTACGTAAAGGCGCCGTAGTTATTCTGGAGTCTACTTCGCCGGTCGGAGCCACTGAGCAGATGGCCGAATGGCTGGCCGCTCTGCGTCCAGATCTCACCTTCCCTCAGCAAGCTGGAGAAGCGGCTGATATTCATATCGCTTATTGCCCTGAGCGCGTACTGCCGGGCAAGGTTATGGTCGAACTGATTAACAACGACCGGGTGATTGGCGGCATGACGCCAGCCTGTTCTCAGCTGGCCTGCGACCTGTACCGCATTTTCCTGAAAGGCGAGTGTGTGGTGACTAATGCCCGCACTGCGGAGCTTTGCAAGCTGACAGAAAACAGCTTCCGCGATGTGAATATTGCCTTTGCTAACGAACTATCGCTGATTTGCGCCGATCAGGGGATCGATGTTTGGGAGCTGATTCGTCTGGCTAACCGCCATCCGCGAGTTAACGTTTTACAGCCCGGCCCTGGGGTTGGCGGCCACTGCATCGCGGTCGACCCATGGTTTATCGTAGCTCAGAACCCGCAGCAGGCGCGGCTTATCCGCACCGCTCGTGAAGTGAACGACCATAAACCATTCTGGGTTATCGACCGGGTTAAAGCCCAGGTTGCGGACTGCCTGACTGAAACCGGCAAGCGTGCCAATGAGCTAACTATCGCCTGCTTTGGTCTGGCATTTAAGCCAGATATTGATGACCTGCGCGAAAGCCCGGCGATGGAGATAGCCTGCGATTTAGCCGAGTGGAACGCAGGTACGACCCTGGTAGTAGAACCAAATATTACCGCTTTGCCGGAAAAACTTAGCGGCCACTGTCAGCTGGTTAGTCTGGAGCAGGCGCTGGAACAGGCTGATGTTCTGGTGTTGCTGGTGGATCACCAATCGTTTAAGGCCCTGGATGGCAGCAAGATCAAACAGCGCTGGTTGGTGGATACTAAAGGAGTCTGGCGGTGAAACGCATTCTGGTGACCGGCGGCGCGGGGTTCATTGGCTCAGCGCTGGTGCGCCACATTATCAATGAAACCAACGACGCGGTGGTGGTGGTCGATAAGCTGACTTATGCCGGAAACCTGGCGTCTCTGGCACCGGTTGCCGGTAGCGAACGCTTTGCTTTTGAGCAGGTGGATATTTGCGATCGCGCGGCGTTGGACGAGGTTTTTGCTAAATATCAACCAGATGGCGTGATGCATCTGGCGGCAGAAAGCCACGTTGACCGTTCTATTGACGGTCCGGCTGCCTTCATTGAAACCAATATCGTTGGTACCTATACGCTGCTGGAAGCGGCGCGCAGCTACTGGCTGGAACAGGAACCACAGGCGCGCGCGGCATTTCGCTTTCACCATATCTCGACTGATGAAGTATATGGCGACTTGCACGGCCCTGAGGACTTGTTCACCGAAACCACGCCTTACGCCCCAAGCAGCCCGTATTCGGCATCAAAAGCCGGGAGTGACCACCTGGTTCGGGCATGGTCACGTACCTATGGCCTGCCGGTGCTGGTGACCAACTGCTCCAATAACTACGGTCCCTATCACTTTCCTGAGAAACTTATTCCGCTCATCATCCTTAATGCGCTGGCCGGTAAACCGTTGCCGGTTTATGGCAATGGTCAGCAGATCCGCGACTGGCTATATGTGGAAGACCACGCCCGGGCATTATGGCTGGTGATTAACGAGGGTGCGCCGGGGGAAACCTATAACATTGGCGGGCACAATGAGCGTGCCAATATTGATGTGGTGCTGGCTATCTGCGAGCTGCTAGAGCAGCGGGTGCCCGAAAAGCCGCAAGGTGTGGCCCATTACCGCGACCTGATTACTCACGTTACCGACCGTCCCGGGCATGACCTGCGTTACGCTATTGATGCCGGAAAAATCGAGCGTGAACTGGGCTGGCGTCCACGGGAAACATTTAGCAGTGGGCTGGCTAAAACCGTTGACTGGTATCTTGCCAATGAAGCCTGGTGGCGTCAGGTTCAGGATGGAAGTTATCAGGGGCAGCGGCTCGGTCTGGCCGAACCACGCTAACCTGGAGGTAAGCCAATGAAAGGCATCATTCTGGCCGGTGGGTCAGGCTCTCGTTTATATCCTATTACGCTTGGCGTTTCTAAGCAGTTACTCCCTGTTTACGACAAGCCCATGATTTATTACCCCCTGTCGGTATTGATGCTGGCAGGTATCCGTGAAGTGCTTATCATCACGACCCCGGAAGACAGCGCCAGTTTTCAGCGTTTGCTGGGCGATGGTGAGCGCCTTGGGCTGCAACTTAGCTACGCTGTGCAGCCAGAGCCAAAAGGTCTGGCTCAGGCCTTTATCATCGGCGAGCAGTTCCTTGATGGTGATAGCTGCTGCCTGGTGCTGGGCGATAATATCTTCTTTGGACAGGGGTTTAGCCCAAAACTGCGGCAGGTGGCCGCACGCCAGCAGGGCGCAACTATATTTGGTTATCAGGTTATGGATCCTGAGCGCTTTGGCGTGGTGGAGTTTGATGATGATTTCCACGCGCTGTCGCTTGAGGAGAAACCTGCTAAGCCTAAATCCAACTGGGCGGTCACCGGGCTCTACTTCTATGACAATCAGGTTGTGGAGTTTGCTAAACAGGTGAAACCTTCTGCCCGCGGCGAGCTGGAAATTACTGATATTAATCAGATGTATCTCGATGCTAATCGACTCAATGTTGAGCTGTTGGGCCGAGGCTTTGCATGGCTCGATACCGGGACGCACGACAGCCTGATAGAAGCGAGCATGTTTGTGCAAACAGTTGAGAAGCGCCAGGGCTTTAAAATCGCCTGTCTGGAAGAAATTGCCTGGCGAAATGGCTGGCTGGATGATGAGCGCCTCAAGGCCGCCGCTGAGCCGTTAAGTAAGACCGGTTATGGTCGATATCTGCTGGAGCTACTTCGTGCCCGTCCGCGCCAGTATTAAGCCGCTGGTTTGGGAGAGCGATTTCTTCGGGCTGCAATCCGGGCTGCTGGTCTGGGATGACAATACGCCTGAACTAACTGAATCAAAGTGCGCAGCATGGCCGCGTCTGCAGGCTAAAATTTCTGCCAGCAATACTGAACGGCTGGATGCTCTGCAACAACTAGGCTTTCGGCTGGTGGAAGGCGAGGCAGATTTTGCCTGGCAACTGCCGCAAGTACCGATAACTGGCGATAAAACCCGTAGTGCTACAGAGCAGGATATTTCGCAACTGCGTGCAATGGCGTCACGGATATTTAGCGCCAGCCGCTTTCGTGCGCCGTGGTATCAGCCCGAGGACTCAGGTCGATTTTATGCCCAGTGGGTTGAGAACGCAGTGCGCGGTACTTTCGACAATGAGTGTTTAATTATCGACAGCGCCGCCGGGCCTGCCGGATTTGTTACGTTGCGCATTCTCTCAGAAACTGAGGCCCGCATCGGCTTACTGGCGGGTAAAGGGCAGGGCGCAGCGCTGATGAATGCTGCTCGTGGCTGGTGTCTGATGCGCGGTATTACTACGCTGCGGGTTGCCACTCAGTCTGGCAATCTGCCGGCGATGCGGCGCTATATTTCGAGCGGTGCCTCCCTTAGCGACACCGCCTACTGGTTATACAGGTGAGAAAATGATTCCATTTAACGCCCCTCCGGTTGTCGGAACCGAGCTGGATTATATACAGGCCGCTATGGGCAGCGGGAAGTTGTGCGGCGATGGTGGTTTTACCCGCCGCTGCCAGCAGTGGATGGAGCAACATTTTGGTAGCCATCGGGTGCTGCTGACGCCTTCGTGCACCGCATCGCTCGAAATGGCCGCTCTATTGCTGGATATTAAGCCTGGCGACGAAGTTATCGTCCCTAGTTATACCTTCGTTTCGACGGCTAACGCCTTCGTCCTGCGCGGCGCGCGTATTGTATTTGTCGATATTCGTCCGGATACCATGAATATCGATGAAACCCTGATCGAAGCCGCGATCACGGATAAAACCCGCGTTATTGTGCCAGTGCACTATGCGGGTGTCGCTTGTGAGATGGATGCCATTATGGCACTGGCGGCTAAATATCAGCTGTATGTGGTCGAAGATGCCGCGCAGGGTGTGATGTCCACCTATAAAGGGCGTCCGCTGGGTAGTATTGGTCATATCGGCTGCTTTAGTTTCCATGAGACTAAAAACTACACCTCTGGCGGGGAGGGCGGTGCCACGCTGATTAATGACCCGGCTCTGATTGAGCGGGCAGAAATCATTCGTGAGAAAGGCACCAACCGCAGCCAGTTCTTCCGCGGCCAGGTGGATAAGTACACCTGGCGTGATATTGGCTCCAGCTATCTGATGGCTGACCTCCAGGCCGCATATCTTTGGGCGCAGCTGGAAGCCGCCGAGACTATCAACCAGCAGCGTCTGGCGCTGTGGGATACATATTATGAGGCGCTGAAGCCGCTGGCTGACGCCGGGCGTATCGAGCTGCCTCAGGTGCCAGAAAACTGCCGGCACAACGCGCATATGTTTTATCTCAAATTGCGTGATGAAGCCGATCGCAGCGCGTTTATTGCCTGGCTGAAAGAGGCCGAAATTATGGCTGTCTTCCACTATATTCCGCTGCACAGTAGCCCGGCGGGTCAGTCTTTTGGCGAGTTCCGGGGCGAAGACCGTTTCACTACCGTCGAAAGCGAGCGCCTGGTGCGATTGCCGCTGTTTTACAACATGACGCCGATTACTCAGCGCACGGTTATTGCCTCACTGCTGAGTTTCTTCTCCTGATATGTCCCTTGCCAAAGCATCACTATGGACGGCCAGCTCCACGCTGGTAAAAATTGGCGTTGGGCTGCTGGTAGTCAAGCTGCTGGCCGTGGCTTATGGCCCGGAAGGTATTGGTCAGGCCGGTAACTTTCGCCAGCTGGTTACGGTACTGGGAGTGCTGGCGGGGGCCGGTATTTTTAACGGTATAACTAAATATGTCGCCCAGTATCAGGACAATCCAAACGAACTAAGACAGGTTGTGGGAACCGCATCATCTATGGTGCTTATCTCTTCCTGCCTGCTGGCGGTGATATTTTTATTTGCCGCCGGGCCGATAAGCCATGCACTATTTGGCCACGATCGGTACCAGAACGTGGTACGTGGAGTAGCCTTAGTTCAGATGGGAATCGCCTGGGCTAATTTCGCGCTGGCGATTATTAAAGGCTATCGGGATGCGGCGGGAAATGCGCTAGCGTTAATTGCCGGCAGTCTTATTGGCGTGATCGCTTATGTAGCCTGCTGGAAGCTGGGGGGCTACAGCGGTGCGCTGCTGGGTCTGGCGCTGGTTCCGGCGCTAGTGATGATCCCGGCAACCTGGATGCTGGTGCGACGGGAACATTTACCGCTTTCCTATCTTCGACCCAGCTGGAACCGGCTTTTTGCCACAACGCTTGGTAAATTTACCGTCATGGCGGTCATTACCTCCATCACGCTACCGATTGCCTACGTTATGATGCGTAACCTGCTGGCTCAACACTATGGCTGGGAAGCGGTAGGGGTGTGGCAAGGGGTGAGTAGTATCTCGGATGCTTATCTGCAATTTATCACCGCCTCCTTCAGCGTTTATCTGTTGCCGACATTATCGCGTCTGACCGCCAAAGGTGATGTTGCCCGAGAAATCGGTAAATCCCTTCGCTTTGTATTACCGGCAGTGGCCGCGGTGAGCTTTATGGTCTGGCTGCTGCGCGACTTCGCCATTTGGCTGTTATTTTCCAGTCAATTTACGGCTATGCGCGATCTGTTCGCCTGGCAGTTGCCGGGGGACGTGCTGAAAGTTGGCGCATATGTTTTCGGTTATCTGGTGATTGCCCGCGCTTCGCTGCGCTTTTATGTGCTGACTGAAGTGACGCAGTTTGCACTGCTAACCGGCTTCTCTCACTGGCTTATTCCGGCACATGGTGCGGTAGGTGCATCTCAAGCCTATCTGGCGACGTATTGCGTCTACTTTGCCTTGTGCTGCTGCGTATTTTTAATCTGGCGAACGCGTAAATGACGACCTTAATTCACGTGCTGGGATCGGATATCCCGCACCATAACCATACGGTGCTTAGCTATTTTGACCAGCATCTGGCGCCTTCACATAGCCAGGCGCGTGAGTTTATGGTGGCCTGCCGTGAGCCCGATACTTTGCCTGATACGCCTCAGCTTAATGTTAACTGCTGGCCGGATAAAAAAAGTCTGGCGCAGGCGGTGATTGCGCGGGCGAAGTCCAATCGGCAGCTGCGTTTTTTCTTCCACGGGCAGTTTAATGCGACCCTTTGGCTGGCATTACTTTGCGGTGGATTGAAGCGAAACCAGGCGTGCTGGCATATCTGGGGGGCCGATCTGTATGAGAACTCCACCAGCTTTAAGTTTCAACTATTCTACCGGCTGCGACGCATTGCCCAGGGGCGGCTGGCGCGAGTGTTTGGTACCCGTGGCGATCTCAAGGTATACCAGCAACGCCATGCAAAGGTGCCAGTGCAGCTGCTCTATTTTCCGACCCGCATGGCGCCGGTTGCTGCCGGTGAGCACGCACGCATCGAGCGTGAAACAGAATCGAAGCTGACCATTCTTATCGGTAACTCCGGCGATCGCAGCAATGAGCACATTCATGCGCTACGCCAGGTGGCACAGCAGTTTTCAGGACAGGCTCAGGTCGTGGTGCCAATGGGCTACCCGGAAAATAATCAGGCTTATATTGAAGAAGTTGAACGGGCGGCCAGTGAGCTATTTGCGCCGGAAGATTGCCAGGTATTGCGCGAGCGGATGGCGTTTGACGATTATCAGAAGCTTATCAATCGTTGCTCTCTGGGCTATTTCTTGTTTGAGCGCCAGCAGGGAATCGGTACCCTGTGCCTGCTGATTCAGGCGGGTGTGCCCTGCGTCCTCAGCCGCCGGAATCCATTCTGGCAGGATATGGTTGAGCAGCAGTTGCCAGTGCTGTTTGATGATGACGTGCTGGATGTGCCGGTAGTGCAGGAAGCACGGCGTCAGCTTAGCCTGGTGGACCTGTCGCAGGTTGCGTTTTTCAATCCTAATTATCAGGCAGGCTGGCTGGATGCTATCACCACGGCCTCAGGGGTAAGTGCATGACGGAGTGGCAATTTACGGGGCTGTTGGTGGTCTGGTTATGTTCGGTATTTTTTATCGGCATCCTGACGCTGCGTGAATTTCGGCGGGTAAGATTCAACTTCAACGTTTTCTTCTCACTATTATTCCTGCTGACGTTTTACTTTGGCTTCCCGCTCACCATGACGTTGGTGTTTAAATTTAATGTTGGCGTTGCGCCCCCTGGCGTGCTGCTTCAGGCGCTGCTGGCCGCAACCTGCTTTTACGCCGTCTATTATGTGGCCTACAAAACCCGGCTGCGTAAGGCGGATTCGGTGAACAACGCACCTGACCGGATTACCTTTAACCGGGTAGAAACGCTATTGACCTGCGCATTGCTGATGCTGGTGGCGCTGGTGAGCGTTGGCATCTTCTTTATGCATAACGGCTTTTTGCTGTTTAAGCTGCATTCTTACAGCCAGATATTCTCCAGCGAAGTGTCGGGCGTGGCGCTCAAGCGCTTCTTCTATTTCTTTATTCCGGCGATGCTCATCATTTACTTCCTAAACCAAAGCCTGCGGGCGTGGCTGGTATTTTTGGTGTGCACGGTGGCCTTTGGTTTGCTGACTTACGTTATCGTCGGCGGTACCCGCGCTAATATTATTATTGCCTTCGCTATCTTCCTGTTTATTGGCATTATCCGCGGCTGGATTACACTCTGGATGCTGGCTGCCGCAGGAGTCGCCGGGGTGGTGGGGATGTTCTGGCTGGCTCTGAAACGCTATGGGCTGGATGTTAGCGGCGATGAAGCTTTCTATACTTTCTTGTATCTGACACGCGACACCTTCTCGCCTTGGGAGAACCTGGCGCTGCTGCTGCAAAACTACGACAAAATTGAGTTCCAGGGGCTGGCGCCTATTGTGCGCGACTTTTATGTCTTTATTCCAGGCTGGCTGTGGCCGGGACGACCATCAATCGTGCTCAATACTGCTAACTACTTTACCTGGGAAGTACTCAATAACCACTCTGGGCTGGCGATATCGCCGACGCTACTGGGCTCGCTGTTCGTGATGGGGGGTAGCCTGTTTATTCTTCCCGGTGCAATTGTGGTAGGTCTGATAATTAAATGGTTCGACTGGCTGTATAGCCGGGCGCAAAGCTCCAATAATCGCTATAAGGCCGCTATTATCTCCAGCTTTTGCTTCGGGGCTATCTTTAACATGATAGTGCTGGCGCGCGAAGGGCTGGACGCCTTTGCATCACGGGTGGTTTTCTTCCTCGTTATTTTCGGCGCCTGCGCGCTGCTGGCTAAATTGTTGTTCTGGATGTTTGATCGAGCGGGGCTGATTCGCCCGCTGAATACCCAGTTACCCGCGGCAAAAGCAACAATTTCGGTAAGACAGGGAAACGCATGACTCAGACTAACACCGTGCCGGTTTATACCTTGCGCGGTATTTCACTACTCGGCTGGCGCGATATGGCGCACGCGGTTGATTATCTCACCGGGCAGGATGGGGTGCGTGAAGGCACGCTCATCGCCATTAACGCTGAAAAAATGCTGACGCTGGAGGATAACCCTCAAGTGCGTGAGCTGATTAATGCCGCTGAGTTCAAGTATGCCGACGGCATCAGCGTGGTGCGCTCGGTACGAAAGAAATACCCTGAGGCGCAAATTTCCCGAGTACCCGGTGCCGATCTGTGGGAAGCGCTGATGGAGCGTGCCGGACAGCAAAATATTCCGGTGTTTCTTATTGGCGGCAAGCCCGAAGTGCTGGCGCAAACCGAGGCCAAAGTGCGAGAGCGCTGGCAGGTAAATGTGGTGGGTAGCCAGGACGGATACTTTTCTAATGAAGAGCGCGGGGCGTTGTTCCAGCGAGTACGCGATAGCGGAGCGAAGATTGTCACCGTCGCTATGGGTTCGCCGCGTCAGGAGCTGCTGATGCGTGATTGCCGTCAGGTATATCCTCATGCGCTCTATATGGGTGTAGGCGGTACTTACGATGTGTTTACCGGCCATGTAAAGCGTGCGCCTAAGGTGTGGCAGAACATGGGGCTGGAATGGCTATATCGCTTGCTGTCACAGCCGAGCCGAATCACCCGTCAGCTTCGGCTTTTACGCTACCTGGGCTGGCATTACAGCGGTAAGTTATAATCTTTTAGCGGCGTGCAGATTTTGCGCGCCGCATTTGTTATTAGTCGCGCTATTTTTCGCCACTTTTTTATCTCGCCTTTTACCCTTAGTTTGCCATTTGTCGAAAAATACGAAACTATTAACCCCCATTTTTGCAACGCAATGATGCTGTGGGCGGTTATTGAGTATTACGCTGCTCACAATAAATTCTGATTAATCATAATAATAACCGGATCAACCGGTGAGACCATGCGCCCGTATTCAGGGCCGGCAGGCGATTGATTTAAGACAGAGGATCTATGGCAGAAAGTAAACCTGAACTAAAACGCGGCCTTGAAGCACGACATATTGAGCTGATAGCGCTTGGCGGTACTATCGGCGTCGGGCTATTTATGGGGGCCGCCAGTACCATGAAGTGGGCCGGCCCGTCGGTATTGTTGGCATATGTCATCGCCGGACTCTTCGTTTTCTTCATTATGCGCGCTATGGGCGAGATGCTGTTTCTCGAACCTGTAACCGGCTCTTTTGCCGTTTACGCACATCGCTATATGAGTCCGTTTTTTGGCTATATGACGGCCTGGTCGTACTGGTTTATGTGGATGGCGGTGGGTATCTCGGAGATAACCGCTATCGGGGTTTATGTACAGTTCTGGTTCCCGGAAATGCCTCAGTGGATCCCGGCCATTATTGCAGTAGGGCTGGTGGCCGCGGCAAATATGGCTGCCGTACGGCTCTACGGTGAGCTGGAGTTCTGGTTTGCCATGATTAAGGTCACGACCATTATTGTCATGATAGTGGTGGGATTAGGGGTTATCTTCTTTGGGTTTGGCAACGGCGGGCATCCAACCGGGTTTGCTAACCTGACGGAGCATGGCGGGTTCTTTGCCGGCGGCTGGAAGGGCTTCCTGACGGCATTGTGTATTGTTGTTGCCTCTTATCAGGGGGTGGAACTCATCGGCATCACTGCCGGAGAGGCCAAAAACCCGCAAGTCACTTTGCGCAGTGCAGTTGGTAAAGTGCTGTGGCGCATCCTGATTTTTTATGTCGGCGCTATTTTCGTTATCGTCACCATCTTCCCGTGGAATGAGATTGGCAGTAACGGCAGTCCGTTTGTGCTGACCTTTGCCAAGATAGGTATCACCGCTGCGGCCGGTATTATTAACTTCGTGGTGCTGACGGCGGCGCTGTCCGGTTGTAACAGCGGTATGTATAGCTGCGGGCGCATGCTCTATGCTCTGGCGCGTAACCGGCAGCTGCCACAGGCAATGGCGAAAGTATCGCGCGGCGGTGTTCCTACGATGGGCGTGCTGGTCTCGATCGTTATTTTGCTGCTAGGCTCATGCCTGAACTACATTATTCCCAATCCGCAGCGGGTATTTGTCTATGTTTATAGCGCCAGCGTGCTGCCGGGAATGGTGCCGTGGTTTGTGATTCTGATTAGTCAGCTTCGTTTCCGCCGCGCTCACCGTGAGGCAATGGCCAGCCATCCGTTCAAATCGGTAGGCTTCCCGCTGGTGAATTATCTGACGATGGCATTTTTGTTTTGTGTGTTGGTAGGGATGGGGCTGAACGAAGATACCCGCATGTCGCTGTTTGTTGGTATTGCTTTCCTGCTGGGTATTACCGTGATTTATAAGGTACTCGGATTAGGAAAACACGTTGAATCGCTCAAAAATGGCGACTTAAACGGCAAAGTGGATAAACCGTAATCAACCACACAATTTTCTTAAAAAAAGCACTAGACAGCGGGGCGTGAAGTCCGTACTATCCACCCCCGCAACGGCGCTAAGCGCCCGTAGCTCAGCTGGATAGAGCGCTGCCCTCCGGAGGCAGAGGTCTCAGGTTCGAATCCTGTCGGGCGCACCATATCTAAACAGGTGCTTGAGCTGCGGTGGTAAGTTTTTTAAACTACCGCGTGAAGAAAGAATACAGTGGTGGCTATAGCTCAGTTGGTAGAGCCCTGGATTGTGATTCCAGTTGTCGTGGGTTCGAGTCCCATTAGCCACCCCATTATTTTTGGTTATGCGAAGGTGGCGGAATTGGTAGACGCGCTAGCTTCAGGTGTTAGTGTCTTAACGGACGTGAGGGTTCAAGTCCCTCTCTTCGCACCACCAGAAATGAAGTAAGAAAGCGAAAAGTATAAATCGGCGAGTAGCGCAGCTTGGTAGCGCAACTGGTTTGGGACCAGTGGGTCGGAGGTTCGAATCCTCTCTCGCCGACCACTTTTTTAACCTTGTAAGCAAGGTTTACGCTCTTAACTTCGTAGCAGTAAGTTGTACTGGTAGTAAGAATAAAAAGTATATTCGGCGAGTAGCGCAGCTTGGTAGCGCAACTGGTTTGGGACCAGTGGGTCGGAGGTTCGAATCCTCTCTCGCCGACCACTTTTTTAACCTCGCATAGCGAGGTTTTGTTGTTTCTGGAGCCAGGTAAAATGTCCTGCCGTTCCGTTCCCGCCCTTCATGCTATCCCTTCTGATACTACCAATCCGTTTTTTTATTTTCTCCTTGCTTGTAATTTTTAGCGTCGCAAATGGCCGACAATAGCACATCTGTATGTCTCTGATTTGCGACGAATAACATTATGTTTTAAAAGCATTTTTGTGAACTGGTTCTAATCTGTCGCCTCTGGCCGACACCAGAGTATTAGGCGTAAGCCGGGTGGGCCGCAGGCCAGTAAATTCGCACTAATTAAACCAGATTCCTCTCTCGCACGGTGGCACGCTTTATGCAATAATCCGCGCGTAGATGCTCATTCCATCTCTTATGTTCGCCACAGGCCTCATAAACCAGGAATGATGCAGAGCCAATTAACGGTGCTTATCGTCCACTAACAGATGTCGCAGACTACTGCCTCATCAGACACCATGGACATTACGTTGAGTGAAGCACCTTATGTTGTTATTCGATCTGTTTTAACACCTGCCCATCGTGGCAGGTGTTTTTTTATGTGGGTATAAAAAAACGGACTCCCTGCGGAGCCCGTTTAGTTTTGCTGTCAGCACCTAAGTAACCGGAGCCTAAGCGGTGGTTTATTCCCCTTCACCAGGGAACAGGAACGGGTTGATACTACTGCGGGCAAAGCCCTCCTGTTCCATCTTGGCATCCAGCACCAGCGATGCCAAATCGTCTGCCACCGCCTCCACCTTGGGATCTTTCTCTTGATAGAGGATCTTAAGATAGGTGCCGCAGTCACCGCAGCTTTCGGCCTTAATCGCCGCCTGCTCACTATCCAGCGACCAGTAATGCAGGTTGCCGGTTTGCTCACAGTTGCTGCATTTTACCCGCACAACGTGCCATTCGGACTCACACAGGTTGCAGTGCAAATAGCGCAGGCCGTTAGTGGTGCCCATATGTACCATGCTACTTACCGGCATGCTGCCACAGACCGGGCAGAACTGGCGCTGCTCGCCATATTCCGCGCGCGCTTTGCCGGGAATCAGGCTGGCCATTTGCGCCCAATAGAGCGACAGAGCGGCCCAGATAAACGGTGCTTTATCGCTGCTGACTTGCGAAAACTCGCTGGTCAGCAGGGCGCCGGCCATCTGCTCTAGCTCCTGTTCTGAGGCTTTCTCCAGGTTTTCAATGACGGCCAGCGCCGGGCCGCTCATTTCCGGTTTTAATTCGGCAATAAGCGAGTGCAGCAGGCGCTGCCAGTGGGCGTCGCGCGGAAGAATATGGATATCCAGCGGCGGTTTACCCTGGGCGGCGGCTTCGGCGATGCGCGCGCTAAGGTCCATTTCCAGCGGATGGTCATACAGCACCACTTCCTGGGCATGGGCGATAAGCGCTGCGAAGCGCAGGTAGTCGCCTAGCGGATTATTAGCTGCCAGCTCACGCAAACGTTCTGCGCGGCGGTTATAGAGATTTTTGAGCCGGGGAAACAATAACGGCGGAATCATCCCCGCCGTTGATTTGTCGCTCTTCTCCAGCTTATCCTGCGGGATTATGCGAATACTCATTCAGATGACTTTTCCTGTTTTTGGCGGACTTCCCGGTACCAGCGTGGGTGATGTTTTTTCGCCCACGACTGAGATACCCATCCCTCCACCATCGCGGTAATGGTGCCTTTCACCCAAAGGGCGGCGTAGATATGCACCATGATAACCACAATTAACGCTACGGCTGCAAATGAATGCAGCATAAGCGCAAATCGGATCACCGGGATTGAGAAGGCAGGCGCAAAATAAGGTCGCCAGATAATCACACCGCTTACCAGCAACAGCACCAGCAGGATAATCGCTCCCCAGAACACGCACTTCTGACCGAAGTTATAGCGCCCGGTGTCACCTACCTCCTCGTTGACGACGATCTTACGAATATTCTTCGCCCAAAAGATATCATCCCGATTGATTAGGTTGTGGTGCCAGTAGCGGAAAAACATGATGATGAATGAGGCAAACATCACCACGCCGACGAACGGATGCAGGATCCTCGCCAGCTGTGGCGTGCCAAGAATTTGCATCAGCCAGTTGAACGACGGGAAGAAAAAGCCCAGCCCGCTAACCGCCGCCAGAATGAAGCAGAAGGCGGTTATCCAGTGGTTGATGCGTTCCGGCGCGGTGTAGCGCACGATGGTGTCACGTCTTTTCATTTGCGCACCTCATCTTGCTCTTCTTCCAGGTTGTCTTCGGTGTCTTCTGCCCGGTTAGGGCCGACGCCGACGTAATGGAAGATACTGGCGGCGAAGGTTGCCGCGAAGCCGATAGCGGCCAGCGGTTTCCAGACTCCTTTCCAGAACTTCACGGTAGCGCTGATTTCCGGGTTTTCCGGCAGGCCGTGGTACAAATTCGGCTTATTGGCGTGGTGCAAAACGTACATCACGTGAGTGCCGCCAACGCCCGCCGGGTCGTACAGGCCCGCGTTATCATAACCACGGGTTTTCAGCTCAGTTACGCGCTCGCCGGCCAGCGTTTTCATATCCTCTTTGGAGCCAAAGTGGATAGCGCCGGTTGGGCAGGTTTTCACGCAGGCCGGTTCCTGACCTACCGTGACCCGGTCAACGCACAGGGTGCATTTATACACCCGGTTGTCTTCCGGATTCAGGCGCGGTACGTCGAACGGGCAACCCGCGATGCAGTAGCCGCAGCCAATACACTGCTCGGACTGAAAATCGACGATACCGTTGGCATATTGAATGATAGCCCCTTCGGACGGACATGCTTTCAGGCAGCCAGGATCGGCGCAGTGCATGCAGCCATCTTTACGGATGAGCCACTCCAGCTTGCCGTTCTCTTCGACCTCGGAAAAGCGCATTACGGTCCATGATTTGGCAGTCAAATCCGCCGGGTTGTCGTAAACCCCGACGTTATGTCCTACTTCATCGCGGATATCGTTCCACTCTGAACAGGCTACCTGACAGGCCTTACAGCCAATGCAGGTGGTGACGTCGATAAGCTTTGCCACCTCCTGCTGGTGATCCCGCGCCTGAGGCGCGGGCGTGAAGCCGTTAGTTGCGGAACGGCGGATAATGTCTTGCGATTGATAAGCCATAATTCCTCCGTTACACCTTTTCCACGTTCACCAGGAATGCTTTAAATTCCGGTGTCTGGGTGTTGGCGTCACCGACAAACGGCGTCAGCGTATTGGCGATAAAGCCCTTCTTCGCTACCCCTTCGTAGCCCCAGTGAATAGGAATGCCGATAGTATCGACTTCCTTACCATCCACCTGTAGCGTGCGAATACGCTTAGTCACCACCGCCTTGGCTTTGATATAGCCGCGATTGGAGGAGACTTTCACCGTATCACCCTGGGCAATGCCGAGCTTATCGGCCAGTTTCTCGCCGATTTCAACAAACTGCTCAGGCTGCATAATGGCATTCAGCAGCGCGTGCTTAGTCCAGTAGTGGAAGTGTTCGGTCAGGCGATAAGTGGTACCGACATAAGGGAATTTATCGGCTTTACCCATCGTTTCCAGGTCGTCTTTAAACACCCTGGCAGCCGGGTTGGAGACAACGTTCGGGTGCAGTGGGTTGGTACCCAGCGGCGTTTCAAACGGCTCGTAGTGTTCCGGGAATGGCCCCTCCGCCATCTTATCGATAGCAAACAGGCGTCCCATCCCTTCTGGCTGCATAATAAACGGCCCTACGTCGCTGCCCGGTGCGGCGGCGCTGTAGTCCGGAATATCAATCCCCGACCATTTAGCCCCCGTCCATTTAAGCAGCTGGCGCTTCGGATCCCACGGATTACCCTGCGGATCTGCGGAGGCGCGGTTATACAGAATGCGGCGGTTGAGCGGCCAAGCCCACGACCATGCCAGAGTATTGCCAAGACCGGATGGATCGGCGTTATCGCGGCGAGCCATCTGATTACCTTCTGGCGTCCAGCTACCGGCGAAGATCCAGCAGCCGCTGGAGGTGGTACCGTCGTCGCGAAGTTGGGCGAAGGAGCTGAGCTGATCGCCTTTTTTGGCTATCACATTGCCTTTATCGTCCAGCAGATCCGCCAGCGCCTTGCCGTTACTCTCCATCGCCACTTCTTCCGGATTTGGATTTTCCGGCGTCAGATAGTTCCAGGTCATATTCAGCAGCGGCTCCGGCTGAGCACCGCCGTCTTTGGCATACATCGCCTTCAAACGCAGCAGCAGACCGGCAAGAATTTCGCCGTCATTGCGTGCTTCACCAGGGCCATCGGCACCTTTCCAGTGCCACTGTAACCAGCGGCCGGAGTTGACTATCGAGCCGTTTTCTTCGGCAAAGCAGGTGGAAGGCAGACGGAACACTTCGGTCTGAATCTGGCTGGAATCGACATCGTTGGATTCACCGTGGTTCTGCCAGAAGGTAGAAGTTTCGGTATTCAGCGGATCGATGGTGACCAGGAACTTAAGTTTTGATAGCGCCTTCACAACCTTGTTTTTATTCGGGAACGAGGCCACCGGGTTAAAGCCCTGGCATAGATAGCCATTCACTTTCCCTTGAGACATCATCTCGAAGTATTGCAGTACGTCATAGCCTTTATCCCACTTCGGCAGCCAGTCAAAGCCCCAGCTGTTATCCGCAGTCGCTTTGTCGCCATAGAACGACTTCATCATTGAGATGAAGAACTTAGGATAATTACCCCAGTAGTTAACCTGACCTTCTAGCAGTGGTTTCGGCGTGTTAGCCGTCAGGTAGGTTTGCAAATCGGTCTGCTTTTCGCTCGGTAGCGTCATATAGCCCGGCAGGCTTTGCGATAACAGGCCAATATCGGTCAGCCCCTGAATATTAGAGTGGCCGCGCAGGGCGTTAACGCCGCCGCCTGCCATCCCCATATTACCCAGCAGCAACTGCACCATAGCCATGGTGCGGATGTTCTGAGCGCCGACCGAGTGCTGAGTCCAGCCCAGGGCGTACAGGAACGAGGTGGTTTTATCTTTAACGCTGGTGGCACCGATGTACTCGCATACCTTCAGGAAATCATCTTTTGGTGTGCCGCAGATGCGCTCCACCATCTCTGGCGTATAGCGAGATACGTGTTGCTTCAGCAGGTTCCACACGCAGCGCGGATGGCTGAGGGTGGTATCGCGCTTAGCGAAGCCGCCTTCGTCCAGCTCATAGTGCCAGCTGGTTTTATCGTATTTACGGTTTGCCGCATCGTAGCCCGAGAATAAGCCATCTTCGAAGTTATAGTCTTCGCGCACGATCAGGCTGGCGTTGGTATACGCCTCGACATATTCGCGGTTAATTTTTTCGTTGCTCATCAGATACAGCAACACGCCCGACAGGAAGGCAATATCGGTACCCGAGCGAATAGGGGTATAGAAATCAGCAACCGATGCGGTACGGGTAAAGCGCGGATCGATAACGATAAGCTTGGCACCGTTATGGATTTTAGCTTCCATCGCCCAGCGGAATCCTACCGGATGCGCTTCGGCGGCGTTACCACCCATGACCACAATAAGATCGGCGTTCTTAATATCCACCCAGTGGTTGGTCATCGCACCGCGACCAAATGTTGGAGCAAGACTTGCTACCGTTGGTCCGTGTCAGACACGCGCCTGGTTATCCACGGCAAGTATGCCGAGGGCGCGGGAAAATTTCTGGGTTAGATAACCGGTTTCATTACTGGATGCTGATGCGCACAGCATGCCGGTAGAGAGCCAGCGGTTTACTGTGACTCCATCGGCGTTTTGCACCTGGAAGTTTGCATCGCGGTCTTCTTTCATTAATTTAGCGATGCGATCGAAAGCGTCTTCCCAGCTAATACGTTGCCATTTGTCTGAGCCTGGTGCCCGATATTCCGGGTATTTCAGGCGGCTTTCAGAGTGGATGAAATCCACCAGACCTGCGCCTTTTGGACACAATGCGCCGCGGCTGACCGGATGATCCGGATCGCCCTCAATATGGAAGATCGACGCTTTAGCGTTTTTGGCCCCATCGCCGAGGCTGTACATTAACAAACCGCAGCCTACGGAACAGTATGTACAGGTATTGCGCGTTTCGCGGGTTCTCAGCAGTTTATATTGCCGGGTTTCCGCTAAAGCGGTGCCAGGGGCGAATCCCAGGGCCGCAACGGTGGTACCTGCCATACCGCCAGCACAGATCTTAAAGAACTGTCTTCTGCTGACTTGCATGGTTTACTCCTTGTATCGACATTGTCACAGGTATTGTTTTTTTGCAGTCGTGGCCGCAAACGTTCAAAATTAAGCTCAGCAACCCCGAATTCAGTGGGGTAATGTCAACAGAATATCACATCAATGATGGTTATGTTCGCTGGTGGTTAACTAAGTGTGAACAAAATAGATGAGAAAAAATCGATTATTTCGGCAGAAAAAGTAGCCGGAGTAAGTTCGGTAGCGGTATGGGGCCAGAATTCGCTGGGTAATACCCATAATGACTGGATTGCCGAAGAAGTACCGGTAGCGCTGGTCTATAACGGCATTTCCCATGTCGTCATGATGGCTTCGCCCAAAGATCTGGAGCTGTTTGCGCTGGGTTTTTCGCTCTCGGAAGGCATCATCGAAAGCTCAAAAGAAATTTATGGGATGGACGTGGTTCCCGCATGCCAGGGCTATGAAGTACAAATCGAGCTTTCGAGCCGCCGGTTTATGGGGTTGAAAGAGCGCCGCCGTGCGCTGGCAGGCCGTACCGGTTGCGGGGTTTGCGGGGTCGAGCAGCTTAATGATATTGGCAGGCCCGTTGCGCCGCTGCCGTTTACTCAGACTTTTGCGCTGAAGAACTTAGCACAAGGGTTAGAAGGCCTGCGTAGCTATCAGCCCGCCGGACATCTTACCGGCTGTACCCATGCGGCTGCCTGGCTGGCTGGTGATGGAACTCTCACCGGAGGGCTGGAGGATATTGGTCGCCACGTTGCGCTGGATAAGCTGCTGGGTCGTCGGGTACAGGAAGGCTGGCAGGACGGAGCGGTGCTGGTTTCCAGCCGCGCCAGCTATGAAATGGTGCAGAAAGCAGCGATGTGTGGCGTAGAAATTCTGTTTGCGCTTTCGGCGGCGACCACGCTGGCCGTGGAGGTCGCCGAACGCTGTAACTTAACCCTGGTGGGTTTTTGTCGCGCCGATAGCGCAACGATTTATACCCACCCGCAGCGCCTGCGCTAAGCCACGCCCAGCTGGCGCAGGATTGCCGTAACCGCAGCTGCGGCAATTATCACGATAATAAGCGGTGTTTTTCGCCACATGAGCAACAGCGCTACGCCGACGCCAACTACACGGGCTACGCCGGAAAAGTGCGTGCTGTCATAGAATGTGGCGGTCACCGCCACGGTAAACAGCAGAATTGCCGCCGCATCAGAAAGCATGGCCTGTACCCGAGGGGCGGCCGCTATTTTGTTACCGAGCTTTGCTCCGGCAAACCGCATTAAATAAGTGCCGACAGAGAGCAGCGCTATTCCGGCAATGAGCGATTTAGTCATTTTTCTTCCCCTTTACGATCAGGCCAAACAGCGCCAGCAAAACCGGCAAACCGGCTGCGACAAACGGGGTGCTGGCTAATGCGATACCGGCACCGGCTAGCGAGCGGTTACGCGTGAGCCGGTTTTTCAACATCGGCAGTACCAAAGCAAACATCACCGCCGGAAAAACAGCATCCAGCCCAATGACTTCCTGGGATGGGATAATCTGACCGAGAAAACCGCCGATAATCACGCCTAATGGCCAGAACAGCGCGATGCCCAGCCCGCATAGCCAGAAGGCGGCTTTACGCTGCTCATGGGTGCTTTGACTGATGCCAAAGGCAACGCTCTCATCATTCATGATGTGACAACCCAGCAGGGCAGCGGCGCGTTTACCCACTAAGTCGCGCACCGCGATGCCAAACGGCAGGTGGCGGGCGTTAACCAGCAGCCCGGCGGCCGCACCGGCAAGTGGGCTACCTCCGCTGGCGACAATCCCGACAAACATAAATTCAGACGCGCCGGCCAGCACGGTGATAGCCAGGGTTAGCGGTACCCAGAACGGAAAACCATAGCTGAGCGCCAGCGAGCCGTAAGATACGGCGACGATGCCATCTGCGAGGCAGATAAGAAATATGGCCTTAATCAGGGCGCTATTCAGGCTGGAGAAGCGTGGCATAACAAACTTCCTGTTTTATATCGAACGAACGTTCATTATAATGATTGGGAGCTGAGAGCTTTTCAAGCATTTCTGAAAATATTAGGCCGAATGGAGTTCAATATGACCCAACCGATTGACCTTATTGCACAAGGGCTGATTCGCGAACGTCAGCGCACCGGTTTATCGCTGGCCGAAGTCGCCCGGCGCGCTGGCATTGCCAAATCAACCTTGTCTCAGCTGGAGTCCGGTAATGGCAATCCCAGTATTGAGACGCTATGGGCGTTATGCGTAGCGCTGGAGATCCCTTTTGCCCGTCTGATGGAGCCACAGGCCAGCCAGACTCAGGTAATCCGCTGCGGTGAAGGGCCAATGGTGGTCGCCGGAGAGGCAAATTATAAGGCTATTCTGCTGGCAACCTGTCCGCCGGGAGCCCGGCGGGATATCTATCTGCTGATGGCAGAACCCGGAGCCGATCGCCACTCGCACCCGCACTCTCCGGGGGCGGTAGAGCATATTATTGTGACCCAGGGGAGGGCGCTGATTGGGCTGAGCGATGCGCCTGAAGAGCTTAACCCCGGTGATTACATCTGTTATCCCGCTGATAAGCCGCACCTGTTCCGGGCATTAGAACCAGGCACCCAGGCGCTGCTGGTCGCTGAGCAAAACTGATAGCTTAGTAGGTGACGGTGACTGTAACCACCTCGCTATAGTCACCCGCCGGTTTGTTAGCCTGGGCCGGATTGATCGTAGCGGTGTAAGGGATATTTTGCGACACACCCGTGCCGATACCCGTATAGTTGCTGGTTGGCGTCCAGGCGGTGCCGCCGCCCTGATAAAACTGATACTGCAAATAGGTAGGGCTTCCGTTAACGGAAGCCATCATTTGTCGCCAGCTGCCGCTTAGCGGATTAGCTCCGCTAAGATTGATGCTGTAGCTACTAAGTAGTGTACAGCGCACGCCCAACGCGCTATTCAGGCTGATAAATGATGAAATAAGCGCCGCCGGATCAAAAGTAACGTTAGGGGCACTGTCGAGATAGCAAAAGTTGGTGACGGTAAGGCTAACGGCAACGCGCGTGGTGCCACTCCCGGTCTCATAAGCACAGAGTGAGCCGATACCCAGCAGGCAGAATGAATAGTTCCAGTTGATAGTCGCAACATCGTTATAAACCCCTGCCGGGACATTAGCGCCGGGTGTAGTGCGGGCGTAAAGCGGCAGAGTACCGCCAGCGCCGGAGAATAAACCCAGCAGATCGAGCAGCCGGTTACTTACCCACTGAATATTGCCGCTGGCCGGATAAGTGGCGGAGCATCCCTGATCCTTACAAAACTGATAAGGCACGGTATAGCCGCCGGCACTGCGCATCAGCGGCGAAGAGCTGGTGCCGTTTTGGGAGGAGATTACGCCGGTAACAGAGTTCGTACCGGCCACAGTGAGTACGCCGGTGGCGGTACAGCTGATACCCGAGTTGGTTTGAACGATTTGCGGCGTTCCGGCAATGGTAAATGAGTTCTGGCTTCCAAAACTGGCGGGCTGGTTTGCCGATGCATAGGTGCAGCCAGCCTGTGCGGGCATAGCAACCAGAGCCGCCGCCGCAACGATGAATCCCAGAAGTATTCTTACCATCATGAAGTACCCTCCGGTGTGGCGGTGACAGGGCATACCTGGCTGCCCAGTGAAACCTGGTCTGTGGTTTTCGCAGGCATATTAAAGTGAAGCTGGCAGCGGCGACCATCGGGAAGCTGAACGTGCAGCTGGTTATCTGGCTGTAACTGGCTGAGCCAAACTTCGCCATCAAATCCCACCACCGCACGCTGGCCACTCACCTTGTCTTCAACCTGGCTGCCCGCAGGTAGCGGCTGGCCACCGTTGTCTAACAGACGCAGCGTGGCGCTCAGCGTTTTATTGATAGGGAAACGCACCAGCGCACCGCTGCCTTCACGCACCGCCACTCGCTGTTCGGGTTTAACCACGTCCACATCGGCGGGCAGTCCGAGAGTATCGATAGATAAATGAGCCGGATACCAGGATGTTACCCAAGGCACCAGAATATGGCCGCTGTTATCAGTTTTGCCGATGAGCTGGTTTTCGTAGCGCACCGGAACGTCCGGGTATTTTTCGGTGCTCACCAGAATAAAGGCATCGGCGATTTTATCGGTGGCAAACAGGCTGTTATCCATCCAGATAAGCGAGCCGCTCAACTCACCCCAGTGGGTGGTGGAGTTGCGATCGGCGTAAGCGCCACCCTGCACCGTGGCATAGCGCCCGCGCCAGGTGAGATCGGCCTGACGGTAGCGGTCGCCTCCGTGTGACCAGGCCAGGTTATAACCCATCCCACCCTGAGTGGGTGCCGAGCGGCTTAGCGTCAGGCGCTGGCTATGTTCGTTATCCACATCGCGCAGGTCGCTGGCGGTGAAGGTGCTGTCGAAACCGAGAGGAATAGTGAACTGGAGCTGGGCGCTGTAGCCGCCATCACCCAGAGTTTTGTTCATCGATAGCGATATGTTGCTGTTATGCCACATCCCCATGCTCCAGGAGAGATTGAGCAGGCGGGTACGGCTGTCATCCGGTGCCGTCAGGTCGAAATATCCGGCGGAAAGTGAACCGAATCGGGCACCAAAAGGCGAAACAGTTGCCGATATCTGCTCGCTGCGTTTGCTCAGTTCAGAATCGCTGCCCAGCACGCTAAGATCGCGGTAGTCACCGCTGCGCTGCTGGTGCTGTAGCGATAGGCTAAAGCTCGGTGCCAGCCATGAATAGCCCACGGTGTATTGGTTGCCCTCACCGCTAAATTCGCCATCCTGATTGCGGCTCCAGGCTACGGCATTGGTCAGGGTGCCGAAACGCCAGAGCGCTATGTCAGTACCGATACCGGCAAGCTGTAAGTCATCACCTATTTCGCTATGACTGGAGAAGGTGAGGCTATCATTTAAACCGTAGCGCCAGATTCCGCTGGCGGCGGCGCTATCGTAATGGTTACTGCGCCAGCCGTAATCGCGGCGCAGAGCGCCCATCGACAGGTCAAAGTCAGACAGACCGGCGCGCAGCAGGGTGTTAGCCACATAAAAGGGTACGGTAGTGGATACCTGGCGGCCTAATGCATCGGTGGTGACTACTGTCGCCTCGCCCGCACCGTTGATGTAAGGGGTATTGATGAGAGTAAACGGGCCGGAATTGACTTCATGGCTGCTGGTTTTGAAGCCATTAATAAATAAATCGACGCTGCCGGGTACGGCGGCGCTTCCCTGATAGTTAAATACCGGCCAGGTAATAAGATCGGGGCGAATAGCAAAATTGCGGCTGATGCGCAGACCGCCAAGGCGTACGGCGTTGCTCCAGCTTAGGGCATTACTGATAACATCCCCTAATTGATAGCTAATCAGGTTCTCATCATCGCTGTAGCGCCAGAAAGTATCGTAACGCAAATAACCATCAGGATTACTCTCTTCACTGGAGCTAAACTGCCGCCAGCTGCCGGTATTCGAAATATAACCCTGGCCGCTAAACAGACGTTGCTCAAGCCAGGTCGCTACGTAGCGGTTATGATTGCCACCGCTGCTTTGCTGGCCATAGGCATCATAGCTAAACATCAGGCCGGGGCTGGCGGTGGCGGTGCGATAATCAAGACGGGACTCTTCATCTTTTAGCGTTTGCTCAGGCAACCAGTTATCCGGCACGGTAATAGCCAGGGTCTGGGTCGTTTGATCGTAATGGGGCGTAACGCCGGGCAGGGTATTAACATCGACAAGGCCGCTGGTTTGTCCTCGGGGCAGGCGCACATGGTTGCGGCTCAGCACCCCCGCCTCAACCCAGAAATGCCCCTGACGCTGATTGACTGGCACCACCTCGTCGCTCCTGCGGCCATTGACCGACACCGTAAGGTACCAGGTCATATTTTCTCCTGGCGGCATAGCGCGCGGCGGTGGCGGCAGTGCGCCATCATCGTCGGCATGGGCGCTATTATTAAGCGCAATAATAAGTATCGCTGCCCGCCACAGGGCTGGCGTTTTGTGCATCGATGGTCAGGTTTAACCAGCCGATGGAATTTCTACGGGTTGCCCCGTTTCTGCAAGCGTTGCGAATAACTTCCCGGCCGGAGGCTTGCGCCCGCCGGGTATTGGCCAGCGCATCTCCTGTCCGGGCAATACATAGCCCAGAAGCCCAGGGCTCATGGTCAGAGCTGCGCGGCTGGCATTGGGGGCACTGCCCCAAAACACGCCGCTCAACCGGGCATGCACCGCTCCTTTATTGCTGACAGTGAGCCAGTGTTGCCCAGCTTCGCTCACCACGCGCCAGCTCAGCGCTGGCTGAGTGTAGCTTTTGCCATCCTGCGGCCCTTCTATCGCGTTAGGGAGTTTGATGCCATCACCCGCAACAAATAGCGGTAGCAAATAGCGCATCTGGAAATGGATACCGGCCCCCGGTTCGGTACTGGCAGGAACCGCTCCCGGTACTTCATCGACGATCACCCGATAGGCCTGCTCTTGTCCCGATGGTGCCGGTCGCAGAGACATTAAACGCACCATTTGGCGCTGTCCGGGAGCAATAGTGGCAAATGGGGGGCTGGGAACAACATTTTGCTGCGCGTGATAGCTTTCGCGAGCCTGCTGCTGTTGCCAGCCAACGACCCGTATTTGTAGCGTAATGGGGGCAGCACCGCGGTTTTCCAGCCATAATACGGAGCCTTTATCGTCCGCCGGAATGGTCTGGGTTAGGGGCCAGATAACTACAGAGCTGGCCGCCATGACGCCCGGAGTCAAAGCCAGAAGGGCCAGAAAAAGAGTCGCGAACCGGTTCATAGATAATCCCTGTTAAAAAGTAAATGTCACGGTTACGTTGTCGGTATAAGTTCCGGCTGGAGGGCTGGTGCCATCGGCCGGAAGCCGACCATAAACGGTGTAAGTTTGAGTCGTCGCCGGAAATGAGGCGATGCTCATGACTTGTGCTCCCGTTCCCCAAACCACGCTCCGGGAGGCATTTTGGTAAAGCTGGTAGCCAATCTTGCGCGTTCCGGCGCTATTTATGAGATAGCGCAGAGCGCTACTGCCGCCGTTTTGCCCGCCATCCATGGCGATAGTGACTGACGTTCCCGGCGTGCAGGTCAGAACAATCGACCCGGCACCAAGCGTGCTAATCACATCCCTACTGTTATGCAGATCGACCATAGTGCCAAAATTGAGTGCACCGAAGCTCCCGTTACCGGTACCTGAGCCTCCCAACTGGCAGCCATTATTAATGCGAGCGCTAATGGTGAATGTACTTGTTACCGTGGCCCCAAAAGCGTAGGGCATTACGCCTAGCAATAATGCCGATAGCAGCCGGAGATTTTTCATCCGGGCTACCAGACGAGCGTTGCAACAACCGTATCGTTATAGGTGCCTGCCGGTGGAGTCAGGCCGGCAGTAGTTGCCGTTTGGTCCTCTGGAAGGATCCGACCATAAATGTTAAAAGCCTGCCCGGTGTTGTTCGGAATTGAGATAGCGGTATTGGCGGTAATCGGCGTGCTAAAAGCGCTATCGGTATAAAGCCGGTAGGCAATACGGTTTCCGGCGCTGGCCATATAACGAAGGTTACCGGAGCCGGTATTAGCGCCACCGTTGAAAGTGAGCGTAGGGGATGTTGCGGTATTACAGGTAATGGTGATGGGGTTGGCGTTATCGGCCCCCAGTGCCCGGCTGGAGAAGGCGTTATTCAGATCCGCTTTGGTACCAAAATCCAGCGTACCCCATGAGTTGACGCCTCCGGTAGAAGAGCCGTTTGTTACCGTACAGCCGGGACCGATTATCAAACGCACGCTTAACTGGCCTGTCAGAGTTTCTGCCCGCGCCGCGCCCGACATAGCTAGCAGCAGAACTCCACCAGCGGCCCAGTAACTTATTTTTTTGCTTTCACCCATAGGAAACCCCATGACGTCACATGTTATTGATTAATCGCTATTTTCTTTTAGTAGCGATTTAGTGATTATCTCTCCGGATAAGGTCAAACGTCGGGCGTTACCCAGAGTTAACATTTGCTGTGAATAAAGGCGTTACGCCAGCAGTCATTCCGGCGCTAAGCAACATCAACCATCACTCCCAGGCGTGTGCTGCCTGACTGGTAACTTTTTCAATTCCGGTCAGATGTTATCGCCGACTCTTTAGGTACAGTTACTAGCTGCTTAAGGCGTGATTAATGTTAATTATAGGTTAAATTATTGTTTGTCAATTATTGATGCGGATGAAACTTAAGGTATCTTGAGATCTTAGCGCTGGGTCATATAAAGCTCATTTTGAAAGCCTTGTACATAATGGGGTTTTACGCCAGTAAAAAAGAGAAAATAGAGCGATGGCAGAACATTCATATATTCATCATTCAGGAATAATTAATTATTGGAATAGTGAGGTGAACAATGGAATAAAGGAATATTTTTAGCTGAAATACCTATCACGGAGTAAATTTTATTGCCGCGGCAAATAAATATGAGATTAAAATAAATTAAAATTCCATTTCATAGAATCCTAATTATAGAGTATTTCTTTTGCGTCAGAACTTTCGCCATAATTGATAATTTCCGGGCTTACGCTCAATTAAGGCAATTGATAGTATCTCCTGCGGACAGAGACTGAGTCCTCTTGCCTGTGGACCAGGAACTTAATCGACGGGTGCGTAAATGAGTAATCCAACACCGATTTATAATGACAAGGATTGTCAAATGTCAGATGTATACCAGCGGCTGCCGAGCGAAGAAGAAATAATTATATTAGCCTCTAAAGTGATAAGGAAGAGTACCGGCAGAGTTAATAATAAAGATCTCATTAGCTTTTTGCTGTTAAAACTAGAAACCGAAGTAAATCCCGATATTCAGGATGTATATCGCAATGCGTTGCAAAAGGTGGTTTATATGACACCGGATGATATATGAATAAAACGACAATGATATTCTGGCCCGCCAGGCGAGCCAGAGGGTTTTCAAGGTAGCCAGAACATCTCTTTCAGCTCTTCGCTGACCGGGCTGCCGTCAGGGTTCGATGGCATCAGCGTTTTCATGGATTGCCACCAGCGCTGACAGACCTCCGTTTGCGCCACGGCATCCCAGCGCTCCTGAGACTCTATCTCGACGCTGGCGAACAGCAGATTGCGCCCGGCGTCGAGCCAGATGGCGTAGTTGTGCGCACCGTGGGCCTTAAGGGTTGCCTCAAGCTCCGGCCAGATAGGATTATGGCGCTGCTGATACTCCTGATGTGCGTCTGGGTTTACCTGCATAATGAATGCTTTGCGGATCATAATGCCTCCAGATAAAGCTGGCGAACCTCCTCGCGGCTGGCGCTGCGTGGGTTACACGGCGCACAAGGGTCTGCCAGTGCTTTATCAATCCATTTTTCAATATCCTGCTCAGTGATGCCCAGTGCTCCAAATCCTGCCGGGATACCCACTGATGCCGCGAGCTGACGAATGGCGTTAATCGCCTCTTTGCTGGCTCTTTCGTCGCTCATTCCCAGAGTATCAACACCCATAGCCGCCGCGATACGGGCAAAACGCGCTTGTGCCTGTGGGCGGTTAAAGTTTTCTACTACCGGAAGCAGGATGGCATTACATACGCCGTGCGGCAGATTATGGGTTGCACCAGGCTGGTGGGCTAAAGCATGCACCAGCCCAAGTCCGGCGCTATTAAATGCCATTCCTGCCAGATACTGCCCGTTAGCCATCATTTCACGGGCTTCCAGATTTTGGCCATCGGCGACGGCGACCGGCAGCCAGCGATGAATCAGACGAATGGCTTCGAGGGCGCTGGCGTCGGTAAGCGGATGCGCGCCCTGGGAAACGAAAGCCTCAACGGCGTGCGTAAGGGCATCCATGCCGGTTGCGGCAGTGACATCCGGCGGCAGGCCGCACATTACGCTGGCGTCATCCACGGCGATATCCGGGATGATGCTGGGGTCGATAATAACTTCTTTAACCTGACGGGCGCTGTCGATAATGACCGCGTTGCTGGTCATTTCTGCGGCAGTTCCGGCGGTGGTATTAATGGCGACCAGAGGCGCTCCGCCATGTGTCACATGGCCAACACCGGCATAAGCCGTGGAGGGGCCAGGGTTAGCGGTCAGGATTTTAATGGCTTTGGCGGTATCTATCGGGCTGCCACCGCCGAAAGCTATCAGATAGTCACACTGTTCTTGCTGCCAGGCCCGATACCCGTTTTGAACTAACTCTTCGGTTGGGTTCGGGAAAACTTCGTCAAAAAGTGACCAGCTCAGATTGTGGGATTCAAGAGCGCGAAACAGACCATCAAGCAGGCCAAGTTTAACCAGGGCGCTATCGGTAACGATAAGAGCCTTACCCCATTCTTTTTTGGCAACCAGTTGCACCATATCTTCAATTGCACCGGCCCCGTGCAGGCTTAACCGGGGCAGAGCCAGCATAAAACTCATAAGCTTTCTCCTTAAAGCTGACGCGCTGGCAGGCAGCGCGTTTGGGGGTTAGAGCGCCAGCGCGCCGGGCAGTGGCGTGACGTCGAAGCGCTGTGCCAGGGCTTGCAGCTCTTCGCGTGAAATGGTCTGCTTCATGCCGCCCATCGAAATAACTTTCACCAGAATTTGGGCTGACTTCTCTGCGGTATCAATAAGGCCGAAAGCTTCATCCAGCGTCGGGCCGCTGCCAAATACGCCGTGGAATGGCCACAGCACCAGGGAGTGTTGAGCCATTTGCTGTGCGGTGGCGAGGCCAATTTCATCAGTACCCGGTACCATCCACGGCAGAATGCCAACCCCATCCGGGAATACCACCAGACATTCGGTACTGCCTTCCCACAGTTTGCGGGTAATAACGTTGGTATCGTTTTCCAGCACGTAGGTCAGGGCAATCAGGTTGGTGGCATGGCAATGCATAATTACCCGGTCGCGGCCGCCGGTCGCTTTCATACGTACCGCGTGTGACTGGAAATGGGCCGGAAGTTCAGAAGTTGGCAGTGCATCGCCGGTCAGCCCCCACAGAATGTGGTAACCAGCGCCGTCGCTATCTACCTGAACCACACCGAGATTGGCCGCCGGGTCGAGCTGAACGTTACGGAAAAACTTACCGGAACCGGTAACGATAAACGGCGTCCCGGCCAGCTCAGGCAGAGGCTGACTCAGGGCGATATAACGCGGCTGGGCGTGAAAATCGGCCTGCCACGGGTTGAGATCCTCCTGGTCCAGGCGCAGGGTTAAGTTCCCGCCGTTACGCTCGTCCCACCCTTTAAGCCAGGCATCCGAAGTAGCTTTGATCATGCCCTGAACAAACCAGGCGTCGAGAATCGTTTTCATAAAGTAACTTCCTTAAGGCCCGGACAAACCGGGCAAAGATAACCGGTGGATGGCGCGGCGTTTGCGATTGACGCCATCGCGCCGCCACCTCGTCAGTCATTGATTTAGCTGAGGCGCTGGTCTTATGCCCGAACGCCCGATCGGTTAGCGCCGCGTTTCCAGAACGGTTTGCTCATAACGGCGCACTTCATCCAGCCATTCGCTGCCTGCCGGAACATTCTCGCGGCGGCACCACTCTTCCCATACCGCCTGCCACGGCAGAGACTTCTGCTCTTCCAGCAATGCCAGACGGGCGGTGTAATCACCTTCCAGCTCTAGCTTGCGCAGCCGATCGGTTGGCTCCAGCAGGGCGCGCAGCAGTGCTTTTTTCATATTACGAGTACCGATAACCCAGGCCGCGACGCGGTTGATAGAGGCATCGAAGAAGTCCAGTCCGATATGAACCCGGTCAAACAGGTTGTGGCGGATGATTTCGTTGGCGATTGCCTGAGTTTCATCGTCCAGCAGCACGACGTGGTCGCTATCCCAGCGCACCGGACGGCTGACGTGTAACAGCAGACGCGGGACGTAAAGCATGGCGCTGGAGATTTTGTCGGAGATAACTTCGGTTGGATGGAAGTGCCCCGCGTCCAGGCACAGAGCGGTCTGGCGGCTGGTGGCATAGCCCATATAGAACTCATTAGAACCCACGGTATAGCTTTCAGACCCAATGCCGAACAGCTTGCTCTCTACCGCATCGATGTGATGCTCAGGATTCAGTTTTTCACTGATGATCTCATCCAGCGCGTTAAGCAGGCGCTGACGCGGAGCCAGGCGGTCAACGGTGAGATCCTTCATGCCGTCAGGGATCCAGATATTCATTACCGACGGCGTGCCAAGCTGTTCACCAAAATACGCGGAAACCCGGCGGCTGGCTTTGCAGTGATCGATCCAGAACTGGCGGATCTTAGGGTCGGCATGCGCCAGGGTAAAACCGTCGGCGCTCAGCGGGTGTGAGAAACAGGATGGATTGAAGTCCAGACCCAGTTTATTGTCGCGAGCCCAGCTTACCCAGTTGCTAAAGTGCTCGGGTTTAATCTGATCGCGAGCGACCGGCTGGTCAGACTCCAGATAGATGGCGTGCAGATTGAGACGTTTGGCCCCGGGAATCAGGTGCAGCGCCTGCTCAAGGTCGGCCCGCAGCTCGCTGGCGTTGCGTGCCTTGCCCGGGTAATTACCGGTAGCCTGGATGCCGCCAGTCAGTGCGCCTTCCGGATTTTCAAAACCGGCTACATCGTCGCCTTGCCAGCAGTGCATGGAGACCGGCAGTCGCGCCAGCTGCGCCAGGGCCTGCTCAGCATCAACGCCGATAGCGGCGAAGCGCTGTTTTGCATTGTTCCAGATAGATTCAGAATGAGTTGTCATGCGCAAAGCTCCCTGGTAGGTGAGTGCTGAAACTGCGCGCTCAGGCGGGCAATTTCACTATTTGAATTAGGGGTGTAACGAGTCAGGCGATAGTTTTTGGTGATGAGCTGACGCACCGCAGTGACGTCAGCTAACTCATCTAGCGCCATCAGCTGGCAGCCGATATTGCCAAGCGTTGAGGCCTCAACCGGCCCGGCCAGTAGCGGCAGCCCGCAGGCATCGGCACATAGCTGGTTAAGCAATGGGTTTTGGCTACCGCCCCCGACGACGTGTAAATGGCTGAAACGGCGGCCGCGAACCTGCTCTAGCGAATGCAGCGCGCTGGCATATAGCAACGCGAGGCTGTCGAAGATGCAGCGCGCCAGTTCGGCGGCTGTGGTGGGCACCGGCTGAGCCGTTTCACGACATGCTGCCTGAATCTCCGTCACCATATGTTCGGGGTTCAGGAACCGGTCATCGTTGGGGTTAATTACCGAGCGGCAGGCAGGAAGCCGGGCGGCGCGGGCAATCAGCTCGCCAATATCGCTCTCTTGAAGTTCACTGGTTATTCGCTGCAACAGCCACAGGCCCATGATGTTTTTCAGCACCCGATAGCGGCCTTCGGCACCACCTTCATTCGTGATATTGGCGGCCAGCGCTTGCGGACTGGTGTATGGGGTCATACTTTCAAAGCCAATCAGCGACCAGGTGCCGGAGGAGAGGTAGGCCGCATCGGCATCGGCCAGCGGGGTAGCCAGAACGGCGCTGGCGGTATCGTGGCTGGCGACAGAAACCTGCGGAATTTTATTACCCATCCGGCAGATCCAATTGCCGACAACGCGGCCAGGCCAGGCGGGAGTCCCAAACCAGCTTTGTGGTGCTCCCGCCCACTCGAGCAGCGATGAATCCCAGTTATCGGTTTCGATATTGATAAGCTGAGTGGTCGTGGCGTTGGTGTATTCCCAGTTCAGCTCGCCGGTCAGGCGGTATCCGAGATAGTCTGGTATCAGTAGCGCGCGCTCTGCCTGCTGACACCACTCTGGATGGCTGTCGCGCAGGGCCCGGAACTGGTACAGGGTATTGAAAGGTAAAAATTGGATCCCGCTACGCTGATAAATATCTTCTCGCCCAAGCTCCGCGCAGGCGCGCTCCATAACTCCATCAGTGCGGTGATCCCGATAGGCTATTGGCAGCCCTATGCGCTGGCCATTTTTATCGATAAGCACATAATCGACGCCCCAGGTATCAATGCCAAAACTATCGACGCGGATCCCTAAATCACACACTTGCTGTAAACCGTGGCGAATCTCCTGCTCAAGAGCATCGACATCCCAACAGTCGTAGCCATCGACTTTACGCAGTCCGTTGGCAAAACGGTGGATTTCGCTTAATTCCAGGCGCTGTTGCTGCCCATCGTAACGGGCCAGCATGACGCGACCGCTAGACGCGCCGAGGTCAATGGCGACACAGTGACGGAGAGTCATGATGAGGGTCCTTTTGCTAATCAGTGCCCTCCACTCTATGAAGCTCTGCCTGACGATGCCTTTTCTCCGGTGCCAGCCTGTCTGAACGTTTGGCAACAAAGTGAAGGTCGCGCCGTGGGCCTTCACAATTTCACTCATTGTTCGTTTTAAAAGCCGTTCCAGCACCATTATGGCGGTTGTGACCCTGACCGCACTTCTTAATAATTCGCAAAATTTCTTAGAATTAACGCCGTTTTTAGTCGCGGAATGGTCAAAAATTTAAGGTGGTGCCGGCGGTGGTTAACTAACATCGAAACATCTATCCGTTGGGAGGTGTGTCGATGACTAAGTTACATAGCGTGGACTATTTTCCGTCAGGGCGGGCGAAAGTGACTATTGAACAGCGCCAGCCTCAGGCGGCGTTTCCTGAGCATCATCATGATTTCTTTGAAATTGTTATTGTCGAACACGGTACCGGCAGCCATATCTTCAATGGCCAGCCTTATACTCTGAGCGGCGGATCGGTCTGTTTTATTCGCGACCATGACCGGCACCTGTATGAGCACACGGAGGATTTGTGTCTGACCAATGTGCTATATCGAGCGCCGGACGCTTTTAATTTCCTGTCCGGGCTGGAGCGGCTGCTGCCTCAGGAGCGCGACGGTCATTACCCGGCGCACTGGCGGGTAGGCAGCAATACCCTGGCTCAGGTAAGACTGCTGGTTGACAGGCTGGCTGCGGCAGGGGAAGGCGGCAGCGATGAGGATGTCGCCCAGCGGGAAATGCTGTTCTTGCAGCTCATATTGTTACTGCGTCAGGGCAGCCTTGAAGAGCCGGGGACGGGCCAGGGGAGTCTTAACCATCTTCTTTCGTGGCTAGAGGATAATTTTGGCCAGGATGTGGAGTGGGAGGGGCTGGCCGGGCGGTTTAATTTATCGCTGCGTACGCTGCATCGGCAGCTTAAACAGCGTACCGGGCTGACCCCTCAGCGCTATCTCAACCGTCTGCGCCTGTGTCGGGCGCGTTATATGCTGCGCCATAGCGAGGAGCGGATTACCGATATTGCCTATAGCTGTGGTTTTAGCGACAGTAACCACTTCTCAACGCTTTTCCGGCGTGAGTTCCAGTGCTCCCCGCGTGACCTCCGTCATGGCAGGGAGCTACCTACCAGGTAACGCGAAGCCAGTCACCGTTTTTTAGCCGGTTAATCATGATAATGACGCTCTTTACTGGAGGGGCGGCGTGACTATCCTGACTTTGCAAAAAAAAGACTTTTTCGAAAGTCCCGGCCAGCCCGTGGTGGTGGCAGATCGCCTGCCGCAGCAGGTGTTTGCCGATCATCGCCATGATTTTTATGAGCTGGTGTTGGTTTGGCGCGGTAACGGCCTGCACATTCTTAACGGTCATCCGTGGCGAATAACTCGCGGCGATCTGTTCTACATTCGCCCGGAGGATCGTCATAGCTATACGTCGGTCGATAATCTGGTATTGCAAAATATTCTCTACTGCCCGGAGCGTCTGACTCTTAACTATCCGCTAGAAGACCTTATCCCCGACTCCCGATTGCGAGGCCACTGGCGGCTAAGCCAGGCCGGAATGACGCCGGTGCGCCAAATAATCCAACAGTTATCCCACGAAACGATGGCAACTGACGCCTTAAGCTGTCGGATGGCTGAAACTCTTTTTTTGCAGCTATTACTTACGCTTAAACGGCATCGTTACCAGTCGGAGAGCGGTTCAGCGCAGCCTGACGAGACCGGGGTTGAACGGCTTATCGGGATAATTGCTGCCCAAATGGATAAGCCGTTGGAACTTGCCGAGTTTTGCCATCAACAGGGATGTAGCGAGAGGAAATTACGCCAGAGTTTTCGTCAACAGACCGGGATGAGCATTAGCCATTACCAGCGGCAGATTCGAATTTGCCGGGCGCAATATCTTTTGCACAACAGCACATTGCGAATAAGTGAGGTCGCAATGCACTGTGGTTTTGAAGACAGTAACTATTTTTCAGTGGTGTTTGCCCGGGAAACGGGGATGGCGCCATTGCAGTGGCGCCAACAGATGAATGCGCCGCTAGTTCGCCATGCCAAGGCCAACAATATTGGCGGCGATAATGATGACCACGCAGCCGATGCTTAAGACGCCGACCGGACGACGGCCAACGTTGACCCACTCTTTTAGTACCAGCCCTACCAGACCGCCGCACAGTACATAGAAGCTCATATGCAGCATCCAGCTCATGTAGTCATACTGCGCGGGAATACTGGCATGGCCCCAGGCGTAAAAGAAGAACTGGAGGTACCACATCAGGCCACCCAGCGCCGAGAGCAGAACGTTGGTGATAATAAGTCCGCGAGCCAGAGAGAAATCGGCTTTGATTGACAGCGACGGTACGCGAGCCAGGCGAATAAAGCAGAAGCCAAGGTTGATAAGTGCCCCACCACCCATAATCACTACGTAACTTGGTAGCGCAACATATAAAGGGTCGACTCCTAAAGCCGCCGCGGCTTCATGCATCGGTTTCGCGGCATTCATCGCAAACGACATCCCGGCGGAGAAAATGCCGCACATCACCGCCAGTATTAGCCCTTTTTTCAGATTGAACTCTTCGGCCTGGATGCCCATTTGGCGCTCTTTAAGCTGCCCGGCTCGGGTGACAATCGCCACGCCCGCCACCGCAACCAATACGCCCAGCAGGGTCATTTGCCCGCCTTTGGTGTTAATTAATACGTGGAACTGACCATTAATTATTGGGGTCATTAGCGTGCCGACAATCAGCGTAATACCAATGGCGATACCGATCCCCATCGACATCCCGAGATAGCGCATAGTCAGACCGTAGTTGATATTGCCTATGCCCCACATGGCTCCAAACAGAAAAACTGGCAGCAGAGTAGAGGTACTAAAGGAGCTGAAATAAGCCCCAACATCCGGCAGAAGCCAGCAGGTAATTGCCCATGGCAGGATTATCCAGGAGACGATACCGCCAATTGACCACATGGTTTCCCATGACCATTTTTGGACTTTTTTGAACGGGGCATAGAAGCAGGCTGCGCTTGCAGCCCCCACCAGATGCCAGAAAATACCCATCATTATCGCGTGACTCATTTTTATTATCCTCAGGATGCAGAAGTGGGCGGGGGTTATCTCCCATCACTTTGCAGTCTAAAAAATGGTCAATAATGACGCCTTTACCGGCTTGCCGCTGGCACGGTAAGGGTGGCAAAAACGGAAGGGTGCGGGCGCACAGGCTCACATTTTCTGGAAAGCTCATTCAGCTATAGCCTTTGGGACAGCAGGGCACTTATAATCATTTCGATAACAATATAGCAACTATACTTTGCTGACATTTTAACGGTGGTCTCTGTCGACACCGCGACCATAATGGAGAAGATGATATGAGTTATACCCTGCCGGCACTGCCATACGCATATGACGCTCTGGAACCGCATTTCGACAAGCAAACGATGGAAATCCATCACACCAAACACCACCAGACCTACGTCAACAACGCGAATGCTGCGCTGGAAAGCCTGCCTGATTTCGCCAGCCTGCCGGTTGAAGAGCTGATTACTCAGCTTGATAAACTGCCAGCAGACAAAAAAGGCGTTCTGCGTAACAACGCAGGCGGCCACGCTAACCACAGCCTGTTCTGGAAAGGCCTGAAAAAGGGCACCTCCCTGCAGGGCGATCTGAAATCTGCTATTGAGCGCGATTTCGGTAGCGTTGAGAAATTTAAAGAAGAGTTTGAGAAAGCCGCTGCTACCCGTTTTGGTTCTGGCTGGGCGTGGCTGGTACTGCGCGATGGTAAACTGGCTGTAACCTCTACTGCCAACCAGGATAGCCCGCTGATGGGTGAAGCTATCTCCGGTACTTCCGGTTATCCGCTGCTGGGTCTGGATGTGTGGGAACACGCCTACTATCTGAAATTCCAGAACCGCCGCCCGGACTACATCAAAGAGTTCTGGAACGTGGTGAACTGGGACGAGGCAGCAGCCCGTTTTGCAGCTAAAAAATAAAGTTGCAAAGTCCTGATGAAGAAGCGAGCCTGATGGCTCGCTTTTTTATTGCCTGCAGCAAACCAGCCCCTGTTCGTCTGCCGCAAGTTTCCCGGGTATTATCTGTGCGCTAAGGCTACGTCAGTGGTTTTTTAGTATCTGCCAGATTTGTAATCTATTCACAACGAGCCACCGTTTTTAAGGAGTCAAAGATGCGCTATCGGGTACAGGTTTATACAGGGAAGGTTCGTGATTATGCAGATAGCCGCCCAAGCGCGATTGAAAAATTTCAGGTCGAGGGTGCGCTGGAGTTGTTATCCACCGGTTTGAGCGGTGATGAACAGGCGGAGAAGAAAATTCACGGTGGGCCGGACCGGGCGCTGTGCCACTATCCACGTGAGCATTATCAGGCCTGGAAGCTCGATTTTCCCGATTTAGCCGAGCTATTCGATGCGCCGGCTTTTGGTGAAAATCTCTCGACCGTGGGGCTGACTGAGCGCGATGCATACATTGGTGATGTGTATCGGTGGGGAGAGGCCCTGATTCAGATAACTCAACCACGAGCGCCTTGTTTTAAGCTTAACTATCACTTTCCAATCAGCGATTTATCTCTGCTCATGCAAGATAAAATTATGGTTGGATGGCTGTATCGGGTTATCTCTCCGGGGCAGGTGTCTGCTGAAGCGCCGCTTGAGTTAGTAAGCCGGTTGAGCGATGTGAGCGTTCATGAAGCCTGCGCCATCGCCTGGCATATGCCGTTTGACGATGAGCAATATCATCGGCTGATGAGCGCCGCGGGGCTATCGGCCAGCTGGAGCAAAACTATGCAACAGCGTCGGCTTACCGGCCAGATAGAGGACTTCAGCCGCCGGTTATTCGGCGGCCAGAAGCCCTGACTTATCAGAACTGTTTGGGGGCGAAACCGGTCATCACCTTGAGGCCCATTTCGCGCCCCAGTGCTGTCATCGGATGTACTACTACGATGCCGCGCACGCTTTTCTTAAGCTTGCCCATATCGGCCTGCTCTTTCTTGGTGATTTCACGGCTAAAGCCCATTTTAGTCAGCTTGAGCGCTTCTTTACTCAGCTTTTCCTGACGCTGCCCCTGCAGGCGTGCGATCTCGGCTTCCAGCTTAACTTGCTCGGCGGAAAGCTCAGCGTATTTCTCCGCCTGTTCGCTAAGCGGCAGGGCCGCCATCTGGTGGCGGATGGCGTCTAAGCGGTCGCTCAGACGTTTGATTTCATTCTTTTCTACTTCTTTCATAGCTTGTTACTGGCCTGTGGGATATCAGCGTTAAGAATACACTAGCCGCCGGGCGAGTGCGAAAACCTGGGTTATAAACCGTCAGGGGTATTAGTTGTCAGGCGATAAAACAGATTTGGTTCGCTAACAATATAAAGATGGCCGTGTCCGTCGGTTGCCATGCCTTCAGGCTGCGGGATTCGGGCCTTAAGGCCATGTTTAGTGCCATCGAGCGTTAACTGTTTTACCGACTTCTCGGGTGAAATAAACAAAATCTTGTCAGATTGTTCAGACATGACCAGCAGTTGCTTATGCTCGGAGTCATAGTCCAGAGATGAGATATCGCCGATGGAACTCATCCAGCTGGCACCGGTGGTAACCTTAATTTCGACATTACTCACGCCAGACAGAGCCGGAAATCCTTCAATCTTAAATAGCTTAATCGGCTTGCGCTCTTGGGCAACCAGCAGATGTTTATCGGCGCGATTCCACGCCAGCCCCTCAAAGCCGCTGTTACCGTCGCGTCCATCCATATCCAGCCGCAGCCCTGGGGCATCTGAAACGTTGAGGCGTTGGGTTTGAGGGGTAATTTCGACCTCATAAAGATGCCGTTGCCGTTCATCGGCAATGACATAACGATTGCCTTCAATATGTTCGATGGCCTCCGGATCGTGGATGCCGTCCACCTCGAGTTTACGCAGTAGTTTACCGTCGGTGGAGAGTTCAACCACTGTGGCTGGATGGTTGATTGTCGCGAATAGCGTCCGGGTTTCTGGGTTCCAGGTCAGCGCCGAGAGGTTTTGGGTTATGCCCTCTATTGGCTGGGCTTGAATATCGGTTTGGTAGCCTTCGACTTCTGCATATGAAGAGAAATAGCTGTAACCGAGAATGGCGCACACTCCAATGGCAAATGCGCCAATAAATACTTTTTTCATTTAACAGTCCTGGTGAATACATAGACCGGACGCCTGGTTCCGGCCATATATATTAACCGACAGAGGACTATTTAGTATGCCGCAGTGCCGGATTGCCTGCGGTTTAGCGCAGATGACTCGGTAGGGGCGTTAAATTCGGCCTGAGCGGCGGCCAACTGCTGACGGAAAGCGGCGCTGGTTTGCAGGCGAGCATAAACTGCCGCCCCCATCAGGCGACCGCTATCGACGTCGCTCTGCCAGTGTGCCCCGCAAATCACCCGGCTTTGGCCAAAATCGTAGCCTCGTTGCAAAATTTCTGTCTGACGAGCCGGGTTTATCTGAGCCAGTACCAGGGCGGTAGCCCAACCAAACGACGCGTGGCCGGAGGGATAAGAGCCGGTTTTAGCCATTTTCTCATCTTTTTCCGGCGTACAGGTATGGTCGTGGAATACCACAAATGGCCGCAGCCTTTGGTAATGGTTTTTGGCCGATCGCATAGCGAAATCATGGCTATCTTGCAGCACGCCTTGCAGTAGTTTCCACAGCTGTGGCGTGGTTTGTGGGGAGATAGTGCGGCCAAAAGCGAATGAAAATGCCAGGTTAATATTTTTATAGTCTGCATCGCTGGCAGCACGCTCGGTGCGCAGACGGTCGGGGAGAATGCGAGTCTGGTAATACTGAGCGCGGTCGTTGGTAAATGCGGCGCTGTTTTCGGCTGGTGGAGGTGGCAGAATCGCCAGGCTGTCGGGAGCGGTTTGTTCGGTTAAAAATCCTTTGGTTTGAGCGTGAGCGCAGCCGGTCAAAACCGGGAAGATGCACACCAGAGTAAGCGCCAGACGATGAGTCGATGCCATTTAGATTGCTCCTTGTTATTACTTAAATTCGAATATGGCTCCTGCCCGAAGGTGAGATCAAAGAGATAAAACGCCGGCCAGCGCTAAAAAAACCGCGAGCATTAACAGACGTAACATGATGGTTTTACGAGTCAGCAGCGCATAACCGGTCATTAGCAGCAGGCTGGTTACGATGCATGGGGGAATAAGCATTGATGGCATATAAACGCCCCGAATCACTAATCACAACACAACCGGCAGGCCGCCTGAATCCATTAATACATAGAGCAAGCTGCCTGCCGGTAACCGTTATTTCAAAAGCTCCGCCTGAGCCTCTTTTAACTCCTGCTCAGCCTCGGCCAGTTTTTTTTGCTTATTAGCTATTTTGTCCGTACGGCCAGAGGCTTTAACTTTATTTAGCTCGGCCTGCCGTTCGGCCACTTTACGCTCTTTCTCTGTGATTCGATTTTGACGCTCAGCCAGCAGTGAAGCATTGGTGCAGTGCTCGCGTACTTCGCTCAGCGCTTTACGCAGCCCGTTGACCCGGAAGCTATTGCCGTATTTTTCTGCGTAACTTAGCTGATTTTCGATATTGGCTTGTTTAGCCGCGCAGCCGGTCAGAGGGGCGGCTGAAACCTGAAAGGATGCCCAGCCTGCGGTAATCAGAGAGATAATGAGAGCGAATTTCTTCATGCTATTTCCTTATAAATATCGCTAAAAAATAAATGTATTTCTCTTATTTATTAGTCTGCTCAATAAATTGCATCATTAATCAGAGGAATAGTTAACCCAAAGGCTAAAACCCATTTTGATATTGAGAAAAGCACAAAGGTTATCTGATCAAAATACCGGGATACTCTAGTCGGTATAAAATTAAAAACAATCTGAATTTTATCTGATTATTGCCAGAAAAGTATGGGTTGATGAGCCATTGGCCTTGAATCTATTGATTTTTTATGCCTGGTGGCAGAGAAGAAATCTGCGGCGCTATTAGTGGGGAATTAAACGGTTGAGATAATGATTGACGATTGTTTATTTTATAAGTGAATTTCTTTTTTTAATGATGCACTCTTATATTTAATAAGTATCTCTTATTATATGCTATTAATTATAAAAATTATGAATGGAATGCTAATCGCAGTATTTTTTGTCACAAGTAAGTCCGTAGCCATTCGGGCACGACTAATGCCCGAATGCTTTCTTCACGCCTATTCCCGCCAGTAGCGTTGTCAGCGCTAGTACCAGGGTCGATCGAATGACCTGCTGATAACGCTGATGCTGCATATGCGTTAATGCCGGATCGTTGAAATTAGCCGGGGGAGCCGGCGGCAAAGCGCTGATGCAGTGTAATTCGCCAATGGGGCCAACAATTTCATCGTCGCTGAAGCTGTAATCTGCCCGGTCGTGCTTCAGCTCTTCATACAGCGCCATCACCAGCTCGCAATCTTCATACTCATGTCGGCTAATGATGCCCAGCCCGTAAATGAGCTTCAAACGAATCGATAATGCCCCTAACGGCCCGTTACCGCTAAGCAGCGGGCCAACGGCATACTTCACCGCATAATCGTCTTTGCGAAAAGCCTGCAAAACCAGATCACCGACGATATCGGTCAGCAACTCTACTGCGTAAATAAATAAGCTGCGGACATTTTTACCGGCGTTTAAGCGTTCCAGAATGCGGTTTTCTATCGCCTGTGATGGTTGTTCCATATCGGCCTGCCTGGTTGAACATGATAATCCGGGCGGTTACGCCGCCCGGCGTTCAATCATGCCTGAGCTTTATAAGCGGCCATTACCTGGGCTACAACGTCGCTATTTGCGTCCAGCCCTGAGACTTGTGCAAGGGCTGCCTGTGGGCCAAGAGTAGCGATAAGTTCCGCCAGTTCTTTAGCCTGAGGATCCTGGTCGCTATGGTAATGCATAGCGGCGGCAATCCCCTGAACCAGAAATGCGTGCGGCAGGCCGTATTCCAGAGTACCGAGCAGAGGTTTAATCAGACGATCGCCTGCGCTGAGTTTACGCAGCGGCTGGCGGCCTACGCGTTCTACATCGTCTTTCAGATAAGGGTTTTCAAAGCGGCCCAGAATTTTACCGATATAAGCATCGTGTTTACCCGGATCGAAGCCATAGCGCTTGATCAGCACCGATCCGCTCTCTTCCATGGCTCCTTTAACAATCTGGCGGATTTTAGGGTCGAGAATCGCATCGCGGATAGTTTGCAATCCTGCAAGCTGACCCAGATAAGCCGTAATTGCGTGGCCGGTGTTCAGGGTAAACAGTTTACGTTCGACAAATGCCATCAGATTATCGGTCGGCTCCATGCCCGGGATCCGCGGAATTGGCCCCTTAAACTGAGTTTCATCGACAATCCACTCACTGAAAGTTTCTACCGTAACTTCCAGAGGATCGTGCGCCGCAGATTCAGACGGTGGGACGATACGGTCAACGGCGGAGTCAACGAAGCCAACGTGCTCTTCAACCCAGGAGTGCTCAGAGGCAGGCAGCGCTTTCAGTACATGTGCTTTAAGCTGGCTGGTGCCGCGTACCATGTTTTCGCAGGCGATGATGTTGAGCGGGGAGTTGTTACCATTTTGATGGCGCTTAGTAAGGCCTGCGGCAATGGCCGGTGCGATAAGTCCAAGCACGACCGGACCGACGGCAGTAGTGATTAAATCAACCTGAGTGATCAGCTCAATAACTTCGTCACCGGTGCTGCTTACTGCATTAACGCCGGAAACGGTATCAATCTGCTGCTGCTCGCCAACCACATGCACCTGATAGCTATGGCGGGCGTTAATCGCATCCAGGACCACCTGGTTTACATCGGCAAAAGTCAGGCTGATACCTGCATCCGCCAGAAGTTTACCGATAAAGCCACGACCAATGTTACCTGCGCCAAAATGTAATGCTTTCATAATGTATACCTTCCTAAAGCTGCTGGACCCGGAGAGGGTTTGGGTGAGGTATCTGACGAAGCGTCCGGCCTCTCACCCAAGCCCTCTCCCAAAAGGGAGAGGGGGATGGCTGTTAGGCTGGTTTATTGCCGGACAGCAGGGCTAAAACCTCGTCAACGCTGGTGGTAGAGGCCAGTTTCTCGATAACAGACTCATCATCCAGGGCGTTAGTCAGGCTGGTGATAACCTGGATGTGTTCGTTATTGCGGGCCGCGATACCGATAACCAGGCGAGCGATGTCATCTTCTTCTTCACCGAAGCGCACGCCTTGTGGGTACTGGCAGAACACTACGCCGGTCTTCAGCACGCGGTCTTTGGCTTCTACAGTGCCGTGTGGAACCGCAATCGATTCGCCCAGATAGGTTGGTGTCAGCTTTTCGCGATCCATCATTGCTTCGACATATTCCGGCTCGACGTAGCCGCCTTTGACCAGTTGCTCACCGGCAAAGCGGATTGCCTGCTCTTTATTAGTAGCACTCAGGCCGAGGAACACGTTGTCTGCGCCGAGGCGGAACAGCTGAGCTTCCGGCTCATCGAAACTGTCTTTCAGGCTGGTCAGAACTTTGGTTTCGTTTTCGGTGTGGCGCTGTGCGGCTACCAGGCGGCTTACCAGGTCGCTATACAGGCCGCTATCCAGGAAGTTGGTCAGGGAAATATGCTGGGCATGTGGGGCCTGGCGCATGGCGCGCTCGGTCAGATCCCGATGGGTAATAACCAGGTCAACATCGCCTGGCAGGGCGTTGATGGCACAGTTGCTTACCGAAATATCGCCAAGGCCTGCATCCTGAACTTTCTTGCGCAGCACGCCGGCACCCATGGCGCTGGAACCCATACCGGCATCACAGGCCACGATGATCTTGCGAACCGAGCTCAGGTCACCGGTAGTGGTTGCCGCTTCAGCGGTAGCCGGTACGCCTTTAGACGCGCCTTTCATGTCCTGCATGCGCTGGGTAGCGGCATCCAGATCATCTTCTTCTTTGGTTTTGCTGGTTTTCAGCAGAATGGCGGAGACTACGAAGGAAACCAGCATCGCAGCGCAAATAGCGGCGATATTCGCGAAGTAAGCACCTTTTGGCGTCATCGCCAGCACGGCCAGGATAGAACCCGGAGAGGCCGGAGATACCAGGCCGCCGTTCAGCATGGTCAGAGTAAATACGCCGGTCATACCGCCGAGGATTACGGCGATGATCAGACGTGGATTCATCAGAACATACGGGAAGTAGATTTCGTGGATACCACCCAGGAAGTGGATGATAGCCGCACCGCCAGCAGACTGTTTCGCGCTGCCGCGGCCAAAGAACATGTATGCCAGCAGCACACCCATACCCGGGCCTGGGTTGGCTTCAATCAGGAAGAAAATAGATTTACCGATATCATGCGACTGCTGGATACCCAGAGGCGAGAAGATACCGTGGTTAATGGCGTTATTGAGGAACAGGATTTTTGCCGGCTCTACGAAGATAGAGGCCAGCGGCAGCATATCGTGCACCACCATGAAATTAACGCCAGCTGCCAGCAGCTTAGACAGCACTTCCACCGCCGGGCCGATTCCAAGGAATGCCAGAATTGCCAGGATCATGCCGATAATACCGGCGGAGAAGTTGTTAACCAGCATCTCGAAGCCGGATTTGATTTTGCCATCTACCGCGGCATCGAATTTCTTGATGCAGTAGCCGCCCAGCGGGCCCGCAATCATTGAACCGAGGAACATCGGCATATCCGCGCCGACGATAACGCCCATGGTTGTGATGGCACCCACTACGCCGCCACGGTCACCGCCCACCAGACGCCCACCGGTATAACCGATAAGCAGTGGCAGCAGATAAGTGATCATCGGGCCGACTAATTTGGCCAGGGTTTCGTTAGGCAACCATCCGGTTGGAATGAAGAGTGCGGTGATAATACCCCAGGCGATAAATGCGCCAATATTCGGCATTACCATGTTGCTGAGAAAGCGACCAAAGCTTTGAACTTTGATCTTAAAATCGGATGACATAAAACACCCCTTGTTAAAAGTTCGCGCCGATGAACCGGTTGTTCCGTGAGCAACGGGGCGATGACCGCTGCTATATGAGGCGAATTTGGCAGCTAATCTGAAAGCTGTCCAGATGACGGCAGGAGTGTGATTTTCATCACTTTTTGTGGGGTGCTGAGGGGGTTGTTTTGGTGACTTTTGTCACATTTATTGCGTGTAATAAAACAACATCGCACTAAATGAATTGGGATTAGATTGGTTAATGTGATGTTAATCACATTGTTATTGGGTATGTTATTTTGTTGTTCGTGATGTTAATCACATTTTACTTTGGCTTGCTGTATAATTTGTGAGCTAAAGCAGTCTCGTGAATCCATTCTTTAAAGCGATGTAATGGAATTACATATCGATCGCAACTCAGGGTTTTGGATTGGTAGCCGACGATAAAAGCGGGCCATCCGGCAAAGGGACTGCGCATAAAATCCAGCATAATTAATGCACTGAGCCTCAGGATTGCGCCTTATGCACCATACTTTAGCTTATCGATGGAAAACGGGAGCGAGTTATGAAGCTGATTGGTAGTTACACCAGCCCTTATGTGCGCAAAATATCGGTGATTCTTCTTGAGCAGGGAATGGCGTTCGAATTCGTCAATGCTCAGCCATGGGAGCCAGATAGCCCTATCAGCCGCTATAACCCGCTGGGCAAGGTGCCGGCACTGGTCGATGAACAGGGGCGAGTGTGGTTTGATTCGCCGGTTATCGCCGGGCTGCTGGCGCACAATGCCGAAGGGCCGAAGCTACTACCCGATGAGCCGATGGCGGCCCTAGAGGTGCGTCAGCTTGAGGCGCTGGCCGATGGCATCCTTGATGTTGCCGTTATCTCCGTTCGCGAACGTCAGCGCCCGCCGGCACATCAATCCCCGCAAGAACTGGTGCGCCAGCGAGAAAAAATAGAGCGTTCTCTGGACTGGCTGGAGCAGGAGATTGCTGCCGGAAAGATTGTTGCCGAGCCGCTGAATATCGGCACGATCGCGGTGGGCTGCGCCGTGGATTATCTTAATTTTCGCCGCGTGCTGGCCGGATGGTGCGCCGGGCGTCCGCATTTAGTGGCACTGCTGGATAAGCTCTTGCAACGCAGCAGCTTCGCCCGCACAGCACCGCCAACAGCCTGATCGACACTTTGCATGACCTGTTGCGCAGACAAGGGCGATAACGCCCTGTTAAACTTGGGTCATTGCCAATAATGACGACCTTACCATGAACCAATCTGCGCTTTATGGCCAGCTACCGGCCACCGATCGGCTGCTGCGAGATGCGGCATTTCAGACCTTACTCACTCAATATGGACACCGGCAGGTTGTAGCCACGCTACACCAGTTGCAGGACGAGGCCCGGCTGGCTATTCGTTCCCGCCAGCAGCTGCCGGTCTGGCAGGGGGACTGGGCAGCGGAGGCGAGCCGCCGACTGAAGCATGGGCAGTGTAGTGCTTTGCGCCCGGTGTTTAACCTCAGCGGTACAGTTTTGCATACCAACCTTGGCCGCGCTCAGCAGGCTGAAGCTGCGGTTGCTGCCGTTAGCGCGGCAATGCGTTCGCCCCTCACCCTGGAGTACGACCTGGATGGCGCAGGGCGTGGGCATCGCGATCGCGCGGTAGCGACTCTGCTGTGTGAACTTACCGGGGCGGAAGATGCCTGCATCGTAAATAACAATGCGGCGGCGGTGCTGCTGATGCTGGCGGCCTGTGCCGATGGTGGTGAGGTCGTTGTTTCTCGAGGTGAATTGGTAGAAATCGGCGGTGCGTTTCGCATTCCAGATGTGATGCGTCAGGCCGGTTGCCAGCTGCATGAAGTGGGGACCACTAACCGTACGCATCTGCGAGATTATCGTCAGGCGATTAATCCGCAAACTTCCCTGTTAATGAAGGTTCATACCAGTAACTACCATATTGATGGCTTTACCGCTTCCGTCAGTGAAGAAGAGCTGGCGCAGCTGGGGGCTGAGCACAATATTCCGGTCGTGGCCGATCTTGGCAGCGGCTCGCTGATTGATATGACGGCCTGGGGGCTTCCCGCCGAGCCAATGCCGCAAAGCCTGATTGCCGCTGGCGTCAGTATGGTTAGCTTCTCCGGCGATAAGCTGCTCGGGGGGCCGCAGGCGGGGATTATTGTCGGTAAGCGCGAGCTGATAGCCCGTCTGCAATCCCATCCATTAAAGCGGGCGCTACGGGCCGACAAGATGACTCTGGCCGCGCTGGAGGCCACTTTGCAGCTATATAAACACCCGGAGGCTCTTTGCGAGCGGCTGCCCACATTGCGCTTTCTTACTCGAAGTGCGCAGGAAATTGAGGCCCAGGCTCGCCGATTACTTGAACCTCTTGTGGCCCACTATGGGCAGACGTTTAGCGTTCAGGTAGAACCATGTCTGGCACAGATTGGTAGCGGCTCGCTGCCGGTCGACAGGCTGCCGGGGTTTGCTATTACTTTTGCACCACTTTCCGGGCGCGGTAGCGAGCTGACTGCGCTGGCTGATAGGTTGCGCAGTGTGGATAAACCGGTTATTGGCCGCATTCATGATGGGCGCCTGTGGCTGGATTTACGTTGTCTGGATGATGAAAACGGCTTAATGGAGATGTTGTTGTCATGATTATTGCCACGGCGGGACACGTCGACCATGGAAAAACCACGCTATTGGCGGCACTGACTGGCATTGATGCCGATCGATTGCCGGAAGAAAAAAAGCGCGGAATGACCATCGATCTCGGCTACGCCTACTGGCCGCAGCCGGATGGCCGGGTGGTGGGGTTTATTGATGTACCTGGCCACGAAAAATTTCTCGCCAATATGCTGGCAGGCGTGAGCGGAATCGACCGTGCGTTGCTAGTGGTGGCTTGCGATGACGGCGTGATGGCTCAGACGCTAGAGCATCTGACTATTTTGCAGCTGGCGGGCGTACCGGAGCTGAGCGTAGCGTTAACTAAGGCCGATCGGGTCGATGCCGGGCGTCTGGCTGAGGTGGAACAACAGGTTCGCCAGGTCGTAACGGAGATGGGCTGGCGTGATGCAACGCTGTTTCACACTTCTGCGCAAACTGGTCTGGGAATAGCTGAGTTACAGCAGCATTTACTGGCACTGAGCGAGCGGCCGCAGCGCGATGGACAGCGGTTCCGGCTGGCGATTGACCGGGCCTTTAGCGTCAAAGGTGCAGGGCTGGTGGTGACAGGTACGGCGCACAGCGGAGAAGTTTCTGTAGGCGATACTCTGTGGCTTAGCGGTGCGGATAAACCGATGCGAGTGCGCGGGCTGCACGCTCAGAATCAGCCGGTAGAGAGAGCGCATGCCGGTCAGAGGGTGGCGCTCAACCTTAGCGGGGATGCAGCAAAAGAAGACATTCAGCGCGGAGACTGGCTGTTGAGCGCGAGGCCTGAGGGTGCCGTTGAGCGGGTACTGGTGGAACTTACCGCCGGACAGCCGTTCCAGCAGTGGCAGCCCGTGCATTTACACCATGCGGCCAGCCACATTACCGGTCGGGTTTCGCTTCTGGAGGGGAACCTGGCTGAACTGGTACTCGATACGCCGCTGCTGCTGGCCGACAACGACCGGCTGATCGTACGCGATATTTCGGCTCGTCAAACGCTTGGCGCCGCCCGGGTATTACTTTGCAACCCACCCCGTCGTGGTAAGCGCCAGCCGGCATTTTTAGCATGGCTGGCCCGGCTTGCGGCGGGGCGTGATGACGCCGCAGCGCTTGAGTGCTGGCTGGAGCGAGGGTCTGTATCGCTGGCGGACTTCGGCTGGGCGCGACAGTTGAACCAAAGCGGATTGGATAATCTGGTCGCCGGGGAGGGCCGGGTGCGTACCGACTCCCGGCTACTGAGCGAGACGCTGGCTTGCGTCTGGCAGGATAAAATTTTGGCCGTGCTGGCGCAGTATCACACCCAGCATGACGATCAGCCGGGGCCGGGGCGCGAGCGATTGCGGCGTATGGCGCTGCCCGCTGAAGATGAGCCTCTGGTGTTACTTCTCATTGAGCGGTTGCGCCAGCAGGGTCTTTTGGAGAACCATCAGGGTTGGCTGCACCTGCCGGGCCACCGTCCGGGCTTCACTGACGCTCAGCAAGCGCGCTGGGCGCGGGTTAAAGAGCTGCTGGTGAGCGAGCCGTGGTGGGTACGCGATATGGCTCGTGAAACCGGCGAGGAAGAGCAGGATATACGCCAGCTGATGCGGGCTGCGGCCCAGCAGGGGCTGGTGACGGCGATTGTCAAAGACCGTTACTATTTGCAGCAGCGTATCGTAGAGTTTGCCGATCTGATTCGTGACCTGGATGGGGAGCGCGGCGCTACCAACGCGGCTGACTTCCGCGATAGGCTGGGAGTCGGCCGTAAGCTGGCGATTCAGATTCTGGAGTATTTCGACCGCACCGGGTTTACCCGCCGTCGGGGTAACGACCATCTTCTGCGCGACAGCGCGCTGTTTAATCGCTCGTAACGCCCTCGTATAAAAACAAAAAAGGGGATACTCGCGGTATCCCCTTTTTGCATTAGAGCACCGGCAACTGATGGCTTACTGGCCGTTTTCCTGCCAGGCTCGTTCGATCTCTTCTGCCAGAATCTTCACGCCAGCTTCGATTTTCTCCGGCTCAGGCACGTAGTTCATCCGCATACACTGATGTGTATGCGGCCACGGCTTATCAAGCCCTGGGAAGAATACATGGCCTGGCACCATCAGTACGCCGCGTTTTTTCAGGCGCTGATACAGCAGCTCGGTGGAGATTGGTAAATCTTTAAACCACAGCCACAGGAAGATAGCGCCTTCAGGTTTATGAATCAGGCAGCGTTCAGGCTTAATATACCTGCGGATAGTCGCAATAGTTTCATTAACCCGCTGCTGATAGAACGGACGAATAACCGTTTCCGATAAACGAATCAGGTCGCCACGCTTAATCATTTCACAGGCCATTGCCGGGCCGACGCCGCCGGGAGCCAGAGTGATAATGCCGTTCATATTGCTAATGGCGGAGATAATCTTCTCATTGGCGATAATTATCCCACAGCGTGAACCCGGCAGGCCGAGTTTGGATAAACTCATGCACTGAATAATATTGGGATTCCACAGCGGACGCGCCGGGGTAAATATAATCCCGGGGAACGGAATGCCATAGGCATTATCAATAATGAGCGGAATACCGTGCTGATTTGCCAGTCGGTCTAATTTTAACAATTCATCATCAGTTATTACATTTCCCGTTGGGTTAGTTGGCCGGGAAACGCAGATAGCACCGATATCATCGCCAATATGCAGATGTTCGAAATCAACGTGATATTTAAACTGACCTTCTGGAAGTAATTCGATATTCGGACGGGCAGAAACAAATAGATCCTCAGCCAGCCCGGCGTCGGTATAGCCGACATACTCCGGTGCCATTGGAAATAATATCCGCCGGGCGCGGCCACGCGCATCTGGACCACCAAAAAGATTAAATAAGTAGAAAAATGCGCTCTGGCTGCCATTTGTCAGTGCAATATTTTGTGGCTCGACATCCCAGCCTGTCGTTTCTCGTAGCATTCCGGCTAGCGCATTTAGCAACTCGCTGCGACCTTGTGGGCCGTCGTAATTGCATAGCGCGTCGGTCAACTGACCGGACGCTAGCAGGTCAGCCAGTAGCTCGCGAAAGTAATTATCCATTTCTGGAATATGCGCAGGGTTGCCGCCGCCAAGCATAATAGCGCCAGGTGTACGCAGCCCGTCATTAAGGTCTTCCATCAGGCTGGTAATGCCTGAAGGACGAGTAAATTTATCGCCAAAGCGTGAAAACGTCATAGCCGTGGAATCTGTACCGTTATTGCGAAAGTTGCTCACCATAACTCCTGAACCAGCCGGCTGCAAACCAGAGGTTAAACGGAGAAAGGCATAAAATGCTCAATAGCAGAGCAATTGCCAGCATACCGTACTGGCCTAAAAAATGGCGATAATAAATGTGCCTTCTTCCCGTCATTATACAAGTTATGCTTCAGTCATATCCCTGGCAGGAATTGTCATTTAACTCACTGAAAATAATTAAAATAACCTTTTATATCGCACATAAAAGTAATGGGTAATTAGGAATTCCCCTATACCCTAAGGTGCGCGGGGTCTGTATTTTTGCTATTATTCGGCATTAAAAGTCCCTTTTAGAAGATAATTAAGGTGTTGGAAAAAGACTATCCGACCAGGAGAAAGAATGATTTTGACCCCATTACGACGATTCGGGGCGACAGCATTTATGCTTCTCGCTCTTGGGTTTTCGGGTGAGGTTCTGGCTCAGCAACATGCCGCCAAAACCACAAATCATAAAGCCCAAACGACGAAAACCCACGCGACTAAAACGCACAGCAGCAAGAAAGTAGTAAAAACCAGCAGTAAGAAGAAGGCGCATAGCAGTAAGGCTCACGTGGCTAAATCCCACAAAGCCGGTACTACAAGCAATAAACTGGCAAGCAGTAAGAAAGAGTATTCTCGCAATAGCGGTTCACTTCCTGATTTGCGAAAATACCCTTCCGGAACACCAAGGAAAAAGGCGTTTCTCCGGACGGTCATGCCCTCTATTGCCAGACAGAATGCGACTATCAGCGCCGATCGTAACTGGTTGATCTCTAAACAGTACGAAAAACGCTGGTCACCGACTGAAAGCGCGCGTCTGAAGGCTATCGCCAGTCGTTACAAAGTTAGCTGGAATGGCAATACGCGTTCTATTCCATGGAACCGTTTGCTGGAGCGTGTGGATATTATCCCAACCAGCATGGTCGCAACCATGGCAGCTGCGGAAAGCGGCTGGGGTACGTCCAAACTGGCGCGCCAGAACAATAATCTGTTTGGGATGAAGTGTGGTCGCAACTGTTCAAGTGGCGGCAGCTATTCCCGATTTGAATCGGTGGACCAGGCGGTGCAGGCTTATGTCAGCAACCTGAATACCCACCCGGCTTACAATAGTTTCCGTAAGTCGCGCGCCCAGTTGCGTAACCAGGATCAGGAGCTGACAGCCAGCAACATGATCCACAAGCTAAAGGGTTACTCAACTCAGGGGTCGCATTACAACAACTATCTGCTGACTATGTATCAGAGCAACCAGCATCTGCTGGCTACCAACTAAGTCCGCTGATATAAAAAAGCCTGCCTGCTTAACGCACGCAGGCTTTTTTTATGCTGCGGGACTTTCTCCAACGGTTCCATTTAGCCCGCCTTCCCGTACCTGCTATCTCCATAGAGTTACCATGCCAGGATATACCGCTACCCCGGATTTACCGGGGCAGTCTCTAGCTAACCAGACGTCGGGTGTCTAAGCGCTGAAGCACAATTGCCAACAGCAGGCTTCCGGCCAGAGTCAGACTGAATATCCAGACGATATCCAGCAGCGGATGATTAGGGATATCCAGATGATGGCTGCGCAGGACATGAATAATCAGGGCGTGGAAACCATAGATTGGCAGCGAATAACCTGATACCCATGCCAACAGGGGCAGAGGGCGCTGGTTAGCGCAGTTTTTAAAGATAACCAGCAGCGCTGCGCTGGCCATAAATACTAGCGGCCCGGCGTAGAGATAGAAGGTATCGGCAAAATCTCCGCGTATTTGCAGCTCCCGATGTGTACCTAGCGAAATAGCCGTAACGCAGACTATGAATAGCAGGCAGGCTCCAGGCGTTACTCCGCGCTGGCTGGTATCCAGACACCCAATCGCCCGTCCCAGCAGTCCATAAACCACGTAATAGAACGTATCACCATTGATATACAAATTTACCGGAAGCCACTGGAATCCATGGCTCACCTGAGGAACGGTGTTTGGGTTAGCAATAATCCCTAAAATAACCATTAAAGCCAGAACCGTTAGCCCGTTGACCTGCCGTACCTGGATTAGCGGCGACAGCAGATAAATCACGAATATGGCAAAGAAGAACCATAAGTGAAAAAAAATCGGCTTAGTAAAGAGATGCAGCAGCGATTGTTCGGCGTTGATAGGCGTAAGCAGCACTATGTACAGCCATGATACGGCGCTGTAGAAAGCCAGGCACAGAGTTATGCGCAGCAGATGGCGGCGGCGGGCCTGGCGTTCACCAAAAAACAGAAACCCCGAGATCATGAAGAAAATCGGCACACACACTCTTGATGCCGAATTTAACAAGTTTGCCACGCTCCAGCCGGTCATACTGACCTGATCGGCATTGGTAATTGACCAGGTAGTGGTATGGATGACGATGACCATCAGGCAGGCCAGACCGCGTAAGTTTGCTATCCAGTTTATTTTTTGCTGCATTGGCTCCTCTGAAAATTGCTTGTGGGGTATACAGTGTTGCGGGCCTTGTGAGCATTTCCGCCAGGAGCACTCCGAGTTTTACTCTCAACGATTGCCAGCGGGTTTTTCACTGCGCACAATCTAAAGTCTGTTCCGCAGAATGTGGAATATCAGGGATAATCATCGTCATAGAGTGACAGGCGGACATGTTAAAGAAAAGCGTAATTAATCTGTTAGTTATCACCACCGTGACACTGCTCGCAGCCTGTAGCCACTCGTCATACTCTCCTGCACCTTACGCCAGCAAATCCAATACCATTACGCTTCGCGGCGCCGCTATGGCAGATACCTGTGTGGAACACGCAGCCGAGCGTTATAACCTGCAAACCCAGCGCATCAGACTGGCAGGCGTAGAATCATTCCAGGGGAGTTACGAGATGCGGGGTTACACGCCGCGCGAGGAAACTTTTACCTGTTCGTTTGATGGGCAGGGTGAGTTTTTACACCTGTCTATACGTTAATCGACCCGAGAGGGCTTGCGCCACTTCCTGCGTTTCGATTTTCTGCCCTGCGATGCCTGCCAGCATTAGCCCGCGTGTGCAACGTGAGGGCTTTTGAGTATATACTGGTCGCTTCTCTTATAAACCCACTCGTATCGCGTGCGAAATCAACATGCAAAAGTTTGACACCAGGACCTTTCAGGGACTGATCCTGACCTTACAGGATTACTGGGCTCGCCAGGGCTGCACCATTGTTCAACCACTGGACATGGAAGTTGGCGCCGGCACCTCTCACCCAATGACCTGCCTGCGTGCACTTGGCCCGGAGCCGATGGCCGCAGCTTACGTGCAGCCGTCACGCCGCCCGACCGATGGCCGTTACGGTGAAAACCCTAACCGCCTGCAGCACTACTACCAGTTCCAGGTCGTTATCAAGCCGTCCCCGGACAACATTCAGGAACTGTATCTTGGCTCTCTGAAAGAACTGGGCGTTGATCCGACCATCCACGATATCCGCTTCGTTGAAGATAACTGGGAAAACCCGACGCTGGGTGCCTGGGGGCTGGGCTGGGAAGTGTGGCTGAACGGAATGGAAGTGACTCAGTTCACTTACTTCCAACAGGTTGGTGGCCTGGAGTGTAAACCGGTTACTGGCGAAATCACCTACGGCCTTGAGCGCCTGGCTATGTATATCCAGGGCGTAGACAGCGTTTACGATCTGGTATGGAGCGATGGCCCGTTGGGTAAAACGACCTACGGCGATGTGTTCCATCAGAACGAAGTAGAGCAGTCTACTTACAACTTTGAATATGCCGACGTCGATTTCCTGTTTACCTGCTTCGAGCAGTACGAAAAAGAAGCTCAACAGCTTCTGGCGCTGGAAAAACCGCTGCCGCTGCCGGCATACGAGCGTATTTTGAAAGCCGCACACAGCTTTAACCTGCTGGATGCGCGCAAAGCTATCTCCGTCACCGAGCGTCAGCGCTATATCCTGCGCATTCGCACCCTGACTAAAGCGGTTGCCGAAGCCTACTATGCCTCCCGCGAGGCACTGGGTTTCCCGATGTGCAATAAGAATAAATAAGAGGCTGCCATGTCTGAAAAAACTTTTCTGGTGGAGATTGGCACTGAAGAGCTGCCACCAAAAGCGCTGCGCAGCCTGGCCGAATCCTTTGCTGCCAACTTTACTACTGAGCTGGATAACGCCGGCCTTTCTCACGGCAAAGTAGAATGGTTTGCCGCGCCGCGCCGTCTGGCGCTGAAAGTGGCTAACCTGGCGGCGGCGCAGGCCGATCGTGAAATCGAAAAGCGCGGCCCGGCAATAGCCCAGGCGTTTGACGCGGAAGGTAAACCGAGCAAAGCGGCTGAAGGCTGGGCGCGCGGCTGCGGAATTACCGTCGACCAGGCCGAACGTTTGACGACAGATAAAGGCGAATGGCTGCTGTACCGTGCCCACGTTAAGGGCGAGAGCGCCCAGGCGCTGCTGCCGGCTATGGTTGCTACTTCCCTGGCTAAGCTGCCAATTCCAAAACTGATGCGCTGGGGCGCGTCTGACGAGCATTTCGTTCGTCCGGTTCATACCGTCACTCTGCTGCTGGGCGACGAAGTGGTTCCGGCGACTATTATGGGCATCCAGTCTGACCGTATTATTCGCGGCCATCGTTTTATGGGTGAACCACAGTTTGCTATCGACAACGCCGATCAGTACCCGGAAATCCTGGTGCAGCGCGGTAAAGTCATGGCCGATTACGAACAACGTAAAGCGCAGATTAAAGCCGATGCTGAAGCAGCGGCGCGCCAGATTGGCGGTAAAGCCGATCTGAGCGAAAGCCTGCTGGAAGAAGTGGCCTCACTGGTTGAATGGCCGGTGGTGCTGACCGCGAAATTCGAAGAGAAGTTCCTCGCGGTTCCAGCCGAAGCGCTGGTTTACACCATGAAGGGCGACCAGAAATACTTCCCGGTCTACGGTAACGACGGCAAACTGCTGCCGAACTTTATCTTCGTGGCTAACATCGAATCTAAAGATCCACAGCAGATTATCTCCGGTAACGAAAAAGTGGTTCGCCCACGTCTGGCGGATGCTGAGTTCTTCTTTAATACCGACCGTAAAAAACGCCTGGAAGATTACCTGCCGCGTCTGGATACCGTTCTGTTCCAGAAGCAGCTGGGTACTCTGCGTGATAAAACCGACCGCATTGAAGCGCTGGCGGCCTGGATTGCCAAAGCGATTGGCGCTGATGCTAACCTGGCGGCGCGCGCTGGCCTGCTGTCCAAATGTGACCTGATGACCAACATGGTCTTCGAGTTCACCGACACCCAGGGTGTGATGGGGATGCACTATGCCCGTCACGATGGCGAGCCGGAAGAAGTGGCCGTGGCCCTTAACGAGCAGTACATGCCGCGCTTTGCCGGCGATGCCCTGCCGGAAAGCCTGGTTGCCTGCGCAGTGGCGATTGCCGATAAGATGGATACCCTTGCGGGCATCTTTGGCATTGGCCAGCATCCGAAAGGCGATAAAGACCCGTTCGCACTGCGCCGCGCTGCGCTGGGCGTGCTGCGTATTATCGTAGAGAAAAATCTGCCGCTGGATCTGCAAACCCTGACTGAAGAAGCCGTGCGTTTGTATGGCGACAAGCTCACCAACCTGAAAGTGGTCGACGATGTCGTCGACTTCATGCTGGGCCGCTTCCGCGCCTGGTATCAGGAAGAAGGCCACGCGGTTGATACTATCCAGGCCGTTCTGGCGCGTCGTCCGACCCGCCCGGCGGACTTCGATGCGCGGGTTAAAGCGGTCACTTACTTCCGCACCCTGGACGAAGCAGCAGCGTTGGCTGCGGCTAACAAGCGCGTTTCCAATATTCTGGCTAAGAGCACCGAGCAGCTGAATGACAGCGTTAAAGCTACGGTTCTGAAAGAAGATGCGGAAATTCGCCTGGCGATGCAGGTCACGGTATTGAGCGATAAGCTGCAGCCTTACTACGCCGAAGGGCGTTATCAAGAAGCGCTGGTTGAGCTGGCCGCACTGCGCGAGCCGGTTGATGAGTTCTTCGAGAAAGTAATGGTTATGGCTGAGGAGCCAGAGCTGCGCATTAACCGCCTGACGCTGCTGGCGAAATTGCGTGAGCTGTTCCTGCAGGTTGCAGATATCTCGTTGCTGCAATAATTATCTGGTCTCAGATACCGAAAACCCCGCTATGGCGGGGTTTTTTTTGGCTAAAAGCGAAGGAGTTTTCGCCTGTACTTCCTTTTCAGATGCTGTCTTAGCCTGTGCTGGCGCGGTGTATTAATATGTCGCTTCTGCTAGTAAGATGCGCTGCATCAGGTTATTTGCTTAATCCATAAGCTGTTTACTTAGGTTTGGATTAGCGACAACCAGTCGTATAAGTTGTAATGCTGTGGGTGAAGGTTTAGCGCGTCGCGCCGCCCATTCGTCTACCAGATTTTCACTAACGCCCATCAGGCGCGCCAGCTCTGTATTATCTAATCCGCTCTGGCAACACAGGCGTTCAAATTCAACAAACGCATCGGTTTTGGTGGCGGCTGTAGGGCCATCTTGTAAAGCAAGTTGTTCAATACTGACCAGTAATTCAGTTAAAGGGTTTTTGTATTCCATTAACAACTCCTCATGATATACGGCAAGGGGTTGAGCACAGAAGCTTATTAAGCATAGTGTCTTAATCGCCGCAGGTACCTGCCTGATAATTGACCTATTGTGCTAAACATAAATTATGTGAATGTATTCCGTGCGTTAACCGAAACAGTGCGCTTTGGGCAGCGTTAGGGGTTTTAATGGGATTTCGTCGATTTTCGGTCATAAAGAGTTGTATTTCGGGCTATCTTGCGGCTGCGTGTTGGACTATGCTAACCACGGTGATCGGCACGCCGGTGCCGCTTTTGGTATTTTGTTGAAAGGAGTAATTCCCATGGCGACAGGAAAGTCCTGTTCTCGTTGGTTGGCGCCTGTGCTGGCGTTAGTGATGGCAGTCAGCCTGAGCGGGTGTTTTGATAAAGAAGGCGACCAGCGTAAAGCTTTTACTGACTTTTTGCAGAATACGGCAATGCGCAGCGGTGAACACTTACCGAGCCTGACTACGGACCAGAAAAAGCAATTTGGCCCGCTGGTTTCTGACTATGCGATTATCTACGGTTTCTCTCAGCAGATAACTCAGGCGATGGATTCTGGCATTAAGCCGGTAGTTGATAGCGTAAACGCGATTCGCGAGCCGCAAAACTATCTGACCCAGCGCGACGCACTGCGTCAGGCAAATGGTTCGCTGGGCGTGCTGAGCCAGCAGATCCAGAACGCCAGAATGCAGGCCGATACCGCTCATGCTAACCTCAAGCAGCCTGATGAATTGCGTGCGGTGTTCGATAAAGTTTACCAGCAGGTGGTGACCGACCCGGCCAACGCCATGCAGCCGCTGATCCCAGCCGCTCAGACCCTGACTCAGCAACTGGTACAGGTGGGTGATTTCATCGAAAACCAGGGCCAGCGCGTGGGCTTTGTTGCCGGTGGTATTCAGTTCCCAACTTCGCAGCAGGCGAGCGAATATAATAGCCTGATTGGGCCGCTGGCCGCGCAACACCAGGCCTTTACCCAGGCCTATAACGCCGCGACTCACGTGGTGCAGTAATCCGCAAGAACCTGCTCTAAGGAGCCGGTTTAGCCAGATACAAAAACGCCGGGATAGCCCGGCGTTTTTTTATTGCCATCACCTGCCTCATGCAGAGGTAGCGATCGCTCATGTGAGGCGGCTGGATAAGTTAAAGCCCGCCTAAATGTTGAATTACTTCACTGCCTGAGGATTCACGCAGTTGACGGATACATCGCCATCCAGCGCATTAAGCAGGTTATCGACCGCATTAGCTGCCATATTGAAACGTGTTTCATGAGTTGCCGAGCCGATATGCGGGAGGGCCACAACGTTTGGCATTTTCAGCAGCGGTGAATTCACATCTACCGGCTCTTTTTCAAATACATCCAGACCTGCCGCGTGAATGGTGCCGTTTTGCAGAGCGGCAATCAGCGCCTGTTCATCAACTACCGGGCCACGGCCTGCGTTAATGAAAATTGCCGATGACTTCATTTTTGCAAACTGCTCTGCGCCAATCATATGGCGGGTCTGCTCACTCAGCGGCAGGATAAGGCAGACAAAATCCGCTTCGGCCAGCAGAGTATCCAGGTCGCAATAGCGGGCATTAAACTCGCTTTCCGCCTGAGGGTGAGGTTTGCGGGCGTTGTAGATGATTGGCATGCTAAACCCACAGTGGGCGCGCTTTGCCAGCGCCATTCCAATCCGTCCCATACCTACGATACCGAGCGTTTTATGGTGCACATCGCAGCCAAACCAGTCCGGGCCGATGCTGCTGGTCCACTCGCCGGCTTTTACTCGTTCTGCCACTTCCACAACCCGCCGCGAAGTGCTGAGCACCAGCGCCATAAGCGTATCGGCCACCGTTTCAGTCAGCACGGTAGGGGTATGCATTAGCGCCACATGGCGTTCAGAAAGGGCATTAACATCAAAATTGTCATAACCCACGGAAACGGTAGAAGCTACGCGCAGCGCCGGCATTTTATCCAGCAGGGTGGCGTCCACTTTTTCGCTTGAACCAATCAGACCTTCCGCTTTTGCGAAGGCGTCGGCATGCTGGCTGACGGTTTCGGGACTGATATTGTCAACCTCAATCACTTCCAGCCGGCTGCGCAATTTGTTCATCAGCGGTTCTGGTAGTTTTTTATAAACAATGACGGACGGCTTCATGGTTTTCTCCTGAAAAATGCCAAAACGGAAATCGTGACTACCGGGCGGATAAACCGCCCGGAGCTATCAGGCGTGGCTGTGTTCTCCGGCCCCGGCTTGCTTGTTTTGAGCCGGTTTGACGATGATTGTCAGCCATACGGAGACAAACAGCGAGACACCCATAAATATGTAGGATGCTGCCGGGCTACCGGTCGAGCCATTAAGATAGCCCACAAACCAGGACCCAAAGAATGAACCCAGCGCACCCATGCTGTTAATCAGGGCCATAGCGCCCCCGGCGACGTTACGTGGCAGCATTTCCGGGATGATGGCAAAGAACGGGCCATAAGGGGCGTACATAGCGGCACCGGCGATAACCAACAGAGTATAGGAAACCCAGAAATAATCCGCCCCAACGGCCCAGGAAGCGATAAACGCTAGCCCGCCAATCAGCAACAGAGGCCAGACAAATAGTTTACGGTTCTGCATTTTGTCCGAAGCCCAGGAGACTACAATCATGGCGATAGTTGCTGCCAGATAAGGCACCGAAGAAAGCCAGCCCAGCTCGACCATTCCCATATTTTTACTGGCACCCTGAATAATTGACGGCAGCCACAGCACGAAGCCGTATACCCCGATACTCCAGGTGAAATATTGCATGCACAGCAGGACGACGTTACGCGAACGGAAGGCTTCGCCATAGTTACGAACTGCCTTAATGCCTTCCTGCTCTTTATTCAATTGCTCCTGAAGCGCATTTTTTTCGCTGTCGGACAGCCAGGTGACCTGGCTCGGTTTGTCTTTAACCAGAACCCACCAGCAGAAGGCCCAAATGACCGCCGGAATCCCTTCAAAAATGAACATTTCACGCCAGCCGAAAGACTGGATTAGGTAGCCTGATACCACCGACATCCACAGCACGGTGACCGGGTTACCGAGGATTAGAAAGGTGTTGGCGCGCGAACGTTCGGATTTGGTAAACCAGTTACTGATATAAATCAGCATCGCTGGCATCACCGCCGCTTCTACCACGCCCAGAATAAAGCGAATGGCGGCCAGCATTGGGATGTTACTGACCATCCCGGTCAGAGAAGCGCATCCGCCCCACAAAATCAGGCAGACAAAGATAAGCTTACGTACGCTGCGGCGTTCGGCGTAGATAGCCCCCGGAATTTGGAAAAAGAAATACCCAAGAAAGAAGAGGGCGCCTAAAAGTGAGGAGATCCCTTTGGTTATACCCAGATCTTCGGTGATCCCGGCGGCTGAGGCGAAACTAAAGTTAGCCCTGTCCAGATAGGCCAGGCTGTAGGTGATAAACACAATAGGCATGATGTACCACCAGCGTTTGGCGGCATTGGTCGAGCTGCTCATATTTTGCCCTCTAATTGGGGTTAGTTATCGGCCGGTGGTGTAGGGTACTGGCCGATATTTTCCTTACATTTGCGCGGCGGTGGGAGGATATCCCGGCGCGGCTGGCATACTAAAAGTCGCCCAGCTCTGCACGTGTCGGTAAGCCTTCGCTGTCGCCTTGCACCTGGATTGCCAGGGAACCGATTTTGTTGCCCCGACGCACCGCCTGTTCTATGGATTTCCCTTCCAGCAGGGCGCTTATCACCCCGACCGCGAAGCCGTCGCCGGCGCCCACGGTATCCACAACGTTATCTACGCGAATAGCAGGCACGGTGCCTTGTTCACCGCTGGCCGTTTTGAACCAGGCACCATCGGCACCGGTTTTGATAATGACGGCGCGTACGCCGCGATCGAGATAGAAATCACCAATCCCGTCCAGTGACTTCTGCCCGGTCAGGATGACGCCTTCTTTGTAGCCGGGGAGTACCCAGTCGGCCTGGAAAGCCAGTTTATTGAGCTGACTGACCATCACCGCTTCGCTCGGCCACAGCACCGGACGCAGGTTTGGGTCGAAAGAGAGGGTTTTGCCTGCCTGTTTCATGGTTTGGGCGCAGTGGTTAAGCAGCTCCCAGCTGCTTTCTGAAAGCGCTGCCGCAACGCCGCTCAGGTGCAGGTGGCGGGCGCTCAGGAAGTAATCAGCGTTGAAATCTTCTACCGAAAGGTGGCTGGCAGCTGAGCCTTTACGGAAATATTCCACCACCGGATCGCTGCCATCGGTAACTTTAGATTTAAGCTGGAATGCGGTGGGATAGCGGTTGTCAGTGGTGACTGCTCGGCTATCTATGTGTTCTGCTGCCAGACAGTCCAGCACGTAGCGGCCAAAAGAGTCATCTCCCACCCGGCTAACCCAGCCGACATTCAGCCCAAGGCGTGCCAGCCCGGTGGCGACGTTAAGCTCGGCCCCGGCGATGCGTTTGATAAATTGTTCGCAGCGGGACAGCTCACCGGTCTGCTGGGCGACAAACATGGTCATGGCTTCGCCTGCGGTTACCACATCCAGTTGGTTAGTCATCTGTTACTCCTCGCGTAATTGTTCAACATAGTGCCGGGTGATAGCGGTGAGATCCGCGCCTTGCAGCGGAAACTCAATACCCCGGTAGGCGCTGGCGGGCAGCGCATGCAGTAGCTCTTTCCAGCGTGGGCCGCCCTCATCCAGAGCGATAGCACGCACTTTGCCGCCGTGCGCAGCGGCGGCTTTGACGTGGATGTAGCTGACGCTGCTGGCAAGCAAACGGGCGGCATGCTCCGGCTCTTCGCCAGTCCACAGCCAGTTAGCGGTATCGAATGTTAGCGTCACCGGAAGATGAGCCTGGGATGCGGCTTCGGCAAAGTGCTTCATCGGCGCAAGTTTGCCGCATTCGGTTTGATCGTTTTCAATTACCAGTTTAGCGCGTGCGGCGCTAAGCCATGCCGGGAGTGCTTGGAGCGACTCAGGATGCTGGAAATGGCCGAGCGATAGTTTAAGCCAGGCGGCATCGAGCCGGTCAGCTTCTGCTAATAAATTAGGGATATTTGGATTCAACGAGCCGTCATCCATACACAGCGGTTCTGGCGCCGAGTAGCAGCACATCAGTCCGTGTTGATGAATAGCTTCGGCTAGCGGTGTCAGATCGGCCAGCTCCTGTTCCAGCAGCAATTCGCGGCGGATCTCAACACCATCGGCTCCGGCGTCGGCAATGATAGACAGTACGCCTTGCTGCCCTCTGCGTTTTTCAACTTCATCATGACCGTAAGCTGCTGTAACAATGATAATTTTACCAGGCATGTGATCCTCCATCCTGGTTCTACCCGCCAATGAATAGAGGGGGCATGCCAGGTTGTCATGCTGTTACTAAGATGTTTACACGGTAGATGGAACCGGTTCCATAAAAAAGCGCGCAGCGGCGAATTTATGATCACAGTCACGCAGATTTACAATGCGGTTGAACCACGAATCACTAGCTCACCCTGAAATACCAGGTCGCCGACCGGGCGGTTATCCCCAGCGATGCGGCTTACCACGCGCTCCAGAGCCGCCTGGCCAATCTGACGGGTTGGTTGCTTGAGAGTGGTAATACCCACCCCGGCAAACTCAGCCCACTCGAGCTCATCAAATCCAAGCAGGCCGATATCTTTGCCCCAATTGAGACCCAGGCGGCGTAAAGCACGAACCACTTTGAGCGTAAGTGCGCCATTAGCTGAGATAACTGCCAGGCGGCGATTCGGCAGGCGGCGGTAAAACTCCAGCAGAGTGCTGTCGAGCAGCGCTTCATCGCTAAGAGGGATTTCGGCATTCTCGCCAATAACTTCCGGATGGTTACCTATCTGTTCGCGAAAGGCCTGTAACCGCTCGCGGCGGGTATTTACGGTGCCTAAGGGTTCGCTGAGGAAGAGCAGGCCGTTAAACCCCCGGCTAAACAGATGGTTGCAGGCGAGGGTGGTGGCATGAAAGTTGTCCAGACCGACAACATCACAGGAAAAATCGGTAATTTTACGGTCAATGAGCACCATCGGCAGCGCCGACTGCTGGAGATGGAGCAACGCCTCTTCATGCATCCCGATGGCATTCACCACAATGCCTTCCACCTGATAACTGCGCAGCAGTTCCAGATAACGCTGTTCCTGATTGAGCTCATTGTTGGTGTTACAAACCAGCAGAGTAAACCCCTCGGCGCGACAGGAGGCCTCGATACTGCTTAAAACATCCACCGAATAGGGGTTAGTAATGTCGGCAATAATTAGCCCTATCAGCCGGGTGCGACCGCGTTTTAAGCCGCGCGCCATCTGGTTGGGATGGTAATGAAGTGCGGCAATGGCCTGTTCGATGCGCTGACGCAAATCATCAGATAACAGGTTTTTCTCGCCATTCAGATAGCGGGACACGCTGGTTTTCCCGGTCTTTGCGACCCGGGCGACATCGCTAATTGTGGCCCGCGGGGTCTTATTCTTCATGAGCTTCTCCTCCCTTTGCAGCCGGAGATTAGCACACTTTTTTGTAGCGTCGTGCGGCGTAAGCTGAAAGCTGCTTGAGCGATAGTGCTAGCCGGTTTAGTGTTGGCGCTCAACTGAACAGAACCGTGGAGGCCGTGTGGAACAGCCCTTAAAACGAATTATTACCGCCGCACACTGGGGGCCGATGGTTGTAACCACCGACGGCCAGCGGGTGCTCGATTCGCGCGGCGCGCTTAGTGCCTCCCAGGATAACTCCCTCCAGGAGGCGGTGGCCTGTCAGGTACACAGCCCGGCTCGGGTACGTTATCCCATGGTTCGCAGAGGCTTTCTGGAAAATCCGCAGCAGCCCACCGGTCTGCGGGGAAAAGATGAATTCGTCCGGGTGAGCTGGGAGCAGGCGCTGGCGCTGATCGACGGCCAGCACGGGCGCATCCGGCAGCAATATGGCCCTGCGGCGATTTTTGCCGGTTCTTACGGCTGGCGTTCAAATGGAATTTTGCATAAGGCCTCCACGCTGTTACAGCGCTATATGAGCCTGGCCGGAGGTTACACCGGGCATTTGGGGGATTACTCCACCGGTGCCGCACAGGCCATCATGCCTCACGTAGTGGGGAGTAATGAGGTCTATCAACAGCAAACCAGTTGGCCTCAGGTGCTGGAGCATAGCGAGGTCGTTGTTTTGTGGAGCGCTAACCCACTTAACACCCTGAAAATTGCCTGGAATGCTTCGGATGAGCAGGGGCTGGCATTTTTCAACCAGCTTAAAAACAGCGGTAAAAAGATTATTTGCATTGACCCGATGCGTTCAGAAACCGCCGACTTCTTTGGTGAGCGCGGCGAGTGGCTGGCACCGCATATGGGCACCGACGTGGCGCTGATGCTTGGTATTGCTCATACCCTGATGGAATCCGGTTGGCAGGATGAGCAATTCCTGGCGCGTTGCACCATCGGCTGGCCGCAATTTGCTGACTATCTTAGTGGAGCAGAATATGGGGAGGCCAAAAGCGCGGAGTGGGCGGCGAGGATTTGCGGCATTCCGGCAGAAAAAATTCGCGAACTGGCGGCTATTTTCCATAAAAACCGCACTATGCTGATGGCGGGTTGGGGGATGCAGCGCCAGCAATATGGCGAACAGACCCATTGGATGCTGGTGGTGCTGGCGGCGATGTTAGGCCAGATTGGCCTGCCGGGGGGCGGGTTTGGACTGTCATATCACTTTGCCAATGGCGGCAACCCAACGCGGCGGGCAGTTACGCCCACCTCAATGCAAGGCAGCGTCGCCGGGGGCACCGATGCCGTGGATAAAATTCCCGTGGCGCGTATCGTCGAAGCCCTTGAACGTCCGGGCGAGCGTTATCAGCATAACGGGCAAACCCGGCAGTTTCCTGAAATTAAAATGATCTGGTGGGCAGGGGGCGGAAACTTTACCCATCATCAGGATACCAACCGTCTGATCCGCGCCTGGCAAAAGCCTGAGCTGGTGGTTATCTCGGAATGCTTCTGGACGGCTGCGGCCAGGCATGCCGATATTGTGCTGCCGGTAACAACGTCCTATGAGCGTAACGATCTCACGATGACCGGCGATTATAGCCTGCAGCATCTGGTGCCTATGAAGCAGGTGGTGGCACCGCAGTTTGAAGCTCGTAATGATTTTGATATTTTCGCCGGGCTAAGTGACCTGTGGGAGCCGGGTGGCGCTGAGCGTTTTACAGAAGGCCGCGATGAGCTGGAGTGGCTGGCATCATTTTATGCCAGCGCCCGCGAGCGGGGCGTTAAACGCGGTATTGAGTTGCCAGAGTTCAACGCTTTCTGGCAGGCAAACCAGATTTTTGAAATGCCAGAAGAACCGGCCAGCAGTGATTACGTGCGCTATGCGGAATTTCGCGCCGACCCGGACACCCATCCATTAAAAACCCCCAGCGGCAAGATTGAGATTTTCTCGGCGACGATTGCCGGTTTTGGCTATCAGGATTGCCAGGGCCATCCGCGCTGGATGGTGCCAGATGAATGGCGTGGGAATGCCGCCAGCGACGAACTGGAGCTGCTGTCGGCGCATCCGGCTCATCGTCTGCATAGTCAGCTTAACTACTCGCACCTGCGTGAGCGCTACGCCATTGCCGATCGTGAGCCGGTGCTGATTCATCCGGAGGATGCAAAGGCGCGCGGAATAGCTTCTGGTGATGTGGTACGGCTGTGGAATGGCCGGGGCCAGGTACTGGCGGGAGCGCTGGTTAGTGATGATATTAAACCGGGCGTAGTGTGTCTGCATGAAGGCGGATGGCCCGATATGGATGAGAGCGGGCTGTGTAACTATGGCGCGGTGAACGTGCTGACGCGCGATATTCCTACCTCGCGCCTCGGCAACGGTTGCGCCGCCAACTCGGCTCTGGTACGGCTGGAGAAATATTGCGGCCAGCTGCGCCCGATAGCGGCGTTTACGCCGCCGCCCGGCGCGTGATCAATCGGCCCGCCGATCTGGATGACAGATGCAGCGGGTCAAATGATCGTTTACCAGCCCGCAGGCCTGCATAAAGGCGTAACAGATGGTGGGGCCAACAAATTTAAAGCCGCGCTTCTTCAGCTCTTTGGATAAGCGCTCTGCCGTTGGCGTTACCGCTGGCACGTCACTTAACTCAACCGGGTTATTGATTTGCGGTTTGTTATTCACCTGGCTCCACACCAGTTCACTCAGCGTTTCCCCGCGCTCGTGCATCATCAACAGGGCGCGGGCGTTGCTAATAATGGCCTCAATTTTCCCCCGATGGCGGATAATCCCGGCGTCCTGCACCAGTTGATCTACTTCCTGCTGACCAAAATTTGCCAGTGCGTCATAGTCAAAGTTGAGAAAACAGTGGCGATAACGTTCACGTTTCTTAAGTACCGTTATCCAGGATAGCCCCGCCTGCTGTCCTTCCAGACAGAGCATTTCAAACAGCTCACGCTCGCCGGTAGTGGGAATTCCCCATTCTTTATCGTGATAATCTATATACAGCGGGTCAGCAGTAACCCATCCACAGCGTTGCATAAAACAGTTCTCCTGCTAATGAAAATGTGAAATCGCCTGCAATCCGGGAACTTGACGTCGTTAAAAGAGAGACAATATTTAATACAAGGATATTATTCCACGGATAGCTAATTTTTACGTTTTTACGCCAGTAAAGGCGCTTTCGGAGTCGCGCCCATGATAATCAAAAAAATAGTGCAATTTAGCCTGCCGCTGTTGGCGGGTATCAGTTGCCTGTGCTTTGCGTCTGGTGCGCTGGCATGGCAGCAGGCCTATCCGACACAGGCTAATGCAATGCCTGAAGACGCGGCCGCTTTTCACTGGGAAGACGATCGCCCCGCTAATTACGAAGATATCCTGCGTAAGGGGATGTATGCCAATGCTAACCTTGAAGGCCGGGTAAACGGCAAAAACATCATTTGGAATGATGGGATTAACTCAAAAGTTACGCATCTGGATATCGACTGGAACTTTCCGCTGGCGCGTGGCCTGACCACCGGCCCAACTGCGGCCCTGCGCTGGGATAGCAGCGATACGTTGCTCCCCGGCGGGCGGCGCGGCGCTATTGGCGGTAACGATCCGCTTTGGCATGCCAGCACTACCGCGCTGGGCTGGCAGGTATCCGGGCAGCTGGGGCCGGTGCAGCCGTGGGCGCGAATTGGTTTTTATCAGCAATACGGCGAGAACCTGTGGAAAGCGCAGCCCGGTATGAGTGCCGCCAATGGTGCACAGCAGGAAGGTGGCTGGACTGAGTTTCGTCTTGGGGCTGATATGCCTGTGAGTGAGGATGTAGCGGCTTTTGCCATGTTCTCTCAGGCCGATGGTCTTAGCACTGGGGAAAATTTGCTGTATCTGATGGGCGTTAATGCGCGGTTCTAAACTTTTCTGCCTGACTGCCTGACTGCCTGACTGCCTGACTGCCTGACTGCCTGACTGCCTGACTGGCACTCAGGTAACGTTATATATTTTCCTTTCTCTCTAGGTTTATCCGTCCATTTTATTTTCCCGCATATTTCTCCCTCAAAAAGTAAGTGCGTGCTCACTTTTGTTTTCTGCATGATAAATATTGTGATGTTCAAGGTACGTTAACCCTCAACAAGAGACCTCGATACCCGCAGGGAGCAGTGCCGCAGCGCACTAAATGTTAGTGTGCACTTACAAATGCAGGTCATGCCGTGTCATGTCATTCATTCCGGTTTTATGGCATTTCATTCCTTCCTTACTGCACTTCATGCCGTTTCTTCCCGCCTGCTAGCACAAAGTGGGTACTGTTGCAGGCAGATAAGTATTTTAAAGCCTCGCAGGACATCTCTATGAAAACTTCAATAAACCCTCGTACTCGCTGGCTTACCCTGGTCGGCACGGTGATCGCTCAGTTTGCGCTGGGTTCGGTCTATACCTGGAGTCTTTTTAACGGCGCGCTGGCCGAAAAGCTCGATGAGCCAGTCAGTCAGGTTGCATTTTCATTTGGCTTACTGAGCCTTGGCCTGGCACTGTCATCTTCCGTAGCCGGTAAGCTCCAGGAACGTTTCGGCGTGCGTAATGTCACTCTGGCAGCCGGTCTGCTGCTGGGCGTAGGGCTGATGCTAACCGCTACGGCTAACAGCCTGACAATGCTGTGGCTGAGCGCTGGGGTGCTGGTTGGGATTGCCGACGGTGCTGGTTATCTGCTGACGCTGTCCAACTGCGTGAAATGGTTTCCGGAACGTAAAGGGCTGATTTCCGCTATCTCAATTGGGTCTTATGGCCTTGGCAGCCTTGGTTTTAAATTTATCGACAGCCAGCTGCTGGCAAGCGTAGGTCTGGAGCACACTTTCATTATTTGGGGCGCGATTGCTCTGACTATGGTGATGTTCGGGGCGCTGCTGATGAAAGATGCACCGCTGCAAACTACCGGTGCGGGCAATGCCCGGGCAGCTAACGACTTCACCCTCGGCGAATCAATGCGTAAACCTCAGTACTGGATGCTGGCGGTTATGTTCCTCACTGCCTGTATGAGCGGCCTGTATGTTATCGGGGTGGCGAAAGATATTGCACAGGGTATGGTTCATCTGGATGCCGCTACCGCAGCGGATGCGGTAACTATTATCGCCATCGCCAACCTGAGTGGCCGTCTGGTGTTGGGTATCCTGTCTGACAAGGTAGCACGCATCCGGGTTATTACTCTGGGTCAGATTATTTCGCTGGTCGGTATGGCAGCGCTGCTGTTTGCTCCGCTTAACGCTATGACCTTCTTTGCGGCTATCGGCTGCGTAGCCTTTAACTTCGGCGGTACTATTACCGTTTATCCGTCACTGGTCAGCGACTTCTTCGGCCTGAATAACATGACCAAAAACTACGGGGTCATTTACCTGGGCTTTGGTATCGGCAGCTTTGCCGGGTCGGCAATTGCTTCACTGTTCGGCGGGTTCGTCGTGACCTTCTGGGTTATCTTCGCCATGCTGATTCTGTCACTCGCTTTCTCGACCACGATTCGCCAGCCTGCGGCACGTGTCAGCCAGAGCGGTACGACTAAAGAGTCGGCTCAGCACACTGAGGCTCACGCCTGATAGCGCGAAGCCAGCTTGAGAAACCAGGCCGCCGGGATGTTATACGGCGGCTTTGTTAAACGCTCAATCTCTTGCTCAATAGTGAGCGAAGCCTGGCGAAACAGCCCTTCATCCCCCCTAATTAACCCCACCACCTGTAGCCGTTTCTCTACCAGATAAATACGGCTGAAATGCGGGTCAAAGCCAACAATTCCCTGAGTATTATCGATAATATCGGCCAGTTTAATGGTCTGAGCCGCGGCACAGGCCAGTGCGGTATGGGCAAAGTGCTGCTGCTTACGCTTATAGCGATTAAAACCAGCGGGAGTATCCGGGTTGGTCACCATCTCCACCAGTCGCGCGACCGGGTCGCCAAAATGATGATGGATATCGGCAAGGGTTGTGGGGGTATCCTCCACCGTATCGTGCAGCCAGGCTGCCGCCAGCACTATTTCATCCTGACAGACGCTACGTACCCGCTCCACTACCGAGGCCGGGTGCACAATATAGGGTTCATCTGTGTACTTACGGCGCTGGTTACAGGCCGCATGAGCTTTGCTGGCAAAGCGACGGGCGCGCTGTTCAAGGGTATGCATAGTTATCTACTCGTAATGGATCCGTCCATGACAATGGTTATGACGCGTTGTCAGGGTACTGGCAATGATTGTTACAACCAAAAGTCAACAAAAGTGTGATTGCTATTAAATTAAGATTTATCTGAATGCTAATTAAGAATAAAGGCAATCTTTTTTGAATGAAATATGTTCTACTCTGGCCTCCGCTGTTATGAGTCCTCTCTAATCGCCATGAGCCCTATAACTAACCCGAACCTTCTACACACCTCGTGGTCTGATTAACATCTCGTTACATTATTGGTCGTTTTCTACCCTGAGCATCTTGCATGAAATATATTAGATCGGTAACACAACAGACGATGTGCCTGATACTGGCGCTCTACATTGGGTTCTTCCTTAACATCGCCGTTTTTTACCGTCGGTTTGAATCCTTCTCGGTTGATTTTAGCTTTCTGAAGGGCGCGGCCATGGTTGCCGAGCTGGTGGCGAGTACCCTGGTCACATTTTTCCTTTTACGTCTCCTGTCGCTGCTGGGGCGTAATGTCTGGCGGGTGCTGGCCAGTTTCATCGTGGTGTGCTCGGTTGCCGCCAGCTACTACATGACCTTCCTCAACGTGGTTATCGGTTATGGCATTATTGCCTCAGTAATGACCACGGATATCGACCTGTCTAAAGAAGCCGTCGGCTGGCAGCTTATTAGCTGGATAGTGCTGGTTAGCCTGCCTGCACTGGCGTTCATCTGGTTTAACCGCTGCCAGTTTACCCTGTTAAATGAGCTGCGCGATCGCCGCCGCAGCGTTAAAAACCTGGCAATGATGCTGGTTGTTGGCCTGCTGGTTTGGGCGCCGCTGAGCTACCTTGGCAAAGTTCAAAGTGACCAGGAGCGCGTTTCACGTATGGATTTGCCAAGCTATGGTGGTGTAGTGGCGAGCTCTTATCTGCCTTCTAACTGGCTTTCGGCGCTGGGGCTTTACGCCTGGGCGCAGGTTGATGAATCGTCTGATCACCGCTCGCTGCTGAATCCGGCGGCCAAATTCACCTATACCGCCCCTCAGGATAATGACGATACCCTGGTGGTGTTTATCATTGGTGAAACCACCCGTTGGGATCATATGGGCATGTTTGGTTATGACCGTGATACCACGCCATTGCTGGCTAAAGAGAAGAATCTGGCCGCATTCCGCGGGACTTCTTGCGATACGGCAACCAAACTGTCGCTGCGCTGTATGTTTGTGCGCGAAGGTGGGGTAGAAGATAATCCGCAGCGCACGCTGAAAGAGCAGAACATTTTTGCCGTGCTTAAACAGCTTGGCTTTAGTTCAGACCTGTTCGCTATGCAAAGTGAGCTGTGGTTCTACAGCAACACTATGGCTGACAATATTGCCTATCGCGAGCAAATTGGCGCTGAGCCTGCTAACCGCGGCAAACCGGTTGACGATATGCTGCTGCTTAATGAACTGAAACGCTCGGTAGACGGGCATCCAGATGAAAAGCACCTGGTTATCTTACATACCAAAGGCTCTCACTTCTCTTATGCTCAGCGCTATCCGCGTAGCTTTGCCCGCTGGACGCCTGAGTGTGTGGGGGTTGACGGTAATTGCAGCAAAGAAGAGTTGATCAACGCTTATGACAATACCGTGCTTTATACCGATACCTTTATACACGGAGTGATTGATCAGGTGCGTAATCGCAAGGCAATAGTCTTCTACGCTGCCGATCACGGTGAATCTATCGATGACCATAAGCGGTTGCACGGTACGCCTCGTAACATGGCGCCACCGGAGCAGTTCCGGGTGCCACTTCTGGTCTGGGCCTCCGACAGCTTCCTGGCCTCTCCGGAGCGCGCGCGTGGTTTTGCTCACCTTCAGCAGCAGGCAAAAGCTAAGGTAACCCATCGCCATGAAGAGCTCTATGATGCCATGCTCGGCTGCCTGGGTTACACCTCGCCGGATGGTGGTATCAACGAGAAGAACAACTGGTGTCAGGCACCGCAGGCGGCGAAGTAATCTGTCGTTTTGCATAGTGTGTGGCTAAGCGGGAGCGGAGCTTGACGCTGGATCTGGCCAGCAGTAAGATTTTTGCGCATCCGGTGAGTGGCGCAGCCTGGTAGCGCACTTCGTTCGGGACGAAGGGGTCGGAGGTTCGAATCCTCTCTCACCGACCAGATCCTATAAAAACCCGCAGTGGCAACACTGCGGGTTTTTTGTTTTTGATTCCAGTTACCTGCACGAACAATGGCGGGAAAACGTTTCGTTGATCACATAAATGGTGGATACGTTAGGTTTTTTACGCATTAGGTCATCATTTTTTGTTATCAAATTGCGCTGTTTTTTGATCGTAAGCTTATTTTTAACCCAGCATTTTTTACTGCGGTCACGCCTTCCTGAGCGATATACCGGTTAACGTTTATCGTTTCAGTCAGAATTTATGCCCAAAACAAAATTAGTTTATATGGCCAATAATCACCCTATTTTGGAGAATTAATCTCTAAAAACTCGCCTTTATACTATTTTTATGTGCTGACAAATGCGGCTGGTACTTTTTTTAATCTTTGCCTGCCACCTCTCACTCCTTCCGCAAATCCTTTTCTCCCATATTGACGTTTTAATCAACTGTTGACAGATTGTTACTCACGAGAGGGTATTTAGGGATAAATGGGTGCCTTCTGACCACTGCTTATCACAGGAAGAACCAGACACTCACAGGCCGCACCCGAGCGAACCGGGCAAAAAAATAAAACAGGTTCGCCGGTAAACACAACTCACACCAAAATGGAGCACAACAATGCCTATTTCCTTGAACAAGCCGGGGTTGCTGAAGCTTGCTCTCAGCCTGGCTGCGCTCACGGTTGCAACCGGCCTCCAGGCAAAGACTCTGGTCTACTGCTCAGAAGGATCGCCTGAAGGTTTTAACCCACAGCTCTTTACCTCTGGAACCACCTTCGATGCCAGCTCACGCCAGATTTATAACCGTCTGGTGGAGTTCACTATCGGTACCACCGAGTTGCACCCGGCTCTGGCGGAGAAGTGGGATGTCAGCGAAGACGGTAAAACCTACACCTTCCACCTGCGTAAGGGCGTGAAGTGGCAGACCACCAAAGATTTCAAACCGACGCGCGACTTTAACGCCGACGATGTCATTTATACCTTTGAGCGCCAGCTCGACAAGAATCATAAGTACCACAACGTTTCTGGCGGCAGCTATGAGTATTTCGAAGGCATGGATATGCCGAAACTCATCAGCAAAATTGAGAAAGTTGACGACAACACCGTTCGCTTTGTGCTGACCCGTCCGGAAGCGCCATTCCTGGCGAACCTGGGTATGGACTTCGCTTCGGTTCTGTCGGCGGAATATGCCGATAAGATGCTGGCCGCCGGTACCCCGGAAAAAGTTGACCTGAACCCGGTCGGCACCGGGCCGTTCCAGCTGGTGCAATACCAGAAAGACTCCCGCATTCTCTACAAAGCCAACCCGGAATACTGGGAAGGTAAGCCGAAAATCGATCGCCTGGTGTTCTCTATTACTCCTGATGCTTCAGTTCGTTATGCCAAGCTGCAAAAAGGTGAGTGCCAGGTTATGCCTTATCCAAACCCGGCAGATCTGGCGAGCATGAAGAAAGACAGTAAGATCAACCTGATGGAGCAGCCTGGTCTGAACGTGGGTTATCTGTCTTTCAACACCGAGAAGAAGCCGCTGGATAACCAGAAGGTACGCCAGGCGCTGACCATGTCGGTGAATAAAGAAGCTATCATCAAGGCCGTTTACCAGGGCGCTGGCCAGCCAGCCAAAAACCTGATCCCACCGACTATGTGGGGCTACAACGATGATGTGAAGGACTACGCCTACGATCCGGAAAAAGCCAAAGCTCTGCTCAAAGAAGCGGGCATGGCCGATGGATTCACCATCGACCTGTGGGCAATGCCGGTGCAGCGCCCGTATAACCCGAACGCCCGCCGCATGGCGGAGATGATTCAGGCTGACTGGGCCAAAATTGGCGTTAAAGCCAACATCGTGAGCTACGAGTGGGGCGAATACCTCAAGCGTGCTAAGTCTGGCGAACACCAGACCGTGATGATGGGCTGGACCGGGGATAACGGGGATCCGGATAACTTCTTCGCCACCCTGTTTAGCTGCGCTGCGGCTAAAGATGGTTCTAACTACTCACGCTGGTGCTACAAGCCGTTTGAGGATCTGATCCAGCCTGCACGGGCAACGGAAGATCATAACAAGCGTATTGAGCTGTATAAGCAGGCTCAGGTCGTGATGCATGACCAGGCTCCAGCCCTGATCATCGCTCACTCCACGGTATTTGAGCCGGTGAGCAAGAAAGTCTCTGGCTACAAAGTCGATCCGCTGGGTGGTCACTACTTCGTTAACGTGGATATTGCTGAATAACGAATGCGGCGAGAGGGTTTCTCTCGCCCGCTCCGGCGGCTGAAGTCTGGCCCCGGAGCGGTTCCGCTACTTTTCTGATGAAATTCCCAACAATGATTAAGGCGCAGATTAGCGTCGTGCCTGGTTGCACCTGGTTGCCAGATGTTTGCAATGCCACCTGCCGGTTTTTATCCGCAGGACACTAAAGAGAATCCGGATTATGCTGCAGTTCATACTCCGACGTTTGGGACTCGTCATCCCAACGTTTATTGGTATCACCTTATTAACCTTCGCATTTGTCCACATGATCCCCGGCGATCCGGTGATGATTATGGCGGGCGAGCGCGGAATCTCCCCTGAACGTCACGCCCAGCTTATGGCCGCTCTCGGCCTCGATAAACCGCTGTGGCAGCAGTATCTCAACTATATCTACGGCGTATTGCACGGCGATTTAGGCATTTCGCTTAAGAGCCGAATCCCGGTATGGGAAGAGTTTGTCCCGCGCTTTAAGGCCACCCTGGAGCTGGGCGTCGGCGGCATGCTGTTTGCCGTGATTGTTGGCATCCCGGTTGGTGTACTGGCAGCGGTAAAACGCGGCTCGGTGTTCGACCACACGGCAGTCGGCATCTCCCTGACCGGCTATTCAATGCCTATTTTCTGGTGGGGCATGATGCTCATCATGCTGGTTTCGGTGCAGCTCAACCTGACGCCGGTATCAGGGCGCATCAGCGATACTGTCTTCCTCGACGATACCCTGCCGCTGACCGGCTTTATGCTGATTGATACCTTCTTCTGGGGTGAGCCGGGCGATTTCAAAGATGCAGTGATGCACATCCTGCTGCCAGCTATCGTGCTCGGCACTATCCCGCTGGCGGTTATTGTGCGTATGACCCGTTCTTCGATGCTGGAAGTGCTGGGCGAAGATTACATTCGTACCGCTCGCGCCAAGGGCCTAAGCCGGATGCGCGTGATCCTTATCCACGCTCTGCGCAATGCCATGCTGCCGGTGGTTACCGTTATTGGCCTTCAGGTCGGCACGCTGCTGGCGGGCGCCATTCTGACTGAGACTATCTTCTCGTGGCCGGGGTTGGGCCGCTGGCTGATCGAGGGGCTACAGCGCCGTGATTACCCGGTAGTTCAGGGCGGTGTGCTGCTGGTGGCAACTCTGATTATCCTGGTCAACCTGCTGGTTGATTTGCTGTACGGCGTGGTTAACCCGCGTATCCGTCATAAAAAATAGGGGGCGATATGTCTTCACAAGTTTCACCTGAGACCGTAAGCGTCACGGTCGCGCCCACGCCAATGACGCCGGGGCGCGAGTTCTGGCATTACTTTAAGCGCAACAAAGGTGCCGTTGTCGGTCTGGTGTATGTGGTGGTCATGATTTTGATTGCCGTGTTCGCTAACTTTCTGGCGCCTCACTCCCCGGCGGAACAGTTCCGTGATTCGCTGCTTCATCCGCCAGTCTGGCAGGATGGCGGGAGCTGGCAATTTATTCTTGGCACCGATGATGTAGGCCGCGATGTGCTATCGCGCTTGATGTATGGCGCACGTCTGTCGCTGTTAGTGGGCTGCCTGGTGGTCGTGCTGTCGCTGATATTTGGCGTCATTCTCGGCCTGTTGGCCGGCTATTTTGGCGGCGCGCTGGATGCCACCATCATGCGTTTAGTCGACATAATGCTGGCGCTGCCGAGCCTGTTGCTGGCTCTGGTATTAGTGGCTATTTTTGGGCCGTCGATAATTAATGCCTCAATAGCGCTAACCTTTGTGGCGCTGCCCCACTATGTACGTCTGACCCGTGCGGCGGTGCTGGTGGAGGTGAACCGAGATTACGTCACGGCTTCAAGCGTGGCGGGAGCTGGTGCAATGCGCCAGATGTTTGTCAACATCCTGCCTAACTGCCTGGCCCCCCTGATTGTTCAGGCCTCACTGGGCTTTTCCAACGCCATCCTCGATATGGCGGCACTGGGTTTCCTGGGAATGGGCGCTCAGCCGCCGACTCCGGAATGGGGAACCATGCTGTCTGACGTGTTGCAGTTTGCCCAGAGTGCCTGGTGGGTGGTGACCTTCCCTGGCCTGGCAATTCTATTCACGGTACTGGCATTTAATTTGATGGGCGACGGGCTGCGCGATGCACTCGATCCCAAGCTGAAGCAGTAAGAGGTTCCCGATGGCGTTATTGAATGTAGATAAATTATCGGTTCACTTCGGGGATGAAGGCAGCGCGTTTCGCGCAGTTGACCGGGTGAGCTATAGCGTAGAGCAGGGCCAGGTTGTTGGGATCGTGGGTGAGTCCGGTTCCGGTAAATCGGTCAGTTCGCTGGCGATTATGGGCCTGATTGATTTCCCTGGCCGGGTAATGGCCGAACGGCTCACGTTTAGCGACCAGGATCTGCAAAAGATCTCTGAAAAAGAGCGGCGCAATCTGGTGGGTGCGGAAGTGGCTATGATCTTCCAGGATCCAATGACCAGCCTTAATCCGTGCTTTACCGTGGGTTATCAGATTATGGAGGCGATTAAGGTTCACCAGGGGGGCAACCGCCGCACCCGGCGAGCGCGGGCTATCGACCTGCTGACTCAGGTGGGGATCCCCGATCCCGCTTCCCGGCTGGATGTGTACCCCCATCAGCTTTCCGGCGGTATGAGCCAGCGCGTAATGATTGCTATGGCGATTGCCTGCCGTCCTAAGTTGCTGATTGCCGATGAACCGACCACGGCGCTGGATGTGACAATCCAGGCGCAGATTATTGAACTGCTGCTCTCCCTGCAACGTCAGGAGAACATGGCGCTGATTCTTATCACTCATGACCTGGCGCTGGTGGCCGAAGCGGCCCATAAAATCATCGTGATGTATGCCGGGCAGGTGGTTGAGAGTGCGGCGGCAGATGAGCTGTTTCGCGCCCCTCGCCATCCTTACACTCAGGCTCTGCTCCGCGCGCTACCGGAATTTGCTCAGGACAAGGAGCGGCTCATGTCGCTGCCGGGCATGGTTCCGGGTAAGTACGATCGGCCAACGGGCTGCCTGCTCAATCCGCGCTGCCCCTATGCCGAGGAACGCTGTCGCCGTGAGGAGCCGCCGTTGGCGCAGCTCAGCAATGGCCGCCGGTCAAAATGTCACTTTCCACTCGATGATGCCGGGAGGCCTACCAAATGACTCAACTACAGGCCGAAATTCAACAGCCGCTGTTACAGGCTATAGACCTCAAAAAGCACTATCCGGTGAAGAAGGGTATTTTTGGTGGTGAGCGTCTGGTGAAAGCGCTGGATGGCGTCTCGTTCTCGCTTGAACGAGGCAAAACTCTGGCTGTGGTGGGGGAGTCCGGCTGTGGGAAATCCACTCTCGGGCGGCTGCTGACCATGATTGAAACGCCGTCTGATGGGCAGTTGTACTATCAGGGGCAAGACTTACTGCGCCACGATCCACAGGCTCAGAAGCTGCGCCGCCAGAAGATTCAGATAGTGTTCCAGAACCCATATGGTTCTCTGAATCCGCGCAAAAAAGTGGGACAAATACTGGAAGAGCCTTTGCTTATCAACACGGCGCTTAGCAAAGCCGAACGGCGTGAAAAAGCGCTGGCGATGATGGCGTTGGTAGGGCTAAAAACCGAACATTATGATCGTTATCCGCATATGTTCTCCGGCGGTCAGCGCCAGCGTATTGCCATTGCGCGCGGTTTAATGCTGGACCCGGATGTGGTTATTGCCGATGAGCCGGTATCGGCGCTGGATGTGTCGGTGCGCGCTCAGGTATTGAACCTGATGATGGATTTACAGCAGAACTTGGGGCTGTCGTATGTCTTTATCTCGCACGATCTGTCGGTGGTGGAGCATATAGCCGATGAGGTGATGGTGATGTACCTGGGTCGCTGCGTGGAGAAGGGTACCAAAGATCAGGTATTCAATAATCCGCGCCATCCATACACCCAGGCACTACTCTCGGCGACGCCGCGTCTGAATCCGGAGCAGCGCCGCGAGCGAATCAAGCTCACTGGCGAACTGCCCAGCCCGCTTAACCCGCCTCCGGGCTGTGCGTTCAGCGCCCGCTGCCGCCGACGCTTTGGGCCTTGTACGGAGGTTCAGCCGCAGCTTAAGGATTATCGCGGTCAGTTGGTGGCGTGTTTTGCGGTGGATGAGGATGAGGGGAGTGGGGCTGTACCGACGGCCCCTTTACCATCTTAGCTATTGAGTTTAGTTGTCGGTCATTAGGGGCGATTTATGCTGAGTGAGCGCATGTTCCGTTCACATGCGTTTTGTGGAATATAACCTGCACATCACACGTGAACGGGTAAAGGGGCTGTGCCGACAGCCCCTTTACAAACCCAGCGGCCCCTGTTCGTCCCGGTGCTGCGCATTTCGCTCGCCTCCCGCGCTGTTTCCGGCGGTCGGCGGTACGCGACATCCTGTCTTGTTCCGCCTCAGCCCGACGTCCTGTCGGTCTGACCGTCTGCGTCAGCGCTTCGGTTCGCCGGGACGGATGGGGGGGAATATTGCTGTAATTATTTTTTCTTACAGCGACAGGGTAATCGCTGAAACAGCTTAAAACTGAAGCGGCATATTCCCGGCTGAAAATCGCCGACGCGTTTGCGGCTGACCGGGAGCGCTCACAGGGATGTGAGCGCAGGGCGGGAGCTGCATGGCCGCAGCATACCGCCCGTGCCCGAGCAGGCAGCCGCAAGAAGCAGGAGGGAACTGCGCAGCAGCGATTTTTTTGCCGGTCGCCGGGGAGTGCAGAGGGCGGCGGCGATGGAGCCGCCCTTTGCGCGCTCTGGGTGCCGTGGGCGACATGGACATTACGTACATAAAAGAGCGCAACCAGCATCGGCATTACATATGGATATCTGCCTATTGGAGTCCGTCTGAAATCAGGTGAAGGTTCCGTTCACTTTTGTTTCGCAGGATATAACCTGCCCGCCAGCGATGAACAGGTAAATGTAAGAGCGCAACCAATACTGGAATATCGAAATCTGCCAGCAAAAAAATCGGCAAAACGCATTAACCCGCAACAAAAAGGGAAGCCACTGGCTTCCCTTTAACATCATGTGCTTAACGCTACTTCCCACTTACTGCGGATACGGAACCCAATCCCCGCCGCCCAGCTTCACATACGGCTTATTCTGGTACTGAATCACAACAGCGTTAGAGTCTTCCGACACCGGCGCCGTTTGCGGCAGATTGCTGGTTAAACCGCTCCAATCCACGTTATCAGCCGTAAAGTTTTTACCATCCACTGAGCGGGCAACCAGCTCAGAAATCGCCAGATAACTGCTCGGCGAGGTTATCTCTATTGGCGCACCCTGATGCGGTGCCTTCATACCGATAAATTTCACGCCGACTGGTACATGAGTAATATTCGGGCTTGGAATATCGCGCAGCCCGGATATTTGCATCCGGTCGCCAACTAGCGCCGCACCGTGCTCCGGCACCAACACAACCATCACTTTACGGCCCGATGTTTCCAGCTGGGTCAGGAAGGCGTCCAGCTCATCAAACAGCTTCTGCGCCCGCATTTTATAGTCGGCTGGTTTGCTGATGCCCGGCAGATGGTTACCGTCGTGCAGTGGCAGCAGGTTATAGAAGGTCGCTGTACGAGGATTATTCTCTTTTTGCAATGTCTCCTGCCAGCGCTTAAGCACCGCCGCATCGTCATAGATTGGCGAGCCGTCGAATGCCTGAAGGTTCAGCGGCAGGCCAGCCTGATCCATCAGTGGAGTCTGGACACCGCCGTCTTCACGAATCTCTTTCAGGAAACCACCAAATTGTCCGTTGTGATCCAGCATCAGGTGCTGGGTAAAGCCCAAAGCTGACAGATTATCGAACAGGTAGCATTTATTTCCGGCCTGCTGGTAAAGCGCACTATGGGCTGGCTGCCCGCAGCTGGCTCGTAGCAGGCGAATGGCCGCCGGGCCGCTGTATGAGGTCGCGGAGTTAAAGTTTTTGAACACAATATCGAAGTGCGACCATAGCGGGTGGTTAGCCAGGCCTACGGCATCGATATCGGCTTGAGCCAGCGAGCAAATATTAATTACCAGCAGATCAAAAGGCTGAGCATCAGCCGGCAATGAGGCCGGGAATGTGGTCTGGCGTTTAGATTCGCTGGCATGAAATGCATCCAGCCAGGCCCCAAGGTTTTGCGAGGTGGGGGGCTGAGTTTGCGGCGGAATGTCGCCGCTGCCGCTGGCTGCTGAAGCGACGGAGCTTGCCGTCGTGCCATTCGCTACGGTAGCTGCCGGGGCGTTGCCTGCTGGCAGCAGTGAAAATGAAGGGCCGGCGATTGTCAGCACGTTCAGCCATATAAGTGCGGCGGCGACAAATACCGTAACCCGAACCCATTGCGACAAGAACAGATAACCAATCAACAGCACAAAGGCTGCACCTATCATCTGCCAGTTGATAAAGCGGAAAATCAGATCCTGAATATAGTTCCAGCTAAAGCCTGCCAGCTGAGAACCCTGGCTCATAATACTGTCGGGGCCGGGTAGCCAGGTGTCGTGCCAGAAAAGGCCGATACCTACCGGCAGCGCAATCCAAAACCGTATGCGGCGCAGACGCTCGTTTGGCAGCGGTACCAACAGAAACGCCATAAATACCAGGTTAGCCATAGGATGAAAATTCAGGTAGCCCGCCCAAAGCAGCCCGAATTTCAGTAAAAAGTAGTAGTTCCAGCCGCTAAGACCGCGCCAGCGCTGCCAGAATGGCGGAACACCCGGCATTTGAGTATTTTGTTTAGTCATTCGCTTTTTCTATCTTGTTACCAACGCCGCGGCGCAAAACTCCCGCCGGTTTAACATATCGAGGCTTTAATAGCGTGTAAGGCAGCATTCGCCGGATTTTAGGAAGCCAGCGATGCAGGTTATATCCAAGTGGAATAAAAATAACTGCACATAATAGAATTAGCTCTATGATATCGCTGATGCCCATCATATTTCTTCCTGTGACAAATTGTCTCTTAGCAGAACCACTGGCTGCGGGTTACGCCGCCATACTTTGCCGTCATGGCTGGCATTAACGGCCGGCTGCTGGACGGTTAAATCCGGTAATGGCCGGCTGCGCTGTGCGGGATCGCTAATACGCATTTGCGTTAATTCAGCGGCTATTTGTTTATCTTCAAACCACACCACCCGATTAGAAATGAGATCGCCTATCGGTAATGGAAATATATGCTTTAACGCGACATCAAGATCGTTGATCCGGCAGAACGAAAGGAATAAATAGAGCCGATTATCGCCAAGCGTCACAATATCCCCTAAGCGGTTAGGACGACAAAGCGTTAATAGTTGCTCCACTTTTAATCCTGGAACCGGTCGTAACGCAACCAGCAGGCCACGGTTATCTTCAGGTATCAGCGGGTTGGTGAGAATATTATCCAGTGACTGGCAGAACTCTTCCCATTTTAAATAACCACGCTGTTTTAAAGGATGCATCGCCTGTAGAAGAACCTGGATATCTTCCGGAACATGGCGGGTAAACTTCTGCTCCTGAATACTCTCAATCAGGCTCAGGCAGCGCGATAAAGACGAGTTCCATGGGACAATAAGCGAAGTTCCGCAGCCCAGAAGCAGACGTTCGTCGGTGGCTCTGAGACAGGCATTTTTTTCACGCACTACCAGTTTCAGCGCGCTACCACGCTGGCGACGCAGAGTATGGATCATGGTTGCCATCTGCTCTATCTGGCTGTTTTGACTGAGCTGAAAGACGATGGTTGCTGCCTGCGAGGTTCGGGCAGCATTGAAAAGTGCGTCGTTATTTTCGAACAGTTTCCAGTGCTCTGAAAGCGCGGGCGCACCCTCCAGAACCCCGATATGGCTGAGAATTTGCCGCGTATCATTGAGTGGCTGTGGAGCGCTGGTACTCTCGTTCATTTGGCTCCAGCTGCCGTTTTTATAGTCCAGCATGATGTGCTGTTGGGCGCTGACCCCACTATCGTTGCACCAAAATTCAACATCGAGACGGAATTTTTCACCCAGAAATTGCAGAGTGGCCAGCCCGTCTAATCCACGGTATTCGTTAATTAACAACGAGGTAAAGCGATCTGTGGCGCGTCCGTTATTCACTATCAAAAAACTGCAGCGGTAGTGTTGCGCCCAGCGATTAAGTTTCTGCAACCATCTGCGTAACTGTGGTGCGGAATAGACATCCCATAACGTTTCGTGGCAGGCCAGGATAAACAGGTAATTTTCCGGTGAGCGGCTGCACAACAGGTCGCTTTGCAGTGATTCCAGGCTGGATTTCGTTGGTTTTAAAGAAAATAACTGAACGGTTTCCGGCCCAGAGGTGGTAAATGCCAGGTGATTGCGTATGATGCCATCACTCATTAGTACAGCAACGTGACTATTTTGGGCCTGAGCTGCCAGGGTTTCGTTAACGAATGTAAACAGATCTTCCTGGCGTTCGGTATTAACCCACCAGATACCCCCCGCTGGCATATCTCGCAGTTCATTCCACAGTGAATGTATGCCAATGGGAAAAACAGGATTCATATCGCGCCTCGCGATGAAAAAAGCGTATCGGTGTCAGATGGATGGCAGATTTCATAATATAAATCTACCATTAACCTGACAGTGCGTTGATAACATAAGTGTAAGCCGGGTATTAACAACGGCATGACAAATAAACGATTTTTTTTGTGAGGAGATTCATTTAAATGAATGATATCCTATTGCGCAACAATAATAACATTGATGACTCACCCTTGTTGGATTTTCAGGATGATGTGCAAACTTTGCGTAGCATCTTTGCTCTGCCGGAGATTAATTATGCGGATATCTCCCAGAGCGAACACCTTGCAGTAGCCCTCAAACGTTGGCCGTTATTGGCTGAGTTCTCGCATACCTATAAATAATACGGATAAGTCAAATGGCCGTGATTGGAATACAGGGGCTGCGCGGTGGGGTGGGTACTTCATCGCTGGCGGCTGCATTAGGGTGGTCTTTGCAGCAGCTTGGTGAATCAGTATTGTTGATTGATGGATCGGCAGACAACCTGCTGCGTCTGTTTTTCAATATTGATTACGATAAGCCGCGCGGATGGGCGCGTGACACGCTGGATAATTCCGACTGGCGAGAGTCGGCATGGCGTTATACTTCCCACCTTGATGTCTTGCCATTTGGCCAGCTTAGCGGCGAAGAGCGCCGCGACCCGGCCCTGCTCAATAAACTTATCCCGGCTTTTTCCGCAATTTTACAAGAGATTGAGGCTGCTAACCGTTACCGCTGGATAATCATTGACGTTCCTTACGGTGAATTAAGCTACAGCCAGCCGCTGCTGGCTTTATGCTGGCGTGTGCTAATGGTGTTAAACCCTGACAGCAACTGCCACGTGCGTCTGCATCAGCAGCCAATCCCCAAAAATCATCATCTCCTGGTGAATAATCTCAACGTTAGCAGCCAGTTGCAGAGCGACCTGTTTCAGCTGTGGCGTTTGAGCCATCACGGTCTGGTGCCGGTGGTGGTGCATCGTGATGAAGCCATGGCCGAGTGTCTGGCGGCTAAACAACCACTTGGCGAATACCAGCCCGAGTCTTTGTCTGCCAGGGAAGTGTTGACGCTGGCCAACTGGTGTCTGTTGCGTTACGCGGAAGTGCGCCATGATTAATCCCTTCTCATGGGTCCTGGCAACCGAGCCAGGCCTGCGCCTGAGTTCGCGCTATCGTACCTACCGGCGCGCAAAAGCTTCGCCTTTTAGCGCGTGGCTGGGCTGCTTTTGGGCGATTGTCGGCTGGACATTTCTGCGCCTGGAAAGCCCCTCATGGCAAAAAATTACCGGTAATCATGCTCATTATTATCCGCAAATAAATCTACAAAAACCGCGACCATTAGATCCTCTGCGCTACCTCATTCAGAGTTTGTGGCTGCTGGTGTTGCGTCCGCTGGGGCGAGATAGCCAGTCCTGGGTTGGGCGTGTCGGTGAGCCAATGCGTGCCTGGCATCAGCGCTATATCCACTTTATGGAAACGCTGCCGGATCGCTTTGAATCCAATGCCTCCGTGGTGAAACAACAAAAACAGCTGGCGGAGGTGAATCCCCGTTTGCGGCGCATTTTGCTCTGGGTGGTCAGCACATTCTCGATAATCCTGGCCTTGATGTGTATCACCCAGCCATTTAACCCATTGTCGCAGTTTATCTTTTTGATTTTGCTGTGGAGCGTGGCGCTGGTCGTTCGCCGGATACCAGGGCGTTTTGCCGCATTGGTGATGATTGTGCTGTCGCTGACGGTATCCTGCCGCTATATCTGGTGGCGTTTTACGTCTACTCTGGACTGGAGCGATCCGGTAAGTATCGTGTGTGGCCTGGCTTTGCTGTTTGCTGAAACTTACGCGTGGCTGGTCCTGGTGCTGGGATATTTCCAGATATTGTGGCCGCTTAACCGCCATCCGGTGTCTATGGACGCAGATATGAAAAGCTGGCCGGCGGTGGATATTTTCGTTCCGACCTACAACGAAGATCTTAGCGTAGTTAGAAACACTATTTACGCCTCGCTTGGCATCGACTGGCCTAAAGATAAACTCAAAATATGGATTCTGGACGATGGCGATCGACCGGTATTCCGCCAGTTCGCTAAAGATGTCGGGGTTGAATACATTGCCAGACCGACTCATGAGCACGCTAAGGCCGGTAATATCAACAATGCTCTTAAGCAGGCAACCGGTGAATTTGTCGCTATTTTTGACTGTGACCACGTACCGACCCGCTCATTCTTACAGCTCACCCTCGGCTGGTTCATTAAGGACAGTAAGCTGGCGGTATTGCAGACCCCGCACCACTTCTTCTCTCCCGATCCATTCGAACGAAATCTTGGCCGATTCCGTAAAGCACCGAACGAAGGCAACCTGTTTTACGGGCTGGTTCAGGACGGTAATGACATGTGGGACGCCACCTTTTTCTGTGGTTCCTGTGCGGTAATACGCCGCGGGCCGTTGGATGAAATCGGCGGGATTGCCGTAGAGACCGTAACTGAAGATGCCCATACCTCTCTGCGCCTGCACCGGCGGGGCTATCACTCGGCTTACATTCGTATTCCGCAGGCGGCGGGTCTCGCCACCGAAAGTCTGTCGGCGCATATCGGTCAGCGTATTCGCTGGGCGCGCGGTATGGTGCAGATTTTCCGTATGGACAACCCTTTGTTTGGTAAGGGTTTAAAGCTGGCTCAACGCCTGTGCTATGCCAACGCCATGCTACACTTTTTGTCTGGTGTGCCTCGGCTTATCTTTTTACTGGCACCACTGGCTTTCCTGATCATGCACGCCTACATCATCTACGCGCCGGCCATCATGATTGCTCTGTTTGTGTTGCCGCATATGGTCCACGCCAGCCTTACTAACTCCAAAATTCAGGGGAAATATCGCCACTCATTCTGGAGCGAAATTTATGAGACGGTGCTGAGTTGGTACATCACCCCGCCAACCCTGGTGGCGTTGATTAATCCCCATAAAGGTAAGTTCAACGTTACTGCTAAGGGTGGGTTGGTTAAAGAGCGCTATATGGACTGGGTAATTACCCGACCCTATTTGCTGCTGGTGTTGTTCAACCTTCTGGGCATGTTTTTTGGTGTATGGCGGCTGCTAGATGGTCCGGATAATGAAATTCTGACGGTACTGGTGAGTATGGTCTGGGTGCTCTACAACATGCTTATTCTCGGCGGCGCAGTGGCGGTTTCCGTTGAGAGTAAACAGGTGCGTCAGGCTCACCGCGTAGAGGTCACGATGCCGGCTGCACTGGCTCGCGACGATGGGCATATGTTCCCTTGTACGGTGCAAGACTTCTCTGACGGCGGGGCAGGGATAAAGCTTGAGGGTTCGGCGTCGGTACTACAGGGCCAGACCGTAAATCTAATGTTGAAACGCGGCGTGCAGGGTTACTTCTTCCCGGCCAAAGTGGTGCGCGTGTTTGACTCGGAAGTGGGTCTGCAATTTCTTGAGATGACCAAACAACAGCATATCGATTTTGTTCAGTGCACTTTTGCCAGGGCTGATACCTGGGCGCTGTGGCAGGACAACTTTCCTGAAGATAAACCGATGGAAAGCCTGGTCGATATATTCAAGCTGGGGTTCCGCGGTTATCGGCATTTGGCGGAGTTCGCACCGAGCTCCGTGCGCTACATTTTCCGTGCCCTGACGACCAGTATCGACTGGGTGCTCTCATTTATTCCTCGTTGGCCGGCGCGTACGGAAATCGAAACCAACCCGGCTTCGGCTATGGCTCAAAGATGAAGATAATATGATGAAAAATAAATTATCCTGGTTATGTGCAGCAGTGGGCTTCAGTATGCTGCCAGCGGGCCTGAGCCTGGCAGCTCCTTCGCCTGCGGGCGTTCCCGCAGAACGTGCGCCTGTCGCCGCGACGGCTCCGGCGACTCCCGGTCAGACCGCCGCGCAGGATGCGGCCGCCGCGGGAGCCAATCCTAATGCTTTCCCTTATACCCTGGGCAGTACTCCAGGCTCGCAGGGCCGTGAGGAGAAATTCACCTTCGCTCAGGTAGCACCACCTCCGGGAAGCATTGTGATGACCGGCAGCAACCCGACGGCGCGGGTAGAATTTGGTATGCGCAGCAACGAAGTAGCGTCCAAAGCGGTACTTAACCTTATCTTCACCCCGTCCCCTTCCATGCTCCCGGTGGTTTCTCAGTTCAAGGTATATCTGAACGATGAACTGATGGGCGTAGTGCCATTTGCCAAAGAGCAAATGGGTAAAAAGACGGAAGTACAGGTTCCTATCGATCCGCTATATATCACCGACTTTAACCAGGTACGTCTTGAGTTTATCGGCCAGTATGGTTCGGTGTGTGAAAATCCGGCCAGTCCGACGCTGTGGCTGGATGTCAGCCGTGACAGTAACCTGGATATCGGTTTTGAGCCTCTGTTGCTGCAAAACGATCTCGCGCATTTCCCGGTTCCATTCTTTGATAAAAACGATGTACGCCCGCTGAACCTGCCAATGGTCTTCGCCAGCGCGCCAGATCAGGGGATGCAACAGGCAGCCGGCGTGCTGGCATCCTGGTTTGGTGCACAGGCCGGATGGCGCGGTCAGAAATTCCCGGTCTCCTACAACACGCTGCCGCAAAACAACGCCATCGTATTTGCTACCAACGATAAGCGTCCCGACTTCTTGCGCGACCATGCGCCGGTAAAAGGGCCGACGATCGAAATGATCGATCATCCTGCCGGGCCGTATCTGAAGCTGCTGGTGATCATGGGCCGCGATGATAAAGATCTGAACCAGGCGGTGCAGGGGATTATCCAGGGCAACGTGCTATTCCGCGGCAGTAGCGTTGTGGTTAACAGTGTGAAACCGCTGAGCGAGCGTAAACCTTACGATGCGCCTAACTGGGTTCACACCGATAGGCCTGTCACCTTCGCAGAGCTGAAAACTTACAACGAACAGTTGCAGTCAATTGGCCTGACGCCATCGCCAATCAACGTCACGCTGAATCTGCCGCCGGATCTGTATCTGATGCGTACCAACAGCATCAATATGGATCTGAAATACCGCTATACCTCACCACCGGCGAAGGATAGTTCGCGTATGGATGTCAGCCTGAATAACCAGTTCCTGCAATCCTTCCCGCTGCTGCCAAGCGATCGCAGCAATAGCCTTCAGCTACATCTGCCTGTATTGCAGGGCCTGCTGGATAAAAAAGACGATGTGGCTATTCCGGCGCTTCGTCTGGGGGCCTCGAACCAGCTGCGCTTTGACTTCCAGTTTATGAATCCGCTGCCTGGCGGCTCGGTGGATAACTGCGTGACTTATCAGCAGATTAAAAACCGTGTGGTGATTGAGGATGACTCAACGCTGGACTTCTCAAACTACTATCACTTTATTGCCATGCCGGATTTGCATGCCTACGCCAACTCCGGGTTCCCGTTTAGCCGTATGGCTGACCTGTCGGAAACTCTGGCCGTTATGCCAGCGCAACCAAACCCGGATCAGGTCACCACGCTGCTTAACGCACTTGGCTCTCTTGGTGCGCGTACCGGTCTTGCCGGTGGCAAAGTCACCATTACCGATGATGGTAGCCAGATTAAAAACCATGATGCGGATCTATTGCTGATTGGCGCGATCCCTGCGGCGCTGAAAGATGATAAGCAGATAAACCTGCTGGTGGATGCGACTCAAAGCTGGGTTAAGAACCCACTGCGGGTCGAATCTCGTACAAACATCATGCCGGACAGCAGCCGTAAGCCCGTTGCCGAAACCAACGTGTCGGCCAATGGCCCAATGGGGGCCGTGGTCGGATTCCAGTCGCCGTTCTACTCGCAACGGAGCGTTGTTGCCCTACTGGCTGATAGTTCCAAAGGCTACGGCTTGCTGAATGAGGCTCTGAGTGATTCCGGCAAACGCGATGCTATGGAAGGCTCGGTAGTCATTATTCGTGACTCGGGGGTTAATGGCCTGCGGGTAGGAGATGTTTATTACGTAGGACATTTACCGTGGTTTGAACGCCTGTGGTATGCACTTTCTAACCATCCTATCTTGCTGGCGGTATTTGCGGCGATAAGCGTCGTGCTGCTGGCTTGGGTGCTGTGGCGCTTACTGCGCATCATCAGCCGCCGTCGGTTAGGCATGGATGACGAATAAAATGAGCATCAGTGGAAGTATTAAAACGGCTCTGCTGGCCAGTTTTATGGCCGTGGCGACTCCGGTCGCTGCTGCCTGCAACTGGCCGGCGTGGGAAAGCTTTAAGCAAGATTATATTAGTGACCAGGGGCGGGTTATTGACCCCAGCGACCCGCGCCAGATAACCACATCTGAAGGGCAGAGCTACGCATTGTTCTTTGCCCTGGTCGATAACGATCGGGAAACTTTCGATCGGCTGCTTGCCTGGACGGGAAATAACCTGGCTCAGGGCGACCTGGCGGCCCATCTCCCTGCATGGCTGTGGGGCCATAAAGCCGATGACAATAGCTGGGTTGTGCTTGATAGCAATTCGGCTTCCGATGCGGATATGTGGATTGCCTGGAGCCTGCTGGAGGCTGGCCGCCTGTGGGATGAGGCCCGCTATCGTGAGCTGGGTGAGAAATTACTGGCGCTGATTGCGAAGCATGAAGTGACTAAAGTACCGGGCCTGGGGGCGATGTTACTTCCGGGACAGGTTGGTTTTACCGAAAAAGACCGCTGGCGCCTAAATCCAAGCTATCTTCCGCCGCAAGTACTGGCCAGGGTCGCGTCTTTAGGCGAGCCATGGAATAAAATGGCGAAGGGTAATAACCGGCTTTTGGTAGAAACTTCTCCGAAAGGTTTTTCGCCTGACTGGGCTTCCTGGCAGAAAGGTAAAGGATGGCTGCTGCCCGCCAAACCACCGGTTATCGGCAGTTACGATGCTATTCGTGTCTATCTTTGGGTTGGAATGATGAGCGATCGTGACCCGCAAAAGGCCGCACTGCTTAAACATTTTGAACCGATGATTGCGGCGCTGGCTAAAGATAACCTGCCGACCGAGAAGAATAATGTTGTTACCGGGGCTTCACAGGGGCACGGGCCGGTAGGCTTTTCCGCCGCTTTGCTGCCCATGCTGGAAGAGAGCGCTTCTTTGGCGGGCCAGCGTAAGCGGGTGACCGATGAGTTTCCAGGTAAAAACGCTTATTACAGCTACGTGCTGACGCTATTTGGCCAGGGCTGGGATCAGCAACGTTTTCGTTTCAATCTTCAGGGCGAGTTAGTTCCTGACTGGGGCCGGGTATGCGCCAACACACGCTAAATATCCTTACTCTGGCGCTGGGGCTGGCCGTCGCCCCGGCATTTGCCGACACGACGCCCCAGCAAAAGCTGCTGGATCAGGTGCGGCTGGGTGAAGCTACCCAGCGCGACGACCTGGTTCGTCAGTCGCTGTATCGCCTGGAATTAATTGCGCCCGATGACCCCGATGTCATCGCCGCCCGCGCCCGCTACCTGCTGCGTCAGGGCGATAAAGCCGGAGCCGAAAAGCTGCTGGCGAAATTGAAGCAGGGGGCTCCGCAGACGGCGGCTACTCAGCAAACCCAGCTCAATCTCTATGTTGCCTCCGATGAGGGGCGACAGAAACTACAGCAGGCGCGATTACTTGGCACCACCGGGCATACCGATGATGCCATAGCCGCCTATCAGCAGTTGTTTAACGGCACCGTGCCGGATGGCGATCTGGCGGTCGAGTACTGGTCGCTGGTCGCGAAAAAACCGGGGCGGGAGCAGGAAGCCATTGGCAAGCTCCAGGCTCTTAATAAACGGCTGCCGGGTAATACCGCGTTGCAAAGCCGCCTGGCTCAGCTTCTTTTCGATAATAAACGCGAAGCCGAAGGCTATGCGATGCTGGAGCAGATGGCTCGTTCCAATGCCGGAAACCAGGCCGCCAGCGGTATGTGGCTGGCCCGCATCCAGCGTATGCCGATAGGGCAACAAAGCGTTGCTTCGCTACAGCGTTTTCTATCGATATTTAATAGCGGCGATGATGCCGATAGCGCGCGCGAGCTACTGGCCAGCCAGCAAAAACAGCTATCAGACCCGGCGTTTGCCGCTCGTCAGAAAGGGCTGGCTGAGGTGGACGCAGGCAGCGGCCAGCAGGCTATTGAGCCGCTGAAAGTCGCGCTGAGCAAAGCGGCCAACGACGCTAATCTGATTGCCGCATTGGGCGAGGCATATTCTCAGAAAGATGACCGTGCCAATGCGGTAGCGCAACTGCGTAAAGCCATTGCTCTCGACCCGAATAATGCCAGCCGCAGTAGCTGGGATAGCATGCTGAAGAGAAATCTTTACTGGTTGTCTATTAAACAGGGTGATGATGCTCTAAAAGCCAATAATACCGCGCTGGCCCGTCAGAAATATCAGCTGGCGCGTCAGACCGATAGCAGCGACAGCTACGCGGTTCTGGGGCTGGGTGACGTCGCGGTAGCGGAAAAAAATGATAGCGCCGCAGAAGGTTTTTATCGCCAGGCGTTACGTATGGACAGCGGCAATAGCAATGCGGTGCGCGGGTTAGCCAATATCTATCGCCGCCAGTCTCCGGAGCGGGCAGAGCAGTTCCTGGCAACGCTTAACGCCAGCCAGCGCCGCAGTATCGATGATATTGAACGCAGCCTGATTGATGACCGGCGTTCGGCACAGGCTACCGAACTGGAGAATCAGGGGCAGTGGCTACAGGCGGCTGAAATTCAGCGTCAGCGTCTGGCGGCGGATCCGGAAAGCGTCTGGGTAACTTATCGCCTGGCTAAGGATTTGGCCTCGGGTGGGCGCATTAGCGAGGCGAATAGCCTGTTTCAAAACTTTGTCGCCCGTCATCCGGGACAGCCGGATCAGATTTATGCCTATGGGCTGTATTTATCCGGCACCGATCGCGATGACGCGGCGCTCAGTCACCTGAATACGCTGCCGCGTACCCAGTGGAATGACAATATTAAAGAGCTTGCCGAACGGCTTGAGTTTAACCGCACCATGGCAGACGCCAACCGGCTGCGGGAAAATGGCCACGAACCGCAGGCGGTGGCTTTGTTGAAGCAACAGAAGCCATCAACCCGTATCGATCTGACATTGGCGGATTGGGCGCAGCAACGTGGTGATGCTCAGGAAGCACAGAGCCGCTATCAGAACGTGTTGCAGCGTGAGCCGGATAATATCGATGCCAGACTTGGACTGGCAGAGCTGTACCTGGCGCAGACCAACCCGGCGGCGGCCAGGGCAGAGCTTGCTCAGTTGAAACCGCAGGGCGGACTCGAAGCGCAATCGGTCGGCGTGCAGCGGCGGGTGGCAAATGCCAGCGCCGCGCTCGGCGATAAGACTCAGGCGGGTGCGATTTTTGACCGGATTATGACCAGCGCCCGCCAGCAGCCGCCATCAATGGATAGCGCGCTGGCCCTGCGCGACGGCGCGCGTTTCCAGGAGACCCAGGGGCAGCCGCAGAAGGCGTTGCAAACCTGGCGGGATGCCATGGTCGCTTCTGGCATTACCAAGACCCGTCCTCAGGACAATGACACCTTTACCCGCCTGACGCGCAACGACGCCAGCGATGACTGGCTGAAACGCGGGGTGCGCAGCGACGCCGCCGACTTATATAAACAGCAGGATGTGAATGTCACCCTGGATCATGATTATTGGGGTTCAAGCGGGACGCCGGGCTATTCCGACCTTAAAGCGCAAACCACGATGCTCCAGGTGGATGCTCCGCTCTATGACGGCCGGATGTTCATGCGCACCGATGTGGTCAATATGAATGCCGGTAGTTTCCACGGGGGGAGCTTTAGCGATAACTGGGGGACCTGCGCATCCAAAACCTGTGTGAAAAACCATACCCAGCGCGCTTCCGGAGCCAGTATTGCCGCAGGCTGGAGCAATAAAACCTGGGCGGGCGATATTGGTACCACCCCGATGGGCTTCGACGTGGTCGATATCGTAGGGGGCCTGAGCTATAGCAGCGATATCGGGCCATTCGGTTATACCGTTAATGCCCACCGTCGGCCTATCTCCAGTTCGGTACTGTCATTTGGTGGCCAGCGCGACCCAAACACTGGCACCACGTGGGGCGGCGTGCGCGCGACTGGCGGCGGGTTGAGCATGAGTTATGACCGGGGGGAAGCCAATGGCGTCTGGTCTAGTCTTAGTGCTGATAGCCTCACCGGGCGCAATGTCGAAGATAACTGGCGCGTCCGCTGGATGACCGGTTATTACTATAAAGTCATCAATGAGAATAATCGCCGCCTGACGGTTGGCGTAACCAATATGCTCTGGCACTATAACCGCGATCTCAGCGGCTATTCTCTGGGGCAAGGCGGTTACTACAGCCCGCAGAAATATGTGTCCTTTGCACTGCCGGTGGTATGGCGTCAGCGTACTGAAAACTGGTCGTGGGAAGTGGGTGGTTCGGTCTCGTGGTCGCACTCTCAGACTGACAACGAGCGCCGCTTCCCTATTTCTCATTTAGTGCCAAATGACGATAGCTATAAAGACAGAGATCATATCGAGCAGGGCAGCTCTTCAAATGGTTTCGGTTACACCGCCAGAGTACTGGTCGAGCGTCGCATTACGTCGAACTGGTCGATTGGCGCGGGTGTTGATATCCAGGAAGCTAAAGATTACACCCCAAGCCATGGTTTGATTTTTGTGCGTTATTCTCAGGCTGGCTGGCAGGGAGATATGAATATGCCTCCACAGCCGCTAGTTCCTTACGCAGACTGGTAATCAGGCACGCAAACCGCGGGTTCCCGAAGGCGTCTTGCAGTATAATCTGTGCATTCGCGGATATTCGCGATATGTGAGTGAGTGCGGAGGGGCAGTTTGCGAGTCAGTCGTTCTTTAACGATTAAACAAATGGCGATGGTTGCTACCGTCGCCATTGTTTTTATTTTTATTTTTAGCGTGACGCTGTTGTTCCATTTTGTGCAGCAAAACCGCTACACCACGGCCATGCAAATGGAGAGCGTTGCGCGCTCGATTCGCGCGCCTTTATCTAATGCTATTCTGAAGGCTGACATTCCCCAGGCAGAAATAATCCTCAACCAGATCCAGCCTGCCGGTATTATCGGTCGGGCCGATGTGGTGTTGCCAAACCAGTTTCAGGCGCTGCGGGTAAGCTTTATACCCGAAAAGCCGGTGCCTCAGCTTATCGCCAGGCTGTTTGAACTGCCGGTGCAAATCACTCTGCCGCTCTATTCACTGGAACGCCCGGCCAACCCTCAGCCGCTGGCCTATCTGGTGCTACAGGCAGACAGCGAACGCATGTATCGTTATATCGTCAGCACTTTATCTACGCTGACAACGACCTGGTTATTGCTGTCGTTAATGATAACTGTGGCATTAACCTGGTGTATCAACCGGCTTATCGTGCATCCTTTGCGTAAAATCACCCGGGCGCTCAATGCGGTTCCTGCAGATGATTTGTCGGACTATCAGCTACCCATTCTCAATCTGCATCATGATGATGAAATAGGTTCGTTAGTACGCGCTTACAATCTCAATCAACGCATTCAGCGCAAGCGCCATGAAATGCTGATTGATACCGCCACCCATTATCCGGTTTCGAGTCTGCCTAATAAATCGCTGCTCCTGGCTCTCTTAAAGCAGCATCTGGATGATAGTGAAGATGGCGCGCTAATGGTGATCGACTGCGACACCCTTAAAGATGCCGCCGGAGTATTAAATGATGAGCAGCGTGATGTGCTGCTGCTTACCCTGACCCGAAAAATTCGCGACACCTTGCCTTCAGATATGGTGCTGGCGCAAATCAACGCCCATATCTTTGCAGTCATTGCCCGCGGACTAACGCCGGGATGGCGAGTAATGGCGTTGGCTGAGAGCCTGCGTGAAGAGATAACCAGCCGGCTGCCGGTTCAGGGGCTGCAACTGCTACCGGTCGTGAGCATCGGGATAGCAACTCAGTTCCAGGGCGCTGATGCCGAAGTCCTGTTTCGCCGCGGCGTTGCCGCCTGCTTCGCGGCAAAACGGCTGGGCCAGAACCAGATTCAATTCTTCGATCCGGTTCAAATGGAGCTGGCACACCGCCGCCTCACTGAAGTCCATGAACTGCGAAGCGGGCTGGAGAACGGACGCTTTGCATTATGGCTCCAGCCACAGATAGAACTGGCGACTGGCCGTATTGCCGGAGCCGAGGTGCTGTTGCGTCAACAGCAGGAAAATGGTGAGTGGGAGTTGCCGGATGGCCTGATTACTCAGATTGAAGAGTGTGGCCTGATGGTGCACTTCGGCGACTGGATCCTTGAGGAAACCTGCCGGGTGCTGGCCAACTGGCAACGGCGCGGCATTATGCTCAATATCAGCGTTAACATCTCGGCTCTGCAAATAAAGCATTGCAAGCTCACGGCGGTGATGCAGGGATTGTTGTCCCGCTATCGCATTGCACCGGGTACCTTGACGCTTGAGATAACCGAAAGTAACCAGATTACCGATATTCAGGCGGCTATCGATGCACTGCGTCCTTTGCGTGAGGCGGGGGTGACCGTGGCGCTGGATGATTTCGGCATGGGGTACGCTAGCCTGGCACAGTTGCAAAAAATGAAGGCGCTGCCGGTGGATGTTCTTAAAATCGATAAACTGTTTGTCGATAGCCTGCCGGAAGAGTCGCGGATAGCCGAGGCAATTATCGGTCTGGCAAATAGTTTAGGCTTAACGCTGGTGGCTGAGGGGGTCGAAAACGATGCTCAGCATCAGTGGCTGAAAGAGGCTGGAGTCCATATGGCTCAGGGTTATCTTTTTGCAAAAGCCCAACAGCCAGAGTCACTTGCCGCCATTCTGCTCGCCCAGTCAGGCAATAAACCATGAAAAATGAGTGGTTAATTTCAGGGCTTTTGCGAGTCAGTTCAAAAATCTGGTGATTGGTGTTTCAAATATAATACGCGAATATATCTGATATGTTGTAAGGGTGTTACTTTTAGCGCACAAGGCCGTATAACCATATTCCAGGCCTGCCGTTAGTTGCTGAAGGACACCCCTTATGAAGACCTCTGTATTCAAAAGCCTCTACTTTCAGGTGCTGACGGCGATTGCCATCGGTATCCTGCTAGGCCACTACTGGCCGGAGCTGGGCGCTCAAATGAAGCCGCTCGGCGATGGATTCGTCAAGCTCATCAAAATGATTATCGCCCCGGTTATCTTCTGTACCGTGGTTACCGGTATTGCCGGCATGGAGAGTATGAAAGCGGTAGGGCGCACTGGCGCCGTAGCGCTGCTCTATTTTGAGATTGTTTCTACTATTGCGCTGATTATCGGCCTTATTATCGTCAACGTGGTGCAACCGGGTGCCGGGATGAACGTCGATCCTGCTGCGCTGGATGCCGGTGCGGTGGCGGTATACGCCAAGCAAGCGGAGCAACAAGGACTGGTGGCGTTTATCCTGGATATTATTCCAGGCAGCGTTATCGGCGCATTCGCCAGCGGTAATATTCTTCAGGTTCTGCTGTTTGCCGTGCTGTTTGGTTTTGCCCTGCACCGTCTGGGCGAAAAGGGCCAGCTTATCTTTAACGTTATCGATAGCTTCTCCCGCGTCATTTTCGGCATCATCAATATGATTATGCGCCTGGCGCCAATCGGTGCTTTCGGTGCCATGGCATTTACCATCGGTAAATACGGCGTGGGTACCCTGGTGCAGTTGGGGCAGCTTATCGCCTGCTTCTATATCACCTGTATTCTGTTCGTGGTGGTGGTTCTGGGTTCTATTGCCAAAGCCGCTGGTTTTAGCATCTTCAAATTTATCCGCTATATCAAAGAAGAGCTGCTGATCGTGCTGGGTACTTCCTCCTCTGAGTCCGTACTGCCGCGCATGCTGGATAAAATGGAGAAGGCCGGATGCCGTAAATCGGTAGTAGGGCTGGTGATTCCAACCGGCTACTCTTTTAACCTGGACGGTACTTCGATTTACCTGACCATGGCGGCGGTATTTATCGCTCAGGCCACAAACGCCCACATGGATATCTGGCACCAGATAACCCTGCTGGTGGTGCTGTTGCTGTCATCAAAAGGGGCCGCCGGGGTAACCGGAAGCGGGTTTATCGTTCTGGCTGCGACCATCTCTGCGGTAGGCCATCTGCCGGTAGCGGGTCTGGCGCTGATTCTGGGTATTGACCGCTTTATGTCTGAAGCCCGTGCGCTGACTAATCTGGTAGGTAACGGCGTGGCAACTATCGTTGTTGCTCGTTGGGTTAAAGAGCTGGATGCCAAAAAACTCGATGATACGTTGAATAATCGCCACTCTGACTCGAAAGTTAGCGAACTTTCCTCCTAAATCCCATTAAACAGCCCGTCGCCGCTTGCCCCGGCGGCGGGCTGTTGCGCATAATTAGCTTTTTATTTCCCGTCGTTACGGAATTTTTTTTTCATTTCCGCGGTCAAAAAGAAACAAGCATAACTGCACGACAAAAAACGTGCAGACGTGGGTCATTTTACCAGGAATGTTTCAGGGGTAGACATGCAGGGCACCACAAAACGATTGTTCACCAGCGGCATGCTGCTGATCTCCGCCGCCAGCTATGTTCAGGCTGAGCCTCTTCAACCCGATCCGGCATGGCAGCAGGGAACTCTGGCGAATGGTTTCCAGTGGCAAGTATTGGCCACGCCGCAACGCCCCAACGACCGTATCCAGATTCGATTACTGGTTAACTCCGGTTCTCTGGCTGAGAGCACGCAGCAGTCCGGATTTAGCCATTTTCTGCCGCGTATTGTGCTAACGGGTGAGCCAATTCCGACCGCCGCTCGCTGGCAGCAGTCTATGGCCGCCGGGCAGACCCCGCCACCGGTCGTAGTTTCCTATGATTTAACCCAATATGCGCTGAGCCTGCCGGTTCAGCGCGATGATTCGCTTAAAGAAACTCTCGCATGGCTGGCCCGCTCCGTCGGTCAGATGCAGATAACGCCGCAGCGTATCGACAATGCTCTGAAAGGGAGCGACCGGGTCGAAACCTGGCCTGCTGATACCAAAGACAGCTGGTGGCGTTACCGTCTGCAAGGTTCAGCGCTGCTGGGCCACGACCCGGCAGAATCGTTGAACCATCCGGTTGATCCGGCGGCGCTTAGTGCTTTCTATCAGCAATGGTATACGCCAGATGCCATGACTCTGGTGGTGGTGGGTAACGTTGATAGCCGCAACCTGGGCGAGCAAATTTCCCGTATTTTCGGCGAGCTGAAAGGCAAGCGTGAAACGCCGATGCCGGTACCGACGCTGTCTGCGCTGAAAACGACAGCGGTTAGCATCATGTCAGACAAAGTTACCCGCGATCGTCTGTCGCTGATGTGGGACTCTCCGTGGCAACCGATTCGCGATGTGGCGGCAATTCAGCGCTACTGGCGTGCGGATTTAGCCCGCGAGGCGCTGTTCTGGCATATTCAGCAAGGGCTTAACAAGAATGCGGCTAATGACGTTAACCTGGGATTTGAGTGCCGGGTGCTTTACCAGCGCGCTCAGTGCGGTATGACGATTGAGTCTGCCAACGAAAGGTTGAAGCCGAACACCGAAATGATCGGTCGCGAGCTGGCTAAAGTACGCCAGGAAGGGTTGTCGCAGGATGAGTTTGACTCACTTATTTCCCAGAAAAATATTGAGCTACAAACGCTGTTCGCAGCTTATGCCCGCACTCAGACGCCAACTCTTACCGCCCAGCGTCTGCGCGCTTTGCAAAACCAGGTGGTGGATATCGCCCCTGAGCAATATCAGCAACTCCGCCAGAAGTTCCTGAGCTCTATTACTCGCGATGAGCTAAATCAAGAGCTACGCCAGCAATTGGCCCAGCCGATAGCGCTGGTGCTGTTGCAGCCGAAAGGCGAGCCGGAAGTGAATATGAAGGAGCTACAACAGAGCTGGGACACGGTTACCGCCGTTTCACAGCCAGCGCCTCCTGCCCAGGAAGAGAAGGGAGAGGTCACGGATATTCCTCCCGCCTGAAAACAATAGTAAATAACACGCCGGCCCTTGAGCCGGCGTTTTTTTGACTATTTTTCCGCTTAACTCTGCAACATCTGGTGCCAACTCCCTCATTCAGGACGCGAAATACGCTTAGTCGGCTATCTTTAAAACTGGCTGACCCGGAAATGGAAGGGGAAATATGACGCGCACAGGTAAGGCTGTTAGCTGGGTGGCGGCAATTTTTGTGATATTGCTGGCCGCTATCATTATTTTTATCGCGACCTTTGACTGGAATCGGCTTAAGCCGACCATCAACCAAAAGGTTTCGCAAACGCTACATCGGCCCTTTGCTATCCGCGGCGATCTCGGTGTGCAGTGGGAGCGTAATAAAGATGAGACTGGCTGGCGCAGCTGGGTGCCGTGGCCTCACGTTCATGCTCAGGATATTTTGCTGGGCAACCCGCCGGATATTCCCGACATTACCATGGTGCATCTGAGGCGAGTGGATGCCACTCTTGCACCGCTGGCCCTGCTTAGCAAAACCATCTATCTGCCCTGGATTAAGCTGGAAAGGCCCGATGCCCGGCTGATTCGGCTATCGGAAAAGAGTAACAACTGGACGTTTAAAATTGGCGACGGCCAGGATAAAGCGGACAGTCAGCCATCTGCATGGTCATTCCGCCTCGATAATATTTTGTTCGACCAGGGCAAAATCACGGTCAACGATAGCGTAACCAAAGCGCAGATGGAGATCCTGGTCGATCCGCTCGGTAAACCTTTACCGTTCAGTCAGGTTACCGGGGATGCGAAAGGCAAAGTTAAAGGTGCAGGAAATTATATATTTGGCCTGACGCTGCACGGGCGTTACAACCAGCAGGATATTACCGGGCGTGGCAAAGTGGGCGGAATGCTGGCACTGCGAAATGACACGCCGTTCCCGGTGCAGGCCGATGTGCGCTCTGGTAACACTCGGGTGGCTCTGGAAGGCACCCTCAGCAATCCTATGGAGATGGGCGGGGTGGATATGCGCCTGCGCTTTGCGGGCGATACTCTGGGCGATCTCTACCCGCTTACCGGCGTGCTGCTGCCCGATACGCCACCGTTTGAAACCGATGGACATCTGACGGCGAAGCTCGATTTCGATAAGGGCTCAGTGTTCCGTTATCGTAATTTCAACGGTCGTATTGGTGATAGCGATATTCACGGCTCGCTGATTTACAGCATGAGAAAACCGCGTCCGAAGCTGGAAGGGGCCATGGAATCTAAACAATTGCGTCTGGCCGATCTTGGGCCGTTAATTGGCGTTGATTCCGGAAAAGGGGCGGAAAAAACGCGTCAGGCTGAAGCGAGACGCGGCGACAGGACTATCCAACCCGCAGGAAAAGTGCTGCCTTATGACCGGTTTGAAACCGATAAATGGGATGTGATGGATGCCGATGTGCGCTTTAAAGGCGGGCGCATCGAGCATAGCAGCACGTTGCCACTGAGCAATCTGGATACCCACGTTCGGCTGAATAATGGCGATCTGCGGTTAGAACCGCTGCGTTTTGGCATGGCTGGCGGCACTATCGATGCCAATATTCATCTTGATGGGCGGGCCAGTCCGATGCGCGGTGATATGGATGTTCAGGCACGTCGCTTACAGCTCAAGCAACTGATGCCAAACATCGAATCGATGCAGAAAACGTTGGGTGAGCTGAATGGCGACGCCAAAATTCGTGGCCAGGGCAACTCGGTAGCGGCGCTTTTGGGGAGTGGTAATGGCGACCTGAAACTGCTGATGAACGATGGCTTGGTCAGCCGTAACCTGATGGAGATCCTGGGGTTGAACGTGGGCAACTTCATTGTTGGCACCATTTTCGGCGATGAAGAAGTCAGGATTAACTGCGCCGCCGCTAACCTTACGCTGACCAATGGTCTGGTACGGCCCAATATTTTCGCGGTGGATACCGATAACGCGTTGATTAACGTTACCGGCAATCTAAGCCTGGCCCAGGAGATTATGGATCTTACTATCTCGCCGGAAAGTAAGGGGATCCGCGTGATCACGCTGCGATCGCCGCTCTATGTGCGCGGCACCTTTAAAAACCCGGATTATGGCGTGAAGCCTGGCCCGCTGATTGTTCGCGGTGCGGTGGCGGCTGCGCTGGCGACACTGGTGACTCCGGCTGCCGCTCTGCTGGCGCTGGTATCGCCATCTGAAGGTGGTGACAATCAGTGCCGGACGATTCTGTCGCAGCTGAAACGCTAGTTCTATTAATGGCAACCCGCCCCGTAGTTGAGTTCCGGGGCGGCTATCGTGATTAGTTGTCAGGCTCTTGTCGCTCCTGCATAGCCAGCCATTGCCCTGCGGTCGTGGTTTCAATTCCCTGCTGATAGTTAAAGGTGCTGGTTTTAGGCCAGGCGACCCCGTCTGGTCGGGCAAACGCGAGGCGATATCTGGCACCCACGTCATCAGGATGATGGTGCACGTCGTCCAGTAGCCTGGTTTTATCCAACAGCTCCCGATGTATCTCCCCGCCCCAACGGGTCTGCATTAAATCGGCCAGTTGGCGATACGTCAGGGTGTCTCCGGCGACATACACCACCTGGTTGATAAAGGCGGGCTGATGGAAAAATATCTCTGCGGTTAACCGGCCAATATCTTCAGGCGTGGTCAGGGTGATGGCGTGTTGCCAGTCGCCCAGAGCGTAAACCGTTTTGCTTTGCGCATCCACCACGCCAAAGCCGGAGGTGAACAGATAGCTGGTAAAAATCCCGGTAGAAACAATGACCCACCGGGTCGCGCTCTGGGCGCGGAGTAATTCGCGCACCTCAAGCTGCTCGTCCCATACCTGCTGGCCGCTTCCTTTACCGACAATGTCGTAATCAACCCCAAACTGCCACGGGAAGTAGCGAGCTACGCCTGCCTGCAATACTGCCCGCGTGATTTTTAGCTGCGTCCCAGGCCCGCCGACAAAACCGCTGCAATTAATCACGGCGTCATAGCCGTGAAAAATAGCGCTCAGCTCATCCACACTGTTGGTTTGCAGGTCGCCGGCGGTGACGCTAACGCCATGCTGTTGTAACTCGTCCAGCCGCGCTTTATACAGACCGGAAGTTGCCTGCGCCGCTTCGTTCCTGAGAAGTACGCTGATTTGAAGGCCTGGATTATGCGCGGCCTGTGCGCTCATGGCGCGCAGCACCGGCAGTCCCAGCTCTCCGGCACCAAGTATCAAAACGGTGTTTACGGGTTTTTTGGTTGAATGCGTCATACTTTCCCCCTGTTGTTTACCTTTACAGCCTGACATCAGCTAACACCTGATTCAATTAGGCACACGAGTGATACCGGGGGTGATATGGAATGGGAGCAGGAGACGCTGCTGCAATTTTCGCAACAATTCTGCGAGCAATTAAGTAACGATGACGACGGCTTAAAGCGTGAGATTCTGGCCCATGCCGGTAACCGCTGGTCGCTGGGGGCGCTGCATATTCTGGGCACCGGTGGCCCGCTGCGCTACGGGGAAATCCGCCGTCAGTTGAGCGGAGTAACCCAAAGAATGCTAACCCGCACCCTACGCCATCTGGAGCGCGACGGGCTGATACTACGCTGTGATTATCAGGAGAAGCCGCTGCGGGTGGAATACGCTACTACCGCTCTGGGTAAAGAGATGCTGGTGCAGATGATGCCGCTGTGGGTGTGGATTATCACCTCTAGCGACCAGTTTCGTGAGGCCCGGACGCAATACGATAAGCAGGCGCAATAAGGGATCCTGCAACCGTTAGAAAATATTAAGGGGCCGCTGCCGGCCCCTTAACTGATTATCCAACTCAGGGTGCTACAGGTTCTGATGACGGGTTTCGTGGGTTAACGCCAATGCGGTCAGCGTAATAATCGCCATGGCCGCCAGATAATAACCAACATACGTCAGCCCATAGCTGGTTTGCAGCCAGGTGGCGATATATGGCGCTACCGATGCGCCCAGAATGGAGGCCACGTTATAAGAGAACGATGCCCCGGTATAGCGTACTTCCGTTGGGAAAAGCTCCGGCAGCAGCGCCCCCATTGGCCCAAATGTCAGCCCCATCAGGCTGAGTCCTACCAGCAGGAATAACAACACCAGCGTTGGTTCACCGGAGCCCAGTAATGGGTCGAACAGGAACAGCGCGAACAGCAGAATAATGCTGGTGATAGTCATGGTGCTCTTGCGGCGGCCATATTTATCCGCCAGCCACCCGGCAACCGGCACCATCAGGCCAAATCCCAGCACTGCCAGCATCAGCATCCACAATACGCTGTTGCGCGAGAAGCCCAGACCGTTAGGAACCGCCGCGGTGCTAAAGGTCATTGAGTACACCGTCATGATGTAAAACAGGGTATAGGTGGCCAGCATAATGAACGTACCGAGGATAGTCGGCTTCATATGGTGGCGCAGCAGGGTGCCCATCGGCACTTTTACCTGCTTTCCGGCTTTAGCGACTTTAGCGAATACCGGCGTTTCATGCAGGGAAACTCGCACGTACAAACCTACCGCCACTAATGCCGCGGAAAGTATAAACGGTACGCGCCAGCCCCAGGACATAAACTGCTCATCGGTCAGCAGCCACGACAGCAGCAGGAAGGTGCCGTTAGCAAAGAAGAAGCCAATCGGCGCACCGAGCTGTGGAAAAGAGCCGTACAGCGCGCGGCGATGAGCCGGGGCGTTCTCGGTTGCCAGCAACGCCGCGCCTCCCCACTCTCCGCCCAGCCCCAGGCCCTGACCAAAGCGGGCCAGCGCCAGCAATACGGGAGCCAGAATACCGATAGTCTGATAAGACGGCAGCAGGCCGATAACCACGGTAGAAATCCCCATAGTCAGCAGCGAAGCTACTAGCGTTACCTTGCGACCTACCCGGTCACCGAAGTGGCCAAATAGGGCGGAACCAATGGGACGCGCAACAAAGGCAATGGCGAAAGTCGCCAGCGACTGAAGCGTGGCCGCCGTGCTGTCACCCTGGGGGAAGAAGATATGCGGGAATACGATCACCGCGGCGGTGGCATAGATATAGAAGTCAAAGAACTCGATAGCGGTACCCACCAGCGAAGCGACCAGCACTTTGCTGCGCGAGTTGGTGGGGGTATCGGTGGCGTCGGTATTGATAGGTGTAGCGATGGATGCTTGCATATAATTTTTTCTTATTTGATGTGCGACGAACGAGTTTTATATAGCCACAGCCATCAGGACATTTCAACGCGCGGAAAGTGAACATTAAAAGTGAAAAGCAAGCAAAAAGTGGATAATTTGTGAACCAGGGAAAATATATATCATTAGCTCTGAGTGTGGGGTGTGAAGTGGTGGAAAACACCAGAAATAGGTTAAATAAAAGTTAACGCTTAGAATTTGCTGCCATGAAACTACCAGGGGGAGCTATTGCTCCCCCTTATGATTACCGGTTTGGCTGGCCCGGCATTTTAGGATCGTCCTTGTACTGAGCAGTGGCAATCCAGGCTGCACAAAACAGCGTCAGCCGTGCGAAGAAATAGAAAAATGCCATCAGCCCCAGAACCGAGCCAAAGGCCGCGCCGGAAGGGGATTTCACCAGCCCTGGCAGCGTCCAGGTCATGATGATTTTGATTATTTCAAAGCCGATGGCCGCAATAAATGTCCCGCGAATTAGCGCCTTACGACGCGGTCGGTGGCGCGGCAACCGCCAGAAAATCCAGAAAAACAACAGGTAGTTGGCGAAGATAGAGATAGTCAGGCCAATGCCCTGCCACGCCGGTTTGAGCCACTCAATATGATCGAGATGAAGCAGATTGATAATCAGGGTCTGGGCGGAGCCGGCAATCGAGGTTATCGACAGCGTCACGATAAGCGCGATAAGGAGCCCGATAAGTGAGACAAAATCGCGCAGGTATTTAATCCAGATTTTCTCTTTATCCTGCGGGGTGCGTTCCCACACATCACGTGATTGAGCGCGCACCGCTTCACGCAGGTTTCCCATCCAGTTAAGGCCAGAATAGAGGGCAATCAGCAGCCCAACCAGACCCACGGTAGTGCGCTGTTGTACTGCGGTATTGATGGTGTTTTTCAGGGTTGAAGCGAGGGTGGGATCGCTGACGTTATCGAGAATTTTATTAAAAATATCCTGCAATAGCGTGGGATGAGATGCCAGGATAAAACCGGCCGCCGCAAAGCTGACCATCATTATTGGAATCAGCGACAGGAATGAGAAGTAGGTTATCGCCGCGCCAAACTGATTGCCCAGCCGGTCGTTAAAGCGTTCGGTGGCGCGCAGCAAATGGGCAATGATGGGATTACGTTGTACGGTATCTACGGCGTGGCCCACCAGATGCAGTGCATCATGTTGACTAGCGTGATGCTGTTCATTTTCAGGCGCTACCTGTGGTTTCTCATCTGTTTCTATCTTTTTAACCGGCTGATAGCGGAGTTCCTGAACGGGACGTTTATCGTCATCACTCTGTGTCATGTGCTTCCTTAATCTCACTCTGTTGTGCAGCCATACTTTCCACAGTATAGCCAACGGTCAATCGACATAATTTTGGGTTAACCCGACCAGCCACTCCATAAAGACATATACCCGGCGCGATAAATTACGTCGGTGCGGATAGACCAGCGATACCGGCATTGGCTGCGCCCGATACTGAGGCAGAATTTCAACCAGCTCACCGCTGCGCAGAGCCTGCTTAACGCCAATACGCGGAACCTGAATAATCCCAAGACCCGCCAGACAGGATGCATGGTAAGTTTCCGTGCTATTTACCGTGACTACGCCACCGGTTTTAATCCACTGGTTGTTACTGCCATCCCAGTACTCAAAGCCCTGCGGCGTAGCGCTAAGATCTCCACTGTAATGAACCATCGCATGGGTGCTCAGGTCTTCCGGGCTTTCAGGATAGCCGAAACGGGCCAGATAATCAGGGCTGGCGCAGTTTATCTGACTAAGGCGACCCAGGGGCCGCGCTATCAGGCCTGAGCTTTTCAAGGTGCCAACGCGCACCACGCAGTCATATCCTTCCTGAATCAGATCGACCCGGCGGTCGGTACTGCCAAGTTCGATGGAGATGCCTGGATATTGCTGGAGGAATGCAGGCAGATGTGGAATGACCAGGTTTTTAGCCATTCCGACCGGCATATCGACCCGGAGTCGCCCGCTGATGGTTGCCGGATCGCTATGGAACAAATTATCCAGTTCATCGACGCTGGCTAATAGATCGCGGCAGCGTTCGTAATAAATCTGCCCGTCTGGCGTTAGCTGTACCCGGCGGGTCGTCCGTTGGAGCAAACGTACGCCAACTTGATCCTCCAGCGCCTGAATCTGGCGCGATACGCTACCCTTTGGTAGACCCAGGGTATCGGCTGCCCGGCTAAAACTGGCCAGCTCCGCCACCCGGACGAACAGCTGCATTGCATGAATTTTATCCATCAATATCGCGTATTGTTGTTGGTAGTGAAACAGTGATGCGTAATTTTGGGTATTTATTGTCTTTGGTGCAAGTAATAAGCTTAGTTTCATATTCTGAAGCCGTAAAAGGGGCCTGAAAATGACACAACGTATTGCTTTAATTACCGGCGGCAGCCGTGGACTGGGAAAAAACGCGGCGCTGAAGCTGGCGGCGCGGGGAACAGGCATTATTATCACCTGGCAAAATCGTGAAGATGAGGCGCAGAAGGTCGTCAATGAAATCACGTCTCAGGGCGGAAAAGCCGTTGCAATTCAATTGAATGTTGGCGACAGCTCAACATTCTCAATGTTTGCTTCTCACGTGACCAACGCCCTGCGGGAAACCTGGCAGCGCGATACATTTGATTATTTAATCAACAACGCGGGTACTGGTCTGCATAAGCCTTATGCCGAAACCACAGAAGCGGAATTTGACCACCTGGCGGCCGTACATCTTAAAGGGCCATTCTTCCTGACACAGATCCTGCTGCCATTGATAGCGGACGGCGGCCGGATACTGAACGTATCCAGTGGTCTGGCTCGTTTCGCTATGCCGGGCGCCAGCGCCTACGCGGCAATGAAAGGGGCAATGGAAGTGCTAACGCGTTACCAGGCGAAAGAGCTGGGCGCACGGGGCATCCGGGCGAACGTTATCGCGCCGGGAGCAATCGCCACTGATTTTAATGGCGGGACTGTGCGTGATAATCAGCAGGTCAATGATATGGTTGCCAGCCAGACTGCGTTGGGCCGCACCGGTCTGCCGGACGATATCGGCGATGCTATCGCGGCGCTGCTAAGCGACGAGCTGGGTTGGATGAACGCTCAGCGGATTGAGGTTTCAGGTGGCATGTTCCTGTAATGAAATAATTGTTGCGCCGGATCAGCCTAGCTCCCGGCGCAGCAGGCTAAAAATCCAGTCATCTTTCCATTCGCCGCCTATCATGTAATTTTCCCGCAGGCATCCTTCCAGCTGGAAATTACATTTCTCCAGAGTATTGCGCGAAGCCTGGTTGCCGACGGTAACCGTCGCGGTGAGCTTACGCATTGAAGGGTTAGAAAAAGCCATCCGGCAAACGGCCCGCAACGATTCACTACCGTATCCCTGGCCAAACGCGGCGGGATCTAGCATAAAGCCGACCTCCGAAACCCCAGGCTCTCGCCAGACAAAGCCGCTCAGCCCCAGCGGCTGCTGGGTTTGCTTGTCGCGCAAAACCAGGCACAACCAGTGGCGGCTACCCGGTGACCAGCGCGGCAGCCGGGTTTCAAAGGCCGCGCGTAGAGTGGTTTCCGGCAGCGGATCGCCAACGAAACGCAGCACTTCGGGGTCGCGCTGTAGCGCGGAAAAAAAGGCCCAATCGCTGGCTCGGATTTGCGTCATTTTTAAGCGTGGGGTTTCAATTTCTATCATCTGTGCCTCCTGGCTATTACTTCACTATAGCTGGTGGGGGAGGCAGGAGCGGGGGCAGGTTGGGATTTTAATTAATTAAAGTCTCTACTGGCGTTGCTTAGGCTTCAATACGCCGAAACGCTATTACGTAAAACTGGTTCTGGCCGGGGTAGATTTCGCTAATCACCTGTTTTAGCTCGTCGAGCGCCATGTTTTCCTGGCGGGCGTGCTCGTTGGTTAACTGATCCAGCGTTACCGGGCTGCAACTCAGCACTTCAATCGTGCAAAAATAATGATTATCTTCAAACCGCCCGACACGCAGAATATCTCCGGTTTTGAAGTGGGATTCGCTGGCATCGCGGATAGTGATAGTTTTTAAATCAGCCAGAATGTCATGCTCAAAGCGCTGAAAGAAAGTGATGTCATTCATAGTGTGTCATTCCATTACCGGTTTGGGCAGCCAGTGTAGCAGATTGCCTGCCTGCTGGGGCGTGACGCTGCGCGGGGCCGTCGGGCCAAAAAGCTGGCGATCCTGGCCCGATATCATCGTCTTTTGACAATTGCCCCTCTCACGGAATAAGTCGCTCCGGCTTAAAATAGCTTCATCGACACGGTTAATTAGAAAATACATTTAAACCTGGCCATAAATATAGGTTTATCTAACATCTGGTAGCTATGAATTTATTTGGCTATTTCAAATGAGTGATTCTGATTAATTATCCATAGCCGTTTTTATATTCCTGTGATTATTTCCTGAATATTCAGGAGGAGACTTATTATGATGTTCCATCAGATTCGTAGCGCCACTGCCATTATTCATTATGCGGGTAAAAAACTTCTCCTTGACCCGATGTTATCTGCCAAAGGGGCCTTCCCAGGTTTTCCCTTTACCATGAATAGTCATCGGCGTAACCCATTGGTTGATTTGCCTATTCCGGTATCTGAAATTATTGATGTGGATGCGGTTATCGTCACCCATACCCACGCCGACCACTGGGATGCGGCGGCCAGGGCGCTGATACCGCGTGATATGTATATCTTCGTGCAAAATGCCTCCGATATGAGTGAGCTGCAAGAAGATGGCTTTACTAATTTGCATATTATTGGCGAAGATAATGACTTTTTTGGCATTAAGCTGACGCCGATTGAATGCCAGCACGGTAGTGATGAAGTTTTTCAGCAACAGCCAGAAGGCGAAATGCTGGGGGAGGCGGTTGGCGTAATTATGCAGGCGCAAAATGAAAAAACTATATATATCGCGGGTGACACTATCTGGACGCAAAAAGTAGAAGATGCGTTGAAAATTTATCAGCCTGATATCGTCATATTGAATACCGGTTATGCACTAATGGAAAAATATGGCCCCATTATCATGGGAAAAGAGGATGTAATCCGTACACATAATGTATTGCCATCCGCACAGATTATTGCCACTCATATGGAGGCGGTAAATCATTACGGACAGACCCGCCAGGATATTCGCGATATTGTCGCGCTCCATCATCTTGAGGCTTTGGTCAGCATTCCGGAGGATGGCGAGCGGGTGCGGTTGTAATCAAACTTTATACTGTTTTCATTGCCAGACGGCAGGCATAAAAAAACTGGCTGCTGGCAGCCAGTTTTTTGCATATTCACGGCGCAGCCGTGATTAACGCATAGTAACGAACTCTTCCGCCGCCGTCGGATGGATAGCAACGGTGTTATCGAAGTCTTTTTTAGTTGCGCCCATTTTCAGCGCGACAGCAAAGCCTTGCAACATCTCATCCATACCAAACCCGATACCGTGGATCCCGACGATTTTCTCCTCAGGTCCTACGCAAACCAGCTTCATACGGCATGCCTGGCGGTGGCTGGTAACGGCGGTAAACATCGCGGTAAACGATGATTTATAAACCTTAACCGCATCATCGCCAAACTGCTCGCGCGCCTGCGGCTCGGTCAGACCGACGGTGCCAATTGGCGGATGGCTGAATACCACGGTGGCGATATTTTCGTAGTCCAGATGCTCCTGAGGCTTGTTGTTAAACAGGCGCTCAGACAGGCGACGACCGGCGGCAACCGCAACCGGGGTCAGCTCTACGTGCCCGGTATTGTCGCCAACGGCGTAGATGCCGGCCACGTTAGTATTCTGGAATTTATCGACCTTAATATAGCCTTTATCGTCGGTTGCAACGCCGGTCACGCTGAGGTTAAAGCTGTCGTTTGCCGGTTCGCGGCCAATGGCCCAAATCAGGCTATCTACGGTCAGAGTGCGGCCATCTTCCAGAGTCAGAGTCAGGCTACCGTCGCCATTTTTAACCACAGATTTCGGAATAGCCTGGGTGTGCAGAGTTGGCCCTTCGGCAGCCATGATCTCAACCAGCGTCTCTGAAAGCATTGGGTCGAAGCTACGCAGCGGTGCGTGCTTACGTACCAGCAGATGAGTTTCGGAACCCAGCCCGTTGATGACGCCTGCCAGTTCTACGGCGATATAACCTGCGCCAACTACTGCTACACGTTTTGGTAACTCCGGCAGCTCGAAGAAGCCGTCAGAATCGATACCCAGCTCTGCGCCTGGAATATTCGGATGGCCCGGACGTCCGCCGGTGGCAATCAGAATATGATCGGCGGTGAGCTGCTCGCCGTTTACTTCGATGGTGTGAGCATCGATAAAGCGGCCAAAGCCGCGATATACATCAACCTTGTTGTTACCCAGCCCGTTCTCGTAAGAGGTGTGGATGCGGTCAATATAAGCAGTGCGGCTGGCAATCAGCGTTTTCCAGTCAAAACGATTAATGGTGGTATCGAAGCCGTAATCCGGGCCATACATGGTGATGGCTTCGCGGATTTGCGCGGCATGCCACATGACTTTCTTCGGCACGCAGCCGACGTTTACACAGGTACCACCCAGCTCTTTCGCTTCAATCAGGGCGCATTTCTTTCCGTGCATCGCCGCGCGATTGATAGAGGCGATGCCGCCGCTGCCGCCGCCAAGGGCGATGTAGTCGTAATGTTTAGTCATGGCTATTACCTTAAGCTTGCTCCAGTTCTGGGCGATTATCGCCCCCGGTGTGGATTAATACCGTAGCAGAAAGCGCCGCAATGTTTTTACTCCGGCACAACCCAACTCAGCGTAGTGTGGCCGGTGCCGGACGGCGATAACTGACGATGTAACCACGGCAGCAGTTCATTCATCTGCTGTTCCAGCTTCCACGGCGGATTGATGACAATCATTCCTGATGCGGTCATCCCGTGGCGATCGCTGTCTGGCAGTACCGCCAGTTCAATTTGCAGTATACGGCGGATGCCGGTGGCTTCCAGTGAACTCAGCAACCTTTTGATCTGCTGGCGTAAAACTACCGGATACCACAATGCATAAACGCCAGTGGCGAAACGTTTGTGACCTTCTTTAATGCCATCCACCACCGCCTGATAGTCGGTTTTCAGCTCATAAGGCGGGTCGATAAGCACCAGCCCACGGCGGGAAACCGGCGGCAGCTTCGCTTTAAGCTGCATATAGCCATCGGCGCGTTCAACCCGGCTGCGGGCATCTTTTTGAAATTCACTGCGCAGCAGCGGGAAATCGCTCGGATGCAGCTCGGTCAGCTGCAGGCTGTCTTGTTCGCGCAGCAGATGGCGGGCAACCAGCGGGGAGCCTGGATAGTAACGCAGCTGGCCGCTGCGATTGAGCGCCTCAATAGCGCCGAGATAAGGTTTCATCAGATCCGGAATATCGTCACGGCCCCAGATACGGCCAATGCCGTCCAGGTACTCTCCGGTACGCTCCGCGTGTTCTGAGGATAGCTGATAACGCCCGGCCCCGGCATGGGTGTCGAGGTACAAAAACGGTTTATCTTTCTCTTTCAAAGACTCAATGATTAGGCTCTGAACGGTGTGTTTTAAAACGTCGGCATGGTTGCCTGCGTGAAAGCTGTGGCGATAACTGAGCATGTAGACTGGGTTCCCAGGAGCATCGGTGAGGGGATTCGCCACAGTATACCCGAAAAGGTCCCCTGCGCAGAGGGACAGCCGCTGGTTAAATCGCCGCCAGACATTGCACCTGATGTGCCTGCAGCGCGCATCGCCATTGAAATTCACTACACTTAACCCCATGCTAACTCAATGTTCGTCGTCGGCTTTTCGACGTTTAAGGCGCCACACGTTGCGCTCCACTCACATTTATCAGGACTGCGCTTATGACTAACCCATTGCTCACGCCTTTTTCTTTACCTCCGTTTTCTGCCATCCAACCTGAACATGTGGTTCCAGCCGTGACTAAAGCGCTGGATGCCTGCCGGGCGGAGGTAGAGCGCGTGGTGGCTCAGGGCGCACCTTATCGTTGGGATAACCTGTGCCAGCCGCTGGCGGAAGTGGATGACCATTTAGGCCGCATTTTCTCCCCGGTAAGCCACCTTAACTCGGTTAAGAACAGCCCGGAGCTGCGCGCCGCTTATGAGCAGACGCTGCCGCTGCTGTCGGAATACAGCACCTGGGTCGGCCAGCATAAAGGCCTGTATGACGCTTACCGCGACCTGCGCGACGGCCCGCATTACGCCGGCCTCGAAACCGCGCAGAAAAAAGCGGTAGATAATGCGCTGCGTGATTTTGAACTGTCCGGCATTGGCCTGCCGCCAGCCGAACAGAAACGCTACGGTGAAATTGCCGCCCGTCTTTCTGAACTTGGCTCCACATTTAGCAATAACGTGCTCGACGCGACCATGGGCTGGAGTAAGCTGATTACCGATGAAACCCAGCTGGCCGGTATGCCTGAAAGCGCGCTGGCCGCCGCTCAGGCTCAGGCAGAAGCGAAAGAGCAAAAGGGCTGGCTGCTGACCCTGGATGTACCAAGCTACCTGCCGGTTATGACTTACTGCGATAACCGCGCCCTGCGTGAAGAGATGTACCGTGCTTATACCACCCGCGCTTCAGACCAGGGGCCAAACGCCGGTAAGTGGGATAACACTCCGGTTATGGCCGAAATTCTGGCGCTGCGCCACGAGCTGGCTCAACTGCTGGGCTTTGAAAACTATGCCACTAAGTCGCTGGCCACCAAAATGGCGGAAGGCACTGACCAGGTGCTGAACTTCCTGGAAGATTTAGCGAAACGCGCGCGTCCTCAGGGTAAAAAAGAGCTGGAGCAGCTGCGTGCCTACGCGAAGAAAGAGTTTGGCACGCAAGAGCTGGAGCCTTGGGATATCGCCTGGTACAGCGAGAAGCAAAAACAGCATCTGTACAGCATCAGCGATGAACAGCTGCGTCCTTACTTCCCGGAACAGCGAGTGGTTAACGGCCTGTTTGAAGTGGTAAACCGCATTTACGGGATTAGCGCGAAAGAGCGCCATGATGTTGATGTCTGGAACCCGGAAGTCCGCTTCTTCGAGTTGTATGACGAAAGCGGCGAGCTGCGCGGTAGCTTCTATCTCGACCTTTATGCCCGCGAGCACAAACGCGGCGGGGCATGGATGGATGACTGCGTGGGTCAGATGCGTAAAGCAGACGGTTCGCTGCAAAAACCGGTGGCTTACCTTACCTGTAACTTTAACCGTCCGGTTAACGGCAAGCCTGCACTGTTTACCCATGACGAAGTCACCACTCTGTTCCATGAGTTTGGCCATGGTCTGCACCATATGCTGACCCGCATTGAAACGCCGGGAGTTGCAGGGATTAACGGCGTGCCGTGGGATGCGGTGGAGCTGCCGAGCCAGTTTATGGAAAACTGGTGCTGGGAGCCGGACGCACTGGCCTTTATTTCCGGCCATTACGAAACCGGCGAGCCTCTGCCACAGGCGCTGCTGGATAAAATGCTGGCGGCTAAAAACTACCAGGCCGCGCTGTTTATTCTGCGTCAGCTGGAGTTTGGTCTGTTCGACTTCCGCCTGCACGCCGAGTTTAATCCACAGCAGGGTGCCAAAGTGCTGGAGACACTGGCCGAGATTAAAAAACAGGTTGCCGTGGTGCCGTCTCCATCATGGGGCCGCTTCCCGCATGCGTTTAGCCATATCTTTGGCGGCGGTTATGCGGCGGGTTATTACAGCTATCTGTGGGCCGATGTGCTGGCGGCGGATGCCTATTCCCGCTTCGAAGAAGAGGGTATCTTCAACCGTGAAACCGGGCAGTCATTCCTGGATAACGTACTGAGCCGCGGGGGCTCAGAAGAGCCGATGACTCTGTTTAAACGCTTCCGTGGCCGCGAGCCGCAGCTTGATGCGATGCTGGATCACTACGGGATTAAAGGCTGATTTTCCCTCTGATTTAAGCGGCTGCACTTATGTCCCCAGGTCACGTACAATCACTGCGTTTCCTGGGGATAACACAAGTTACCCCGGCCTCTTAGCGAAGGTAGCCATGGGCTTAGCAAATTCGCGGTTTGCGAATTTGTTGTTCTCTGGCTGTCGCCACGCAACTCAAATTATTTAGGATAAAGCGGAAGTGAAAATCTGCTTAATTGATGAAACGGGCGCCGGAGACGGCGCCTTATCTGTTCTTGCTACCCGCTGGGGACTGGAGCATGACGATGACAACCTGATGGCATTAGTGCTGACGGCTGAGCATCTGGAGCTGCGCAAACGCGATGAGCCAAAGCTGGGCGGTATCTATGTTGATTTTGTTGGCGGTGCGATGGCTCATCGCCGTCGTTTTGGCGGCGGGCGCGGCGAAGCGGTGGCTAAGGCAGTCGGCATTAAGAGTGGTTATTTGCCGGACGTTGTAGATGCAACCGCTGGCCTGGGCCGGGATGCGTATGTGCTGGCATCGGTCGGCTGTCGGGTGCGCATGGTCGAGCGCCATCCGGTAGTGGCGGCGCTGCTGGATGATGGTCTGCGCCGTGGTTACGAAGATGCGGAGATTGGCCCGTGGCTGCGTGAACGCTTACAGCTTATTCACGCTTCCAGCCTGTCGGCACTGGCAGAGATAACGCCGCGCCCTGAAGTGGTCTATCTCGATCCGATGTTTCCCCATCGCCAGAAAAGCGCGCTGGTGAAAAAGGAGATGCGGGTGTTCCAGTCGCTGGTGGGCGCTGACGAGGATGCCGATGGTCTGCTGGAGCCTGCGCGTCGTCTGGCGACCAGGCGTATTGTGGTCAAGCGACCTGATTATGCGCCGCCGCTGGCTGATGTGGCGACATCCAATGCGGTTGTCACGAAAGGTCACCGGTTCGATATTTATCCTCCGCTATAAACCACAACGCCCGCATTTGCGGGCGTTATTTTTAATGCAGGTTTTCTGCATTCCCGGCTACTGTCAGCCAGTTTGTCCTAATTACATCTGTTCTGGCGTTTCAATACCCAGGGTGTTTAACCCTGCTTTAAGCGTACGCGCGGTTAGCTCGGCCAGTTTCAGGCGGCTTGCGGTTTGGGCCGGATCCTGGGCGTTAAGAATCGGGCAGGCGGCGTAGAAAGTGGAGAATGCCCCGGCCAGATCGTACAGATAAGCGCACATCATATGCGGCGTACCGTCGCGGGCTACGCGTTGTAGGGTTTCTTCAAACTGAACCAGGCGAATAGCGAGGTCGCGTTCTTTCTCATCGCTAAGGGTTAGTGGGCCGCTGACTTGGGTAGAAGATGCGCGGCGGAACAACGAGGAGATACGCGCATAGGCATACTGAATATAAGGCGCAGTATTGCCTTCAAAGCTCAGCATGCTATCCCAGTCAAACACGTAGTCGGTGGTACGATTTTTCGAAAGGTCGGCATATTTTACCGCCCCAATCCCGATGGCGTTGGACAGGTAACGCTGCTGCTCGGCATTCAGGTGCGGCGATTTCGTTGCTACTACCTGGCTTGCACGGAACACGGCTTCATCCAGCAAGTCAGAGAGTTTTACCGTCCCGCCTTCACGGGTTTTAAACGGCTTGCCGGATTTATCCAGCATGACCCCAAACATGTGGTGCTCCATCGGGATCTCTGCTGGCACATAGCCCGCTTTACGCACGATGGCCCAGGCCTGCATCAGGTGTTGGTGCTGGCGGGCATCGATGTAGTAGAGCATGCGGTCGGCGTGCAGAGTCTCATAACGGTATTTGGCGCAGGCGATATCGGTTGTGGTGTAAAGATAGGCGCCATCCTGTTTCTGGATGATGACTCCCATCGGTTCACCTTCTTTATTTTGGTATTCAGGTAAGTAAACCACTACCGCTCCGCGGCTTTCTTCGGCGATCCCCCGTTTGAGCAGGTCGCTGACGATCTCCGGCAGCATTGGGTTGTACAGGCTCTCACCCATAATGTCTTGAGGCGTCAGGGTGACGTTCAGGCGCTGATAGGTGTGCTGGTTCTGCTCCATTGTCACCTGTACCAGCTGTTTCCACAGCGTCCGGCAGTGGGCATCGCCTTGCTGGAGTTTCACCACATATTCACGGGCTTTGGCCGAGAACACTGGGTCGCTTTCATCCCGGCGTTTGGCCTCGCGATAAAACGCCTCCAGGCCAGACAAAGAGATGCTGCTGTCGTGCTGGCTTTCTTCCAGCAGCGCAATCAGCATCCCGAACTGGGTGCCCCAGTCGCCAATATGGTTAGCGCGAATGACGTTATGGCCTAAGAAGCTCAGGGTTCGCACCACTGCGTCGCCAATGATAGATGAGCGCAAATGGCCTACATGCATCTCTTTAGCGACGTTAGGTGAGGAGTAATCCACCACGATGGTTTGTGGCGTTACTTTAGCTACGCTCAGTCGTTCGTCTGCCAGCGCTGACTCAAGAAGGGCCGCCAGCTTTGTATCGTCTAAAAACAGATTAATAAATCCAGGCGGTAACACCTCGATTTTACTGACGAAAGAACTTATTTTTGGCGAGGCTTCCAGTTGGCTGGCAACTCGCTGGGCTAATTCCATTGGCGCGACTTTTAGCTGACTGGCAATCTGCATAATGCAGTTAACCTGATAGTCACCAAATTTTTTCGCGGAAGAGGGGCGAATAGTAATTTCCCCTTGTGGAATTATCTCCAGTTCATTAAATGCGCTAAGTAATGACTCGGTGAGCTGTTTCTTAATGTCCATAATTACGCCTTATGGCAATGATGAGTGAAGCTTGTTAAATATTTAAATACAGTCCTCAAACGCGGTTAGTTTGTAAAATGTGGGTGACAGTTTCTCTTAATTCATCAACATTGAAACCTGCAACCGGAACAATAAATATTGTGTCATCCCCGGCGATTGTTCCGAGAATACCTTCCGGTTTTCCGCATGAGTCCAGCATACGCGCAATAAGCGGCGCAGCGCCAGGAACAGTATGAGTCACGACCATTGTGTCGTTAGCGGTAATATCGACAATAGATTTAAACAGCGGCGTATCGGTAGTGGGAACGCCCAGCTCCGATGGCAGGCAATATACCATTTCCATTCTGGCATTCCGCGCCCGCACTGCGCCAAGGCTGGCTAACATCCGTGATACTCGCGACTGATTCATGTGTGTGAAACCGCGCTCTTTTAAATAGTCTACGATTTCATTCTGCGAGCTAATATTTTCTTCTCGCAGCATTACTTTGAACATTTCTTCGAGGTCTTGAGTTGCACCCATGATATTTATCCCAGCTAATAATTGTTATGGTTATTATCTGATGGGGTTATTACCAGTCAACTCTTGACCATCGATCGTCGATTTACATTATTAACTTATATTTTACAGGTTAATATTCTTATTGCTTGTTTTGATCTTAATCAATTCTTGTGAGCTTAATCGGTTTTATTAATTTACTCTTAGTAACCAGATGTGATTCGACGTTTAATTTCAACGCTAAAGTATTCTTTTAGTGCCTTTAATTATTATATTTTCTTAACGGTCATAAGAATTATTAATGATTGTATGATGAATTATGCTGGTGCTTTAGGAATAACTATTGGTTAATTCTGAATCCCCAGGCATTTCGCTTATTTTCTCAACGATAAAGGGCGACCTGATGTCGCCCTTTATTAGTATCTTCCCTGATGGTCATTTCATCTTAATGACGTTTTTTAATACACATTACGTGGTATACGCCGTTAATTTTCTCAGTACCTTCAGTTTCATGCTCAAAGCCTGGGAAGGTTTCATCCCATGCCTGGAGCGCTTTCAGGTAGGCAATCTGCGGGCTGTTGTCATCACCGAAGTTTTCACCAGACATCAGCATTGGAATGCCTGGTGGGTAAGGGATAACAGAGTTAGCCGCGGTACGACCGGCCAGGTTCTCGATAGAAACGGATTCTACGTTGTTCACTACCAGCTGAGTGTTAGCCTGGCGTGGCAGCATGTCGATAACTGGCAGCGTTGAGTAAGCCTTGTTCAGCTGAACGCTTGGGTTGTATTTGTTCAGGAAGCCCAGCATTTTGTTGCCCAGCTGCTGCATAGTCATACCGGAGTACAGGGCAGGGTCGGTGGCAACCAGATCCGGCATTACGTCAGACAGCAGAGCATCGTTATCGTAATGCTGTTTGAATGCCAGCAGGCTGTTCATCAGGGTCACCCATTTACCTTTGGTGATACCCATGGAGAACAGGAACATGACCTGGAAGTCAGTGGTACGAGTTGGAACGATACCGATGCTGGACAGGTAAGCCGTTACCAGCGCTGCCGGTACGCCTTTTTCAGACAGAGAACCGTCTTCGTTCAGGCCCGGAGTCAGCAGGCTGACTTTTACCGGATCCAGCATGACCCAATCGTCATCCAGATCGCTAAAGCCGTGCCACGCGTCTTTAGGGTTCAGTTTCCAGCAAGACTGCTCGGTGGTCAGCAGAGACAATGGTGCTTCTGCGAAGTCGTATTTTTCACCAGTGGCTGGGTCAGTAACAACTTCTGGGTTCCATGGTTTGAAGAACCAGTCGCCATTTTTCTCAGCATCGTGCCAGGTGCGGGCAACGGCCTGACGGAAAGAGACTGCTTCTTCGATAACTTCGTTGGTCAGGTTAGCGCCTTGTTCGCCGTCCATCATCGCTGCCGCAACGTCGTTAGATGCGGCGATGGAGTACAGCGGAGAAGTGGTGGCGTGCATCATATAGGCCTGGTTGAACTGTGCAGGCTCGATGTTGCCGCGACCTTCGCGAATATGAATGTAAGAAGCCTGAGACAGCGCATTCAACAGTTTGTGGGTTGAATGAGTTGCAAAGATAGTTGGCTGATCTTTGGTGTGTTCTTCTTTCTCACCACGCATCGCGTGGAACCCTTTGTAGATAGGGTTGAAGCGAGAGTAACCGAACCATGCTTCATCGTAGTGAATGCGGTCACAGCTTTCGCCCAGCAGTTGCTGAATAGCGTCGCCGTTATAGATAAGACCGTCATAAGTACAGTTGGTCACTACGCTGTAAGCCGGTTTTTGGTTTGGCGCGTCTGCGGCAAAGCGGTTATTAGCGATAGCTTCTTTAATTGATTTCGCCGCCATCTGTTTTTTCGGGATTGGCCCGATGATGCCGTAGGCGTTGCGAGTCGGAGTCATATAAACCGGACGAATACCGGTCAGCATCAGACCCTGTTCAATTGATTTGTGGCTGTTACGGTCGCACAGGGCGATGTCGTCTTCAGTACAGCAGGCTTGCATGATGGTGCGGTTCGCACCGGAAGTACCTACAACCAGTGAGTAAGAGCGGTCGGCACCGAAAACTTCAGCGATGTATTTTTCACTTTCACCGAATGCACCGGTGTGATCCAGCATAGAACCCAGGCTCGCACGTTCGATACCCATATCGGTACGGAAGATGTTTTCGCCATAGAAGTCATAGAATTTGCGACCAACCGGAGTTTTACAGAAACCGATACCGCCCTGATGACCAGGCGCTGACCATGAGTACTCTTTTTCCTGAGCATATTTCATCATCGCGGACATCAGCGGTGGCATGATCATTTTTTCGTAGCGGGCAACGGCGGCGCGCAGACGGCCAACGATAAAGTCGGTGGTGTCATCCAGAATAAGGAAGGTTTCAGTAACGCGATTCATCACGTCGCTGTTCAGTTCGCTGTGGTCAGCGTGAGAGTTAACCAGCATAAATACTGGCACTTTCGCGTGGCGTTTATACAGGCTTTCGAGGAAGTTAACGATTTCAGGAGCCTGTTGAGGCGCCCACTCCACCATAACGCAGTCTACCGCAGCGGTAGACATTACATAGCCAGTCGCCTGAGCGTAAGTTGGAGCGAAACGGACGTGCTCACCTTTATTGGTCAGTGAGGTGACGATTTGGTCGATGGCTTCTTCAAGTGGTGGATTGTTGGCAATGGAACCGCCGACCACAAAATATTGTTTATCTGACATGGTAGCTCTTCACGTTCAGAGCGCATTCCTGACGGCCTTATTATTACGACCGGTTATTATATGTAACGGTTACCCATTAAATATAAAGGCAGGCTATTGCGCTGGTGGATAATTTAATTGACGGGACAGACGATAAAGCATCATTTCTAATTTTCCTAGCACTAAAAATTAGCTTATCTTGCGGTTTGAATGACCATTTATTATTACGTTGATAATTAGCCTTCTGATGCATTGGATAAGCGTATTTTTATGCAAAAAAAATTTAGATAAAAATGAGGTTAAATCATAACGCATTGTTTTTAAAGGTTTTTAATATATAAATTCATTCTCACTATATTTAAATTCATGGCTGTTTTAAATCTTGAAATTGCTAATTGACGAACGTTTTTAGCTCTACTATTATCTCGGCCGTCTCAGGAATATTGTCACTTTTAATCCATGAATTTATATTCCTGTTTTTTAATATAGTTATTATTCTCCATATTATATTGTTTAGTCAAAAAATAATGGCGAATAGTTATTTGTTAATAATGAATTTAAATCTCTTAATTGAGGTGCTCGTTTCCCATTACTCAAGTGGAGTACGTTGAATGGCTAGTGAATCAAAAAAAATGGGGCTGGTGGGCCTGACCATATTGGTCGCGGTAAATATGATGGGTTCTGGGATTATCATGTTACCGGCCAGTCTGGCGCAGACCGGAACCATCTCCATTCTGTCCTGGGTTGTAACCGCGTTGGGGTCTATGTGTATTGCATATACCTTTGCCAAATTGGGTGCATATTGTAAACGCCCTGGCGGGATGTCAGCCTACTCCGCTGAAGCCCACGGTCAGTCTTCTTTCTTTATTGCCTCATATACTTATTATATTTGTCTGGTTATCAGCTGCGTGGCTATCGCCGTTTCGGCAACGGGTTACCTGGCACCCTTCTTCCCATGGATTAAAACTTCGCCAATTCATACCTTTATTACCGTAGTTTTGGTTCTGGTTCTGACCATGGTGGCTAACTTTAAAGGGCCAAGCGTTACCGGCCGTATCTCTGGTTTCACCGTATGGGGCATTATTATCCCGGTTGCTGGTCTGTCGGTTATTGGCTGGTTCTGGTTTAAACCTGAGGTATTTGCCGCTGCATGGAACCCGCATGCAATGGGCACTGGCACCGCCATTTCTTCCGGTATTTCTCTGACCCTTTGGGCCTTCCTGGGGATTGAATCGGCGGGGGCCAACTCCGATGCGGTTGAAAACCCAGAACGTAACGTGCCGCTGGCCTGTCTGTTTGGTACTGGCTTTGCCGCTATCGTTTATATCGCTTCTACTTCCGTTATTCAGGGCATCGTACCTAACGCGCAGCTGGCAACTTCCGATGCGCCGTTCGGCCTGGTGTTCTCTATGATGTTTAGCCCATTAGTTGGTCAAATCATCACGGCTCTGGCGGTTATCGCTTGTATCGGTTCTCTGCTGGGCTGGCAGTTCACTAACGCTCAGGTTTCTAAAGCCGCTGCGGATAACAGCCTGTTCCCGGCTATCTTCGCTAAAGTGTCTAAAGACGATGCGCCAATCGCCGGTATGCTGATTATGCTGGCTCTGGAACTGCTGCTGGCTTGTATGACTATCTCGCCAAACCTGCTTAAACAGTTCAACCTGCTGCTGAACCTGGCCGTATTTATCAATATGGTGCCTTATGTTCTGGCGATGACCGGTTTGCAGGTGCTGCTGCGTAAAAACCACGTAAGCAAATCTCAGTATCTGCTGGGTTCTCTGCTGGGTACCGTAGCCGTGGTTTACAGTATCTATGGTGTTTATGCTTGCGGTGAAGATGCGGTATACGGTGGTGCTATCATCACTCTGTTCGGTTACATCTTCTACGGCTTCCTGGCCGGTCGCGAAACTGAGTTCCAGATGACTCACCCAGGTGAATCTCATTTCAATACTCATTAATTCCCGACACTGTTAGTCTTACCGCCCACCCACCGCTAGCCGGCCGGTGGGCGGAATTGTATTTGTCTCCCGCCGTAGTATTTTTATTACCTGCCAACGCCCAACGCCCAACGCCCAACGCCCAACGCCCAACGCCCAACGCCCAACGCTTGATTGATTTAAATATTGCAGCTGCTCCATCCATCCAGGAAAAGGGGAGTTGAGGGGCAGAATGTATGAAGGCCATCCCGATAAATACCGTGGACGAAAAAATTCATCAGATATTTATTCACTCTCCAGCATCTGGCAGGGAGACGGATACCTTAAAACAGCGGGCTGGCAGGAAATAGATTGGGGATGAAAGCAGGCAGACTGATAAAACACAGCCCGCATAGCGCGGGCTGGATACAGAAACAGCGACAGGATATTGATGCCGTGATGCCTTATGCGTCCTCTTCATCCTTGAGTGGAACAATGAGCATATCGACATGTACGGTATTGATAAGCTGGCGTGCAGAAGACATCAGCTTGCTCCAGAAGTCCTGATGATGGCCACAAACCACCAAATCCATATCGTATTTCTTAATAGCATCGACCAGAACCTGACCCAGGTCGCCGCTGCCGCTCAGGGTTTCAGTGATAGGGTAGCCCGCGTTGGTGGACAGTTCGGTCAGTGCGTGGTGGGTCTCTTCAGAGATGCGCTTTTGCATGTCGCCGAGATTAACATCGATAAGACCCGTATAGAGGTCTGAATAATTCACATCAACGTGAATTAAGGAGATTTTGGCATTGTATGGACGAGCCATCGATACCGCTTTCTCAACCAGCATTTTACTTTCTGCTGAGAGGTCTACCGCAATTAAAATATGTTTATAAGCCATAATGTTACTCCTTCCATAAGACATCGATGACCAGATAGCATCAACTGGCCCTGGCACTGTACCGCCCCCATATCCAGGGTGAGGGCGACGACTTAAGTTAGCGTTAACGACCTAATTGTAGACGTTATTTTATACCCTAACTCATCAGGGATATTGGTGACAATCTCTTCCCAACACTATTAACACTATCTATCTCAAATCAAGCCATATTGCTGTTAGCTATATGGCAAAAAAATCATCTCGTCTTCTACACTGTAGATGTGGATAGAGGACGAATATTTGTGATACATGTCTCTCTTTCACCGACTGTAGTTGATTGTTGGGTCGTTCAGGGTGGATGCGTCGGCAGGCATAAGGGTGCACTGCGGCGCTGGGGGGAATCTTATGGTGAGCACAATAGCGCTGTTCTGGGCATTATGTGTGGTGTGTCTGGTGAATATGGCTCGTTATTTCTCGTCGCTGCGGGCGTTGCTGGTAGTGTTGAGAGGATGCGATCCCTTACTGTATCAGTATGTTGATGGCGGTGGATTTTTTACCTCCCACGGCCAGCCGGGTAAACAGATTCGCCTGGTGTGGTATATCTACGCTCAACGCTACCAGGATCATCACGACGACGAGTTTATCCGGCGCTGCGAACGGGTGCGTCGGCAGTTTATTTTGACCAGCTCGCTATGTGGGTTGGTATTTATCAGCTTAATTGGGCTGATTATCTGGCACTAATCGTGCCCGTTGCGGCAACTCTGCTGCGACAGCCGTTCCGGTATAAGCTAAAAACTCAAACCAGCTGCACACAGACTTACCAGATTAAACCTGTGTGATGGGGCGGTTGATTGGACAGACAACCTGACTGTTCGCCATTCCAGTCTTTTTTAGCCATAAAAAAGCCGCGCTGAGCGCGGCTTTTTACTATCTGAAACGATGGCTTACACGAAGTGCAGGGCAATCCAATACAGCCCACCGGACAGGATGATGGCAGCTGGCAGAGTGAAGATCCACGCCATCAGAATGTTAGTCACGGTTTTGCGTTGCAGACCACCGCCGTCAACCACCATGGTACCCGCCACCGAAGAGGAGAGAACGTGGGTAGTGGACACCGGCATCCCGGTATAACTGGCCACACCGATAGAGACAGCAGCCGTCATCTGAGCAGCCATGCCCTGAGCATAGGTCATGCCTTTCTTACCAATTTTCTCACCGATGGTGGTCGCGACGCGACGCCAGCCGATCATGGTACCCAGGCCCAGCGCCAGCGCAACGGCCATGATTATCCAGATTGGGGCATACTCGATGGTTTTCAGCATGTCGCCTTTCAGCTCTTTAAGATAGCGCTTATCACCGGCAGAAGTTTCTGGCAGGTTAGCGGCTTTCTCTGTGGTATCAGAGATACACAGCAGCAGACGGCGCATATGGCTGCGCTCTTCAACCGACAGCTTGTCGTAGCTTTCAATATTTGCCAGCATCGCTTTGGTTTTATCCAGTGCGAGAACGGCGCGTCCGGCGTCACAATGGAATTCGTGCGCTTCGCCCGGAATTTCGCTTGGCTTAGGAATAACTGGGGTCATATCGATGATATGTTTCAGCGATTCGTTGTGCTGCTGGAAATAGAGTTCGACGTTGTTAACGGCATCGCGGGTACGGGAAATGTCATACCCGGTCGCGTTGAGGTTAACCACGAAACCCGCGGGTGCCACGCCAATCAGAACCAGCATAATCAAACCAATGCCTTTCTGACCATCGTTAGCGCCATGAGAGAAGCTTACGCCAATAGCCGACAGAATCAGCGCAATACGCGTCCAGAAAGGCGGTTTTTTCTTACCATCTTTCTTTTCACGCTCGGCCGGAGTCAGGTGAATACGACGACGTTTCTTGGTACCACTCCAGTAGCGACGCAGCAGGAAAATCATCCCACCGGCTACCACCAGGCCAACCAGCGGCGAAATGATAAGCGAAGCGAAGATATTGATGACTTTAGGGATGTTAAGAGCCTCAACAACCGAAGAGCCAGTCAGCAGCGCGTTCGTCAGGCCGATACCGATAATGGCGCCGATAAGCGTATGGGAACTGGAAGCCGGCAGGCCAAAATACCAGGTGCCGAGGTTCCAGATAATCGCCGCCAGCAGCATGGAAAAGACCATAGCCAGGCCGTGCGCAGACCCTACATTCAGCAGCAGATCGGTCGGCAACATATGAACGATTGCATAGGCTACACTCAAACCACCCAGCAGAACGCCGAGGAAGTTAAAGAGCGCGGCCATCGCCACCGCCAGCTGCGAACGCATCGCCCGGGTGTAGATAACGGTTGCTACCGCATTCGCGGTGTCATGGAAGCCGTTGATGGCTTCGTAAAATAAGACAAAAACCAGTGCAAGCAAAAGCATCAGCCCGGTATGTAAATCCAGGCCGGTAAAAAGATGTAGCATAGACGTTACGCCATTTTGAGGACATGAACGCGGCGCATTATCCAGGACAATGGCTGCATCGGCAAAGTGAAATATAGACTTTTTTTGATGCAAGTTGGCTAAATGTCATGGTTTGAAAACATTTATTTGCTGAATTTCAGTTAGTTAACCTTGATTATCTTTTTTATTCTGGTGTGACCAGCTAACAAACTTTACAATCCGCACCCTTAAATGAGGGGGGTAAAGTGGAAAATTTCGATGCCATAATCATCGGCGCAGGCGCTGCCGGACTGTTTTGCGCGGCTCAGGCCGGGCAGGCGGGGCTAAATGTCGCGGTGATTGATAACGGTAAAAAACCGGGGCGCAAGATCCTGATGTCGGGGGGCGGGCGCTGCAACTTTACCAACCTTTATATCGAACCGGCCGCCTACCTCAGCAACAACCCACACTTTTGTAAATCGGCACTGGCCCGTTATACCCAATGGGATTTTATCGATATGGTCGGGCGGCACGGTATTGCCTGGCATGAAAAGACGCTGGGCCAGCTATTCTGTGATGACTCGGCACAGCAGATTGTCGATATGCTGATGGACGAGTGCGCCCGGGGGCAGGTGAACTTACGTCTGCGCAGCGAAATCACGGAAGTCACGCGCGATGAGTCAGGCTACCGCCTGTTGGTTAACGGCGCACCCATTCATACATCACGCCTTGTGGTTGCCAGCGGCGGCCTGTCGATGCCGGGGCTTGGCGCATCACCTTTTGGCTACCGTCTGGCTGAGCAGTTTGGCCTGCCATTGCTGCCGACCCGCGCCGGTCTGGTGCCTTTTACCCTGCATAAACCGTTATTGGACCAGCTCCAGACGCTTTCCGGCGTTGCGGTGCCGGTGGTGGTGCATGCTGATAACGGAACGAGCTTTCGCGAAAGCCTGCTGTTTACCCATCGTGGTCTGTCCGGCCCGGCGATTCTGCAAATATCCAGCTACTGGCAGCCGGGTGAATGGGTGACCGTTAACCTGTTGCCAGATACATCGCTGAGCGATTACCTCGACCAGCAGCGTGCGGAACACCCTAACCAGAGCCTTAAAAACACCCTGGCACAGCTTTTACCGCGCAGGCTGGTTGATAGCCTTCAATCTCAGGGACTGGTGCCTGAAGGCTCTCTGAAGCAGCTTAACAGCCGGGCACAAAATGAGCTGGTGGAGTTGTTACATAACTGGCGAGTGCAACCAAATGGTACCGAAGGGTATCGCACTGCTGAAGTCACTCTGGGCGGGGTGGATACCCGCGCGCTATCGTCAAAAACCATGGAGGCGCGCGACGTACCGGGCCTCTATTTTATTGGCGAAGTCGTAGATGTGACGGGCTGGCTGGGTGGTTATAATTTCCAGTGGGCATGGAGCTCCGCCTGGGCCTGCGCTCAGGCACTGGCAGAAACTGGCCGCTAAGTTCCTCAGGGTTGACGTGTGGTATTTATCGCCTGTAGCAGCGACATTAGCGCTGGAGTGAGCGGTTCGTCATTCCAGAGTGCATAAAGATCGGCTGGGATGTGCTCTTTGAGCGGGCGGAAGGTCACGCCTGGCCAGTGAATCAGCGCGCAGGTCTCCGGCAATAATGAAATTCCGGCTCCGGCGCTGACCAGCGCCAGTGCGGTTTGCGGTTCGTTCACCTGATGAGTAATCAGCGGATAAAAACCTGAGGTTTTGCAGTGTTCGTAAATCTGCTCGGCAAAATGACTCTGGCTGAACGAAAGGGAGATAAACGCGTGGCCCGCCAGAGTTGCCAGCGCAATGTCTGACTGCATACACAAGGGATCGCTTTGCGGTAGTGCTACCAGCATCGACTCTCGTGAAATGAGCTGATAGCGCATGTTTGCCACGGCTGCCGGGATGATATTGCGGTTAATGGCAATATCGATGGTGCGATTGCGCAGTGCCTCAATTTGCTGATGCTGGGATAACTCCAGCAGACTCCAGCTTATCTCTGGCGCAGTTTGCTTTAAGGTTTTGAGTCCGGCCAGCAGTGGCCCCCAAACGGCGCTACCGACAATCCCAATATTAATCCTCTGATTTTCGCTGCGGCCAATCTGGCGAACATACTCTAGCGATCGATCGGTAGCGCTGAATATTTTATCCAGCTCGCTTTTTAGCACTTCACCGGCATGAGTCAGGCTGACTTTTCGGCTGCTGCGCTCGAACAGCTCAACCCCCAGAATCTGCTCCAGCTCTTTTATCTGCATGCTTAGCGGTGGCTGAGAGATATTCAGCCGCGCCGCCGCCCGGCCAAAGTGCAGCTCATCGGCCAGTACCTGAAAGTAACGAAGCATGCGGATGCGGATCCGGCTGTTGGCTTGAATATCAGTCATATTGAATGCCATAAATGAGGGGGGAGAGTATCATCTAATCCCCCCGTCAGGCTGTCAAACGGCTGGCCCTGCCGCCAGGTGCAGTTTCTCCGCACGACTACAGCCAATGGCTAAAATCAGCACCACACACAGTACGCCGTAGGACAGCGTTGCCACGTTGAGCGCGCTGTGAAGACCATAATGACTATTAACCAGTGACGATATGCTGGAAAACAGCAGCGTACCCACGGTACCGCTGGTGAGCAGCGCCGAGATAAGCGTTGGTGAGCTGCGGCTGACCTGAAGCGAACCATAACTCATCAGCCCGGAGAATAGCCCGGAGTTGAAGAAACCAAATGCGCCGCAGGCCACCATAATCAGCGCGGTGCTGGCACTATTAGCTATCAGAATTATCGAGGCCAGACCCACCAGGGTGCAGATAAGCAGGAAGGTGCGCAGCCGCATCCATTTTACCGTGAACTGGTTTAAGAACAGACCAATAGCCTTCGCTACCCAATAAACGGTGGTAAATAGCGCCGCACCCTGAGGCGTAATAGCAAAGCGGGATTGCAGATAGCCCGGAGTCCACATGGTGAAAATCGGTTCTGCTAACAGAAAGGCAAACAGTGCGAAACAGATGAGATATACCGCCGTACCCCAGCGCTGAGTTTCATTCTCTCTGGTTTCAGACGGCGGTGGAGCTGACTCCGTGGCCGGAAAACGGCAGCGCACAGTCAGTGCCAGCATCAATACGCCAAGGCCGCCCATCACGCCGTACATAACCATCCAGCTGAATCCCAGCTTAAACAGCCAGGCCAGTAGCAGCGATAGTGTGGCTCCTGCCAGACTAAAGAAGAAGTCGGTAAATATCAGGCTGGAGGAGCGGCTTTTTTCATCTGGATTAATACGCACCACCAGATAGCTGCCGATGGTCATAAAAATCCCGCCACAGGCACCAATAACCGCTACGGCGATACCGAACCCGGTCAGCGTCGGGCTGATAAACAGAACGACGCTGATAATTAGCGTTAGCGCTGAGGCTGTCACCAGCGGTTTTTGCAGCCCCCATTTCCGCATCAGCAAGCCGCCGAAAATAATCGGGATGAACATGCCGATGTTCATGAGGGTAAATACCTGGCCGATAAAGGCCGGTGGTTTGTTGAAGGCCGTGGAAAGTGGCCCGAGGACGATACCTAACGTAGAAACCAGGGCGCCGACAAAATAGTAGCTAAGGTACGAAATGGCATTAATCCTGGGTCGGGAAAATTGATTATCTGGCATTTATCTGTACTCCTGGTGAACGGCGGAGAGCCCGCCGTTATCCTGCTGTCAGGCATAAGATTGAATGAAGCTATCGACCAGGCGAATAAAGTCACCGGTTACCGTGGCGGCGCATTTCAGCGTTTGTTCGTGCGACAGTTCTATATCACTCAGCCCTTCGGCCATATTGGTAATGGCCGAAACCGCCAGCACCTTCATACCGCAGTGGCGGGCGACAATAACTTCCGGCACTACCGACATGCCGACTACGTCGCCGCCCATCATGCGCATCATGCGAATTTCTGCCGCGGTTTCGAAGTTGGGGCCAGGGTAGGAGACAAATACGCCGTTATGCAGCGGGATATCCAGCCGTTCGGCGGTCTGGTGCAGCCGGGCACGCAGCTCGCAATCATAGGCATTAGCAAGACTGAAAAAGCGCGAACCAAAGCGATCGTCGTTGGGGCCGACTAACGGCGTGGAGGGCATAGTGTTGATATGGTCAGTCAGGGCGACCATGCTGCCTGCCGGGATCTCCGGATTTAGGGAGCCTGCGGCGTTCGTGCAGAATAAAAACTCACAGCCCATGAGTTTCAGGGTTCGGATTGCGTGAGTCATGATGCCCATGCCCAGCCCTTCGTAAAAATGTCCGCGGCCCTTCATGCAAATAATCTCGACCCCGTGCAGGGTACCCATCACGATTTCACCGGCGTGGCCGATAACCGTGCTGACCGGAAATCCCGGCAGGTTTTGGTAACTAACAATGGTGGTATTGGCCATTTTATCGGCCAGTGCGCCGAGGCCAGAGCCAAGAATTAACGCAATACGTGGATGAAAATCAGGTTTAGCGGCGCGCAGTATTTCAGCGGCTTCGTAAGGGGCGTTGCTGATGGCAGACAGTGGCATAAGTGCTCCAGGAGTGAATTAACTGCCTCACATTCTTGGCTGTAGAGCATTAGCCTGACCAATATTATTAAAGCGGTTATTGATTCGATTTTTACTATCGATTCCAGAACCTAAAAAACTAAAGCATTGCTAATCAGTATGTTGTGGTTTAACTGACATTTTGCCGAAAAAAATCTTAGGCTGGATAAGGCGGGAATTTGTGACTGCCTTCACTGGCATCAGTAGTTTTTCCGGTTGCGGAGAAATTACTGATGCTCAGAAGGCGTTCGGTCAATTTGTAGACTCGGGGCATAGGGTGGCTTTCATCCAGTCATGGAATAGCCTGACTTCCGGACGACGCAGTGAGGCGGCAGTGCTCACCAGGTAATACGACCAGCTAATAGGCCATTGCCACTCCGGGAATAGCCGCACCAGCTGACCGCTTTCCAGCGCGTTACTCACCAGTGCCTTGCGTACCAGCGCTACACCGCGCCCGCTTAACGCTGCCAGAATAACCGCCGAGGTAGAGTTAATATGCAGGCCGGTTTGCTGTAGTTTCCCCACGCCAATTTTTTGTGCGACTTCCTGCCAGTTTGGTACGCCTGCTCCGGGAACCGGGGTGTCGTCGTGAATCAGCTTTTGCTGGCACAACCAACTAGCATCAGGCGCGGCATGCGTCGGCAATAGTGACGGGTTGCATACCATCACCATCTCTTCGTCCATAAGCCAGGTGCATTCCAGCCCGCTCCAGTTGCCGGGGCCGCAGCGGATGCCAATATCGGCCTCGCCGTGGGCCAGATCGATTAGCTTTTCGGCCACATCAAGGCGCAGATCCACATTGTCGTGCTGCTCAGAGAAGTCATTTAAAAACGGCATTAACCAGTTCATTAGCAACACCTGAGAGGCGGTGATAACGACAATGGCGCGCGCTTTGCGCCCGCGTAGTTTTTTTAGCCCGCTTTCAAGGCGGTCAAACCCTTCGGTGATATCGCCCAGCGCCTCTTGCGCTTCGGGTACCGGCGTCAGGCGCTGGGAACCGCTGCGGGTACGGCTTAACAACGGGTGGCCAATCCACTCCTCCAGTGAACGCACCAGCTGGCCGACTGCTGCCGGAGTGACCCCCAGTTCTTCCGCCGCGCCCTTAAAGCTGCCGTGGCGCGCGGTGGCTTCAAAGGCCTGTAGCCACTTCAGCCGATTTAGTGCCCGCATCACATCTCCTCATCTGGCTATAGCCCAATAGCGAGATAGTTTTTCTTTGTCGATGGCCAATATCTTCTCATTCGTCACCGGGAATAGCGAGTGGCAATATCTCGCCATCGACAGGGCTGACGAGGTCTGGTGGCCCAAAGACCTGAAACTGAACAAATCTATTCGAGGTTAATTATGACTAAGCAATTCGCAGGTAAAAAACTTTTAGTTGTTGGCGGCACCAGCGGTATGGGCCTGGAAACGGCGCGCATTATCCTGGAAAACGGCGGCAGCGTGGTACTGGTAGGTAACCGCCAGGATAAAGCAGAACAGGCGCAGAAAGTGCTCTCGGCGCTGGGCCAGACCGACATTATCGTTGCCAACCTGATGACCAGCGCAGGCATGCATCACGTCATGAGCGAAGTTAACGCTAAACATCGCGACATTAGCCTGCTGGTAAATGCCGCCGGGGTGTTCTTCCCGAAACCGTTTACCGAGCACGAAGAAGCGGATTACGACCAGTACATGGCGATTAACCGCGCCACCTTCTTTATCACTCGTGATGTGGTGAAAAACATGCTGGCGGCAGGCATCAAGGGTTCCATCGTCAATATCGGTTCTATGTGGGCGCAGCAGGCTATCGGCGCAACGCCGTCTTCGGCTTATTCGATGGCAAAAGCCGGTCTGCATGCACTGACTAAAAATATGGCGATTGAGCTGGGCGCTCAGGGTATCCGTGTGAATGCCGTGTCACCGGCGGTTGTGCATACCCCGATTTACGAAGGCTTTATTCCGAAAGAAGACGTAAGCGGTGTGATGAGCAGTTTCGATAGCTTCCACCCAATCAATCGGGTCGGCACTCCGCGTGATGTTGCGGAAACCACCGCTTTCCTATTGTCGGATAAAGCCGGTTGGGTCACTGGGGCAATTTGGGATGTGGATGGCGGCGTGATGGCCGGTCGTCAGTAAGTTGTCGAACCCGCCAGCGGAGAGTTGAAGATGAGCAATGTAATTAACGGTATTGATACCGGTGTGTTGGGCGCACTGCGCGACAGCATGCAGGCTGAGCCGCGCCAGGGGCTGGTGGGTTTTGACGTGACCACCGCCTGGCAGGGCGGCACCCGCAGCGAAGCGACGGTAAACCCGTGGACGGTAGATGGTAAGGCACAGCAGGCTCCGGCGATGAAAATTGTCGCCGATGAGCCACCGGCTTTGGGTGGGCATAGCAGCGCGCCGAATCCACAGGAGCTGCTATTTACCGCGCTGAATGCCTGCATGACCGTGGGCTATGTGGCGGCAGCTGCTGCCGAAGGTGTTCATCTCGACAGCCTGGAAATCCATACCACCGGCGAGCTGGATCTGCGCGGCTTTATGGGGCTGGATGAGGCCGTCAAACCTGGCTACGAAAAGATTCGCTACACCATCAAGGTGAAAGGTGATGGCAGCGCCGAGCAGTTTGAGCGCATTCACCAGGCGGTGATCGCCACGTCACCTAACCGTTGGAATATCGCTAATGCCATTGAGGTTGAAGGCGATCAGATTATTGAACGTGAGGAGTAATAACATGCTGGACTGGAATGAATATCGTAAAGAAGTGCTGGGCCGGGTTGGGGATTTAGGCAAGCTTTCTCCGGCCACGCTGAAAGCGGTCGGCGCGATGGGGGCGGCACCGGCTACCACCGGTCTGCTGGATAAGAAAACCCACGAGTTGATTTCACTGGCTTGCGCGGTAACTACCCGCTGCGATGGCTGCATTGCGGTGCACGCAGAAGCGGCGCTGAAAGCCGGTGCCAGCGAAGAAGAGATTGCCGAAGCTCTAAGCGTGGCGATTGGCATGAACACCGGTGCTGCGGTGGTCTATTCCGCCCGCGTGCTTGACGCAGTGCGCCAGCTTAAAGACTGATTACCTGGTGGCACCCAGGCCGGTGCCGCCTCTCATTAAATTTACGCCTAAAGCCGGTTGCGGTTCGACGCAACCCAGATGGCGTGATGAAGAAAATTAGGAAAAATTATGGTTTACCTGCAAATAACAATGCATATCTCCGCTCAAAATCGTCCTGCGGCCGCTGCGGTCTACCAGCGCTATAAAGCGCCCTTTCTGAAGACGATCGCCGGGGCAGTTTCTAAAGAGCTGCTGATCCGCGATGAAGATGTGCAGGTGATGCATGGCTTTGAAACCCAGCAACAGGCTGAGGATTATCTGGTATCAGAATTATTCACCGCGGATGTGGTGCGTGAATTAAGCCCACTGTTTACCAGTGCGCCGGAAATTCGCATTTATCAGCAGGCATAAATAGATAAACCTCTGGGTAATGGCGGCCATGTGCCGCCATTTTCTATTGACCATCCTGTTGGGGGGCGATAAGTCATTCAGGCCCGGCAGGCAGGTCGGCATCGCGTAAATTGCCGCTGCTGCCCGCTATTCGAATAAGTTTTTGGGGCTGTAATAAGTGCCTGGCTCCACTATCACCTTTGAGCACCAGCAGCTCGCTACGCCACCCTGAACCAAAACCTACCGGATGCCCGGGCTGCCCTTGCCATTCCATTCGGGCCTGGCTCAACGGTTCGGTTAGCGCCGCGGCAATCTGGAGATAATCCTGCGGGGCGATCCATGCCATATCTGCCGGGGCGATTATCCAGCCATCCCAATCTGAACTGGCGGCCACGCCTGCCGCGATGCTATCGGCGCTGCCGGGGCTGGCCAGACGGGTAACCGATACCGGATAGCGGGTCAGTAGATCCAGCAGTTCACCGGATTGCGGACGAGTCACTACCCGTACCGGCAGCCCGCTGTCCAGGGCGTGTTTAAGCGATAGCGCCAGCAGCGGTTGCAGATTGCCGCGATCGTCTGGATAACGCGCCATTAGCTTATTGCCGACGCCCCCGGCCTGAATAAAACGGGTTCCTTTTCCGGCGGCTAAGATGATTATCCCCGGATGTTTATTCTGCGACATGTCTTTCCCCTCGCTTCACCCAGGTGTAACCGGGCGAAACATCATTTACATATCAATACAATGTTGTTTATTTGTTAAATTTAATCGTGATAATGCGCACATTATAACCAATGGCAATCGCCTATTTCTGAAGAGTGCACACCCATTGTTAAAGGAAAACAAAAAATGAGCGTCACTCATAATCAGGCCAGCGCCCGGAATATATTCCGGGTGACTAGCGGTAACTTCCTGGAAATGTACGACTTTATGGTCTTTGGCTACTATGCCAGCGCCATTGCCGCAACCTTTTTCCCCAGCCACAGCCCATTCGCCTCACTGATGCTAACGTTTATGACCTTCGGTGCGGGATTTTTGATGCGCCCGCTGGGGGCTATCGTGCTGGGGGCGTGGATTGACCATCACGGACGCCGTAAGGGTTTACTGCTGACTCTGGGGATCATGGCTATCGGTACGCTATCTATAGCCTGTACACCGTCTTACCATTCAATTGGCGTTGCGGCACCGGTGCTGATTTTGATTGGCCGTCTGTTGCAGGGGTTTTCTGCCGGGGTGGAATTGGGTGGGGTGTCGGTTTATCTGGCGGAGATTGCTCCCGCTAACCGCAAAGGCTTTTACGTGAGCTGGCAGTCCGGCAGCCAGCAGGTGGCGGTCATCTTTGCTGCGCTGTTAGGCGTGCTGCTTAACCAAAGCTTTGGTCAGGAGATTATGCATGCCTGGGGCTGGCGTATCCCGTTCATCATCGGCTGTCTGATTGTGCCGTTCTTGTTTTATATCCGCCAGATGCTGCAAGAGACAGAAGCATTTAGCCAGCGCCGCCACCATCCGGAAATGAAAGAGATTATGCGCTCGGTAGCCAGTAACTGGCAGCTGGTGCTGGTAGGGATGTTTATGGTGGTCACCACGACGGTCTCTTTTTACCTGATAACCGCATTTACGCCGACGTTTGGCAAGGAAGTCTTGAATTTCTCGGCAATTGACAGCTTCTGGATAACGCTGGCGGTTGGGGTATCTAATCTGTTCTGGCTGCCGATTATGGGCACGGCTTCAGACCGTTTTGGGCGGAGGCCGCTGCTGATTTTGTTTAGCGCCCTGATGATCTTCACGGCTTATCCTGCCCTGAGCTGGCTGGTGCGTCATCCGAGTTTTAACCACTTGCTGCTGGTGGAGTTGTGGCTCTCTTTCCTGTACGCCAGTTACAACGGCGCGATGGTGGTTTGCCTGACCGAAATTATGCCTGCCGAAGTACGGGCCTCCGGTTTTTCCATGGCTTACAGCCTGGCGACCGCTATTTTTGGCGGTTTCACCCCGGCTATCTCCAGCCTGCTTATTCACTCCACCGGCGATAAGGCGATGCCGGGTATGTGGCTGGGCGCGGCGGCGCTGTGCGGGCTGGTGGCAGCTCTGTCGCTTCCTGCGCTGAAACGGCTGTGTGTCAGCCGGGGCCAGCTACCAGATGCGATGCTGACTCACCGCTAGCGGTAATTAATTGCACAAAAGCCGGGGCAGCCCGGCTTTTTAATGCCCGTTAGCCTGGGAATGATTATTGGCTGGATGTGGCCTGCTCCAGTTCGGTAGCTAACACCGCCATCAGATTGCTGGCGGTCATCGCCCGGCTGCGGTGGGCTTCGCTACCTGCCCAGTAAGCCGCATAGTCATGACAATTATGGGCGGCGGCGGCCTGATGGAGCGCTTTACCGATGCTGTAGGTCAATGGGTAATCAGGGATGCCTTCCTGGTAGTCGTAAAGCCGGTTGATGATGCCGCGCGCCGGTCGGCCGGAAATAGCTGCAGTCAGCGCCGTATCTACGCCTTGAGCATGAAGCAGCAGTTCGCGCCAGCGGGGGCCAGCGGAGGATTCGCTACAGGTAATAAACGCCGTGCCGAGCTGAGCGGCGCTGGCTCCGGCTTTCAAAGCCTGGGCGATATCCGCGCCATCCATAATGCCGCCTGCTGCAATAACCGGCAGGCTGAGCTTCTGAGTTATCTCTTTTACTAAAACCAAAGTGGTCAGCTGGCTATCATCGGCCTGCGGATCGAAACATCCCCGATGGCCTCCGGCTTCGATTCCCTGGGCAATAATCAGTTTGATGCCTGCGGCGGCAATTTGACGCGCCTCATAAATGTTAGTCGCGGTAGCTGCGGTGACAATGCCCCTGGCATGCAGGCGTTCAATAGCTTCTGCTGGCGGTAGCCCAAAGTGAAAACTGGCGACGGCGGGGGCGGTTTCAAGCAACATCTCCAGCATAGCGGGCTGGGCAGAAAAGGTAGGGTAAATCTCCGTCAGCCGTGCCGGAGGCTCGGCATTAAAGCGGGCAAACGCGGGTTTCAGCCGATCAATCCAGGATTGCTCTTGCTCCGGGTTACGCCGGGCGGATGCATGGCAAAACAAGTTAACATTTAATAGCTCTGCACCCAGATCTTGGGCGGCCTGAATATCCTTAAAAGCCTGTTCAGGTGAGGCGGCTCCCAGGCCTAACGCTCCCAGACCACCGGCCTGGCTGACCGCGGCCGCCAGCGCAGGGGTGGAAACTCCGGCCATTGGAGCCTGAAAAATTGGAAAGCGCAGTTTAGGTAACAGAGAATGTAATTTAAATGTCATTTAATTGTTGCCTTTTGGATGCAATTTTAGCTAATAGCACCACATTCTTCGTCACATGTCACACGATATCGTCAACCACGCCTCCATCTACACGTAGTGCCGCCCCGGATGTGGCAGAGGCCTGAGGCGAGCAGATATAGATAACCATATTGGCGACCTCATCTACTGTGGATGGGCGTTGAATAACGGAAGTTGGGCGATTGGCCATCACAAACCTCTTGCCGGCCTGTTCAATGGTTTCGCCATTTTTTTCCGCTTCGTCACGCAGCATGGCGGCAAACCCATCTGAGAGGGTTGGCCCTGGGAGCACGCTGTTAACGGTGACACCGCTACCCGCCACGAATTTTGCCAGGCCACGAGCCAGAGAAAGCTGCGCGGTCTTGGTTACGCCGTAGTGGATCATATCTGCCGGAATATTGCGGGCCGATTCGGAGGAAATAAACACCACCCGTCCCCAACCGCGCTCAACCATGGGAGCCAGTAGCGCGCGGGCCAGGCGTACGCCCGACATCACGTTGGTCTGCCAGAACTTATCCCACGTCGCGTCGTCGGTAGCGTAAAAATCCTGGGGGCCAAAGATACCGGCGTTGTTGACCAGTATATCCACCTGCCCACACTGGCTAACCAACTTGTCGACCTGTTCGGATTGGCTTAAGTCGGCAGCACCGGGGATAAATTCCGCGCCGGGAACCTGTTGGCGTAACGTCTGACAGGCCTGCTCCACCCCCTCGGCATGGCGGCCATTAACGATAACGCGCGCGCCGCTTTGCGCCAGGCCTCGCGCAATGGCGAAGCCGATCCCAGCGGTAGAGGCGGTGACAAGCGCGGTTTTTCCGGTGAAATCAATCTGCATAATGATGTCCTCTGAATCCAGGTTAGCGTCTGTAGAAGGGTAACTCATTAGCGCTACGGTGATTTAAACACTAAGCATAGCCCGAGCGGCGTTGGGCCAGGTTTCGGTCATTAAAAGGTTAATTTTGATAGCGGTTGCTGTTTATACTGAGCGCACTTTTTCTTCGTTTTATTTGTGGATCCGATGTCTGAAAACGCCCAGGAGCCAGAGTTAAGCGGGCTCCGTCTAAACCTACGTATTGTGTCTGTTGTCATTTTTAACTTTGCCACTTTCCTCACCATCGGCCTGCCGCTGGCAGTGCTGCCGGGCTATGTCCATGATGTCATGGGTTTCAGCGCCTTCTGGGCCGGGTTGATAATCAGCCTGCAATACCTGGCAACGCTGATAAGCCGCCCGTGGGCCGGTCGGTTTGCCGACCTTTTTGGGCCGAAACGCGGCGTGGTGATAGGGCTTGTCTGCTGTCTTATCAGCGGTTTTAGTTATCTGCTGGCCTCCTGGTGGCTGGCGTTTCCATTGCTCAGCCTGGGGTTACTGGCATTAGGACGATTGGCGCTGGGGATTGGTCAGAGTCTCGGGGGAACCGGCTCGACTATCTGGGGTGTAGGGATTGTCGGCGCGCCGCATATTGGGCGGGTCATCTCATGGAATGGTGTGGTGACTTATGGCGCGATGGCTCTCGGGGCGCCACTCGGAGCGCTGATCTATGCGCACGGAGGGCTGGCCTGGATGTCGCTGGCCATTATGGCAATAGCTCTGGCAGGGTTGCTGCTGGCTTTGCCGCGGCGGGATGTGGCAGGCAAGCGCGGGGCGACATTGCCGTTTCGCGCGGTATTGGGCCGGGTCTGGCCTTTTGGCCTGGCGCTGGCGCTTTCTACCAGCGGTTTTGGTGTGATAGCGACGTTTATCACCTTGCTATATGAGGCGCGAGGCTGGTCGGGCGCGGCGTTTGCCCTGACGCTCTTTAGCGCTGCGTTTGTCGGTGGCCGCTTACTGTTCCCGAATGCAATTAATCGCTCCGGCGGTTTGAAGGTTGCACTGGTGTGTTTCGCGGTAGAAGAGGTAGGCCTGATGTTGGTGGGATTCGCCACGCTCCCCTGGCTGGTCAAAGCCGGAACATTGCTGGCTGGAGCCGGGTTCTCGCTGGTCTTTCCGGCGTTAGGCGTGGAGGCGGTGAAAGCGGTACCGGCTTCTAATCAGGGAAGTGCGTTGGCCACTTATACAGTATTTATGGATTTAGCGATGGGGATAACTGGCCCGCTGGCGGGAATCATCATTGCGGCGGCAGGCGTTCCGATTATTTATCCGGGCGCGGCGCTGTTGGTATGTGGGGCAATGGGGCTATGTTTCTGGTTGCGTCGGCGCTCCCCACGAGCGGTGGGAAGCGCCTGATAAGTAAAGAGTTACTTAATTGCGATGGTGTTGATGATGCTTTCAGCAGTGGCCTGAGCCTTCTGCTGATTATCTGCTGGCAGAGTAATCTGCATAGTCAGCAGCTGATCATCAATGTTTCCCAGAATGATTGAGGAGTAGGCGGTCTGACCTTTGCTGGAGATGACGCTATCAAACTGCTGCAGTTTGTGGCCTTTCACCTCGATGGCTTTATTGGTCACGACCTGCAGCTGCGGATCGCGGTTACGCTGTTCGCTTTCCAGACGGCCAGCCAGAACGTCCAGTTTATCGGTGCTGTGGTTACCCACAATAACGATAACGGCTTTCTGACCGGTCTGATCTGAGTAAACGTGCATGTTGTTTGCCTGGGTGCCAACTTTCCCGCTCTGGTCGCTCATATCGCCAGGCAGGTTGAAGCTTAGTTTCCCATCCAGCAGGCTTACCGTCTGTGCACTGGCACTCTGGGCCGAGCTGTCTGCCGCAGCAGATTTGCTATCACTGTTATCACAGGCTGCCAGGCCAAGCGCCAGCAGACCAATACCGACCAATTTTACCAGGTTGCGCATTTAACATTCCTTCATGTTATTCAGCCTTAGGGCCAATCTCAGCATCTTAACACAAGATTTCCAATGGGAAATTAACCAGCCTGGAATGAAGGGTTTTCAGACTTATCTCGGAAATGACGCAGCAGCATATTGAGCAGCACCCCGTACATCGGAAGGAAGAACACAATGCTGATAAGAACCTTAAAGCAGTAATCCACCAGGGCAATTTCAGTCCAGTGTTCGGCCATAAATGGATCCGGGCTGCGCCAGAAAGCGATAAAGAAAAAGGCCAGAGTATCGCTGATATTACCGAACAGAGTGGATGCGGTCGGAGCCAGCCACCAGCGGCGGTTCTGGCGCAGGCGGTTAAACACATGTACGTCCAGAATCTGGCCCAGCGCGTAGGCCATAAAGCTGGCGCAGGCGATGCGGGCGACGAACAGGTTAAAGTGACTCAGTGCGCCAAAACCCTGCCAGCTTCCCATATAGAACAGGGCCGAAATAGCGTAAGAGATAAGCAGTGCGGGCAACAGCACGGCGAAGATAATGCGCCGGGCCAGCGGAGCGCCGAAAATACGTACCGTCAGGTCGGTTGCCAGGAAAATAAATGGGAAGCTGAATGCGCCCCAGGTGGTGTGGTAGCCGAAGATAGAAACCGGGAGCTGCACCAGATAGTTGCTGGAAGTTATCACCAGCAAATGAAACAACGACAGCCAGACCAGCGCGCGGCGGTGCTGGCGCAATGAAGATAACATCATTATTTTGTGACCTTTTTAGTAGTGGGGTGAGGGAACCCAGTGGGCGTAACCAGCCATTTGGCTTTGTTGCGCAACATCATAAAAAACCGCCGCATGATACTCGCCGCAGGCAGTAATGCAATGGTTAATTTTAAGGCAATCGTTAACGCGACTTGCGCATGCAATTGCCGGGCGTAAACTAGTGCGGTTTTAAATTTAAGCGAGAAGAGAATGACCAGCCAGTTTGAAAACCCCGATCATACCCTTGATGCCCAGGGGCTGCGTTGCCCGGAGCCTGTGATGATGGTGCGTAAAACCGTGCGCAGCATGCAAGCCGGGGAAACGTTGCTGGTCATCGCCGACGATCCGGCGACAACCCGCGATATTCCCGGCTTTTGCCGGTTTATGGACCATGAACTGATCGGTGAAAGCACCGACAGCCTGCCTTATCGCTATTTGCTGCGTAAAGGCGCTTAACCCGTATTACAGCGAACGCTTATGCAGAAGGCGTAATGCGTTTGCGGTAACCAGCGCAGTGGCGCCTGAGTCGGCCAGAACAGCCAGCCACAGCCCGGTAAAGCCCAGCAAAGTAGTAACCAGAAATATTCCTTTCAGGCCCAGCGCGATAGTAATGTTCTGACGAATATTGCGACGGGTTGCTCGTGCCAGTTTTATCATGGTCGGCAGTGTTTCCAGGCGGTTATGGGTTAGAGCCGCATCGGCGGTCTCCAGCGCCACATCGGTGCCACCGCCCATCGCAATGCCCAGGCTGGCATTTTTCATTGCCGGGGCATCGTTAATGCCATCGCCAACCATTGCCAGCGGAGCCTTCTGGTTCAGGGCGGTTACCGCATCTACCTTATCGGCTGGCAGCAGGCTGGCCCGGTAATCGATGCCAAGCTGTGCGGCGATAGCGGCGGCGGCCCTGGGGTTATCGCCGGTCAGCATAATGCTGCTAATGCCCGCTTCACGCAGTGATGCCAAAGCCGGTTGCGCATCGGCACGCAGCGTATCGCGCAGGCCAAATCCACCCGCAAGCTCGCCGTCAATACAAACCACCACCACCGTCTGGCCCTGGTTTTCCAGGCCGGTGATGCGCTCGCGCCATTGGGTATCCAGAATTTCCGCCGCCAGTTTATCCGGCGCGCTAATGGCGACACGCTGGCCATTAATCTCAGCCTCAATACCAATCCCCGCCAGGGTTCGCTGATTGTGGCTCTCCGGCAGCGTGAGCTTCTGCTCGCGGGCGGCGTTGATTATGGCCTGGGCCAGCGGGTGACTGGAGCCCTGCTCAGCGGCAGCGGTGAGAGTCAGCAGTTCGTTGTCGCTAAGCCGTGGACCGCTTAGAGTGGTGACAAGACGCGGTTGACCCATAGTCAACGTACCGGTTTTATCAAAAGCGATTTGCTCTATGCGGCTTAGTTGCTCCAGCGCTGCGCCACCTTTAATTAACGCACCGTATCGGGCTGCGGCGGCCAGGCCAGAGGTAATCGCAGCCGGTGTGGATATTACCAGGGCGCACGGGCAGCCTATCAGCAGTAGCGCCAGGCCTTTGTAGATCCACTCTTCCCAGCTTTGGCTAAACAGCAGAGGGGGTACCACGGCACATAGCAGCGCCAGTAGCATAATGATTGGGGTGTAAATACGGCTGAAGCGATCGATGAAACGCTCAATGGGCGCGCGGCGCTCTTCTGCCTCTTCAATCATGCGCAAAATGCGGTCGATAGCGCTGTCTCCAGGTTCGGAAACCACTTCGAGAGTAACACGACGGTCGATGCTGGTCGCCCCGGCGGCAATTCGTTCACCGCTCAGGCGTTCAACCGGCATGGATTCGCCGGTAAGGGCGCTTTCATCAAAGCTTGCAGCTGCGCTTTGCAATTTTGCGTCGGCAGGTAGCCTTCCGCCGGCCGCTACCTCAATAATATCGCCAGGTCTTAACTCGCTGACGCTAACGGTGCTGCGCTGGCCGTCGCGAATTACCGTGGCTTCGTCAGGCTGTAACGCCATTAACGCACTGACGCCGCGCCGCGCTCGCGAGGCGGAGAAGGCTTCAAGCTGTTCACCCAGCATAAACAGCAGCAGTACCATGGCAGCCTCACTCACAGCACCAATAATCAGCGCACCAATACAGGCGATGCTCATTAGCGTTTCGATGGTAAAGAAGCTGCCGCTGGCGATGAGTCGTATTGCCTGGCGGGCTACTGGCCACAATCCATAAAGCGTGGTGGCAATAAAGGCAACCTCGCCTGCGCCAGGAGAGAATCGGGAGATGACGTAACTGACGACCATCAGCACGGCCAGAATGATAATTGGCAGCGCATCGCGCCAGGACCATTTCTCCTGAGTTGAGGTGTTAACTGCCTGCAAGGTGTAACCGGCGCTTTGCACCGCTTGCGCGACGTCGTTTTGAATATCCCTTTCGGCATCGACCAACAGTTTTTGAGTGGTAAACAATACCTGTACTTGATTAACGCCAGCCACCTGTCGGGCGGCATTTTCTACCTTCCTCGCGCAGGCGGCGCAATCCATACCTTCAACCCGCCAGCTATAGCGCGTGCCGGATGTGGATGGCTGCAGAGGCTGTTCGGGCGGAGTTGTCGCCGTGGAACAATGACCGGAGCAGCAGCTATCTGTGGGTTCTGGCACCAGATGGGCGCTGTCAAAGCGCGGAACTTTGTGATTTGGGCGAGAAAGATTTGTCATGTTGGCCTCCGGCGAAAACGGTCGTCAGGGCCAAGCTTACTCTCTGGAGTCGACTCCAGAGTCAAGAGGGAAAATGCGGCGAGTTTTACTCACCGCATTATAGGTTCAGAGGTACAAAGTGCGGACGATAAGGAAATGGCCGAGGAAATAGCAGGCCGCCGTAATGGCATTATCCGCGGTAAAACGGCGACGGTAGTGGCTTAACAACCAGATAATTGCGCCAACCAGCAGCAGGCTGGAGCCAATGATACCGGAGAATGCCGCATCGGTTGGTCGGGCAAAATATTGTTCACCAGCCAGCCAGACCATCAGTAGCGTCATGCCGATGTAAGTGCATATTGGCCAGCGCAAAGCGTCGAGTTTGCTCCAGATAGTAGCAATAAGCAGTGCGCCAATTATCAGTAGCACCAGCGGCAGCGGCCAGTAAAACGCAAACACCATGCCGCCGGAGAAATAGATGGCATAGAACAGATGCGATAGGAAAAAGGCGCCGATGGCATACAGCAGGCGCTGGCCGGGAAGCAGAGTGAGTGCGTCGCCAATCAGCGTTGCAGCAATCCCCGCCAGTACCAGATAACTGGTGATAGAGAAGAAAGGGGCCTGCCAGGCTAGCAAGGCTAACAATAGCAGCGTTAGTGGTTTAAAAACCCAGCGCTGCCAGGAGGGGCCGCGATAGGACGCATCCACATACAGCCAGCCGGACAGCAAAACAGCGATAAACGACCAAAGCATATTAACTCCCTGAATGCGTTATAGTTAATGGCGGAACCCTGGCACGCCATTTATTTCAGTCTAGTGGGCATTGCCTGACGATGGCAATGCGGGTTGTGCGCTGTTGTCAGATTCTTAAGTCACCGTAAGAGGGATTTATGAGCAAACCACCGCTTTTTTTTATCGTTATTGTTGCCGTGATTGTGGTGCTGGCCGCCGTACGTTTTATGCATCAACGCGGCGAAGCTCAAGCGATGCAATTATCACCGGTAAGCCAGGTGGCTGCGGACGTTGTCGCTCTGAGAGAGAGACCGGGGCAGGACAGACGTTCACGCCAGCAGGAGGTTATTCCGGCGGGAACCATCATGCATTATGAGGCTGATTTTGCGCTGCGGGATGGCGCAAAGCTGACCTTTCGCATATCGGAAGCGCAATACAGGGCGTTAGAGCAGGGGATGAGCGGTACCCTGGTGTTTCAGGGTACGCACTTTATAAAATTTGAGGCTCGTTAGCGCTTCGGCAGCTGTTTTTTTTGCCAGGCAATCAGCTCAAAAACGCCGAACAGAAAAATCCGGGTTTTTTCCGCCAGCGTCAGGCGTGGCGCATTTTTATCAAGGGTGGATTGCAGCAGCGTCATCTGCAAACCGTGCATCAGTACGGTAAAAATTAGCGCCACGTTGACGAAGATATTGAGCGGACGCGGATATGGACTTATCAGGTTAAAAACCATGAAGGCCCAGACGCATAGCATCAGAAAACGGCCAAAATTAAGCACCATGATTGGTTTCCTGTGGTTCACGAATATAGAGACGATAGGCGACCTGCCCGGCCACTTTCTCCCGGTGTAACGCCCAGTTTGCGGGAACCGGCGGCATACCATTTTCTACTTCGCTTTCAATGTATATAAGCGCTTCATCTGCCAGCCAGCCCTGGGTTTCCAGCAGCGATAAGGTCTGATCCAGCAGGCCTTTACGAAATGGCGGATCGATAAACACGATGTCAAAAGGCTCACCTGCACCCGCAAGCCACGTCAGAGAGTTGGTATTAATAACCTGGCCCTGAGAAGCTTTTAGTGTAGTCAGATTGCTCTGTAACTGGCGGGCGACCGCTTTATCCATTTCCAGCAGGGTGGCACTGGCGGCGTAACGCGATAGCGCTTCAAGCCCCAGAGCACCGCTTCCGGCAAAGCAGTCGAGACAGCGAGATCCCGCCATCGACGGAGCCAGCCAGTTAAACAGTGTCTCCCGCACCCGGTCTGTGGTGGGGCGCAGACCAGGGCTGTCGGGAACCGGCAGTTTTCGGCCTCGCCACTGGCCGCCGATAATACGAATTTGACCGCTACCTGCGCGGTGGGGAGTTTTCATTTGAGTCACTTTTACAACCAGGATTGAACACTATTCTAACGGCGCAGCGCGGAGCGGGAAACCTTAATCCATCAGAGTGATGCCTGCGTGGGAAAGTGATAGACTAACCTACTAATTAACTAAATTTGTGCTCGCCATCATCCGGTGGTTGGGTAGCGCCATGAAATAATTGCGAGGAGTTCGGTCGCCAATGGCAAAAGACAAGAAGCGGGGCTTTTTTTCGTGGCTGGGATTTGGCCACAAGGATCAGGCGCAGGAATCACAACCTGAGAATCAGGAAGAGCGCGCCGGAGAAGAGCAGGAGCTTGCCAGGCCTGACGCCGTAGAGCCGCACCCTGAAACACCAGCGCCGGAAGCTGAAGCTAAGAGCGAGCCAGAATCCCCAGTGGATAGTGAAGCTTTCGCCGATGAAGTCGTGCGGGTTAGCGAGCAGCGCCAGCACGATGATGCCGTTGTCGAAAAGCCATCTGAATCTGTTGAGACCGCCGGACAGCCGCATCTGCCGGTCGCCGAAGCGGTAGATCCAGAGCCAATTGTTGAGCCTCAGCCAGAACCCGCTGTTGCAACACAGACGGCTGTCGAAGCGCAACCTGAACCAGTTGTTGCGCCTGAACCTGTCGTTGAAGCACGGCCAGAACCAACTGTTGAGCCTGAAACCGTGGCTGAACCGCAGCCAGAGCCTGTCATTGCGCCAGAGCCTGTGCAGGCGCCCGTCGCACAACCAGAAAAACAGCCAGCCGCTTCTCAGGAAGATCAGTGGGAGCAGCTGCAATCGCTTATCGTTGAAGAGGGCGTGAGCTCGGCACAGGAAGATCTTGCTGAAAGCCACGCTTCGGATGTGAAACCGGCAGAACATGCCGATGAAGCTAACGAAAAAGATGTTGAGCCAGTAGCCGATCGCGCAGAGGCCGCTGCCGATGTTACAGCTTCGGCTATTGAGGCGGAGCCGGTTGACGCCCATGGAGAGGAAACTGCCGATGTGGCAGACGTCCCGATCGTTGATGCCGTTGCTGAACCAGAGCCAGAACAAGACAATACCGCCATCGTTGAGCAAGAGAAGCCGACCAAAGAGGGCTTCTTCGCTCGCCTGAAACGTAGCCTGTTAAAAACCAAGCAGAACCTCGGTTCCGGCTTCATGGGGCTGTTCCGCGGGAAGAAAATCGATGACGAGCTGTTTGAAGAGCTGGAAGAACAGCTGCTGATTGCCGATGTTGGCGTCGAAACTACCCGTAAAATCATCAATAACCTGACTGAAAGCGCTAGCCGTAAACAGCTGCGCGATGCCGAAGCGCTGTATGGTCTGCTGAAAGATGAAATGAGCGGCATCCTGTCCCGCGTTGATCATCCGCTTAATATCGAAGGCAAAATGCCATTCGTTATTCTGATGGTTGGCGTTAACGGCGTGGGTAAAACAACCACCATCGGTAAGCTGGCGCGTCAGTTCGAACAGCAGGGTAAATCGGTAATGCTGGCTGCGGGCGATACCTTCCGTGCCGCGGCGGTAGAACAGCTTCAGGTTTGGGGCCAGCGCAATAACATTCCGGTTATCGCTCAGCATACCGGCGCAGATTCCGCCTCGGTTATTTTCGATGCCATCCAGGCCGCTAAAGCGCGCGGCGTCGATGTGTTGATTGCCGATACGGCCGGTCGCTTACAGAATAAATCGCACCTGATGGAAGAGCTGAAGAAAATTGTCCGTGTGATGAAGAAGCTCGATGAGGAAGCTCCGCACGAAGTTATGCTGACTATCGACGCCAGCACCGGGCAGAATGCTATCAGCCAGGCCAAACTGTTCCATGAAGCCGTCGGGCTGACCGGGATTACCCTGACCAAACTTGATGGTACTGCGAAAGGCGGGGTGATTTTCTCGGTTGCCGATCAGTTTGGCATTCCTATTCGCTATATCGGCGTCGGGGAACGTATTGAAGATTTGCGTCCGTTTAATTCGGGCGACTTTATTGAGGCACTTTTTGCCCGCGAGGATTGAAAATGATTCGCTTTGAACAAGTCAGCAAAGCCTATCTGGGCGGGAGACAGGCCCTGCAGGGCGTCTCCCTGCACTTACAGCCAGGCGAGATGGCCTTCTTAACCGGTCATTCCGGGGCTGGTAAAAGTACGCTACTCAAACTTATTTGTGGGATTGAGCGCCCCAGCGCTGGGAAGATTTGGTTTAGCGGCCACGATATTAGTCGGCTGAAAAATCGCGAAGTGCCGTTTCTGCGTCGTCAGATAGGCATGATATTTCAGGATCACCACCTGCTGATGGATCGCACGGTGTACGAGAATGTGGCTATTCCGCTCATTATTGCGGGTGCCAGCGGCGAAGATATCCGCCGACGGGTATCGGCTGCGCTGGATAAAGTAGGCCTGCTGGATAAAGCGAAAAATTTCCCGATTCAGTTATCGGGCGGTGAACAGCAGCGGGTGGGGATAGCTCGTGCCGTGGTGAATAAACCTGCGGTACTGCTGGCGGATGAACCTACCGGTAACCTCGATGATGTGCTGTCAGAAGGTATCTTACGCCTGTTTGAAGAGTTCAATCGGGTGGGGGTAACGGTGCTGATGGCTACCCATGATATTCACCTTATCTCCAGCCGCCCGTATCGGGTGTTAACGCTGCAGGATGGACATTTGCACGGAGGCCTCGGTGAACAAGCGTAATGCAATTAATAGAGTGAAGCAGTTTGGCAGCCGCTTCGACAAGCTGAAATCGCTGAATAATCTTCCCGGTCGCGGTGGTAACAGCGGCGGAGCTCCGGGGCCAAAGCGCGGTAAAACGCCGCAGTCTAAAAGCAAAGCACTTAAGGGAGGCATTAACGAGCAGGTTCGTTATGCCTGGCAGGGCGCGCTTTTTGATCTTAAAAGTAAGCCATTCGCAACGTTCCTGACGGTGATGGTTATTGCCATCTCGCTGACGTTGCCGAGCGTTTGCTACATGGTTTACAAAAACGTGCACGAAGCCTCCACCCAGTATTATCCATCGCCTCAGGTGACGGTTTATCTGGATAAAACGCTCGACGATAACGCCGCTCAGCAGGCGGTCGGAGAGATGCAAAACCTTCAGGGCGTCGAAAAGGTCAACTTTTTGACTCGCGATGAGGCGCTGAATGAGTTTCGCAGCTGGTCGGGCTTTGGCAGCGCCCTGGATATGTTGGATGAAAATCCGCTGCCGGCGGTGGCTATCATTGAGCCGAAGATAGATTTTCAAAATCCGGAAGCTCTTAATACCTTGCGCGATCGGGTGGCACAGATTCATGGCGTTGACGAAGTGCGCATGGACGATAGCTGGTTTGCCCGCCTGGCGTCCTTAACCGGGTTGGTTGGCCGGGTGGCAGCAATGATTGGGATTCTGATGATTGCGGCAGTGTTCCTGGTTATCGGCAACAGCGTGCGTCTGAGCATTTTCTCGCGTCGCGACAGCATTAACGTGCAGAAGATGATTGGTGCGACCGATGGCTTTATTCTGCGCCCGTTCCTGTATGGCGGCGCGTTGCTGGGCTTTAGCGGCGCGTTCCTGTCGCTGATTTTGTCGGAAATTTTGGTACTGCGCCTTTCATCTGCAGTGAGCGATGTGGCCAGAGTATTTGGTACCACGTTTAATATTAGCGGCCTGTCTATCGACGAGTGCCTGTTACTGCTGCTGGTATCTTCCATGATCGGTTGGGTGGCAGCCTGGCTTGCCACAGTGCAGCATTTACGTCACTTTACCCCCGAGTGATTTTTTTTTGTTATACTCATCCCCTGCTGGCGAGGTTCCCGTTTGCAGGGGATGCCGTTTCGGTATAGATTCTTCTTTTCCTGCCCCGGATTCATAGCAGTGTCACAGAATTCATGTAAGTTGTTCACAATTTACAAATGAACTTGTGGATAAAATCACTGTCTCACCTATCGGGTGGATGATAATCTCGTCACTCATGACTCACCTGCATAACGGTTGCCTGGTATAGGAACCGGCGGGTTGCGAAAGAAATTGTGAGGGTTTGAATGACCAAAGAAATGCAAAGTTTAGCTTTAGCCCCTGTAGGTAATCTGGACTCTTACGTCCGGGCTGCCAACGCATGGCCGATGTTATCGGCTGATGAAGAGCGGGCACTGGCTGAAAAGCTGCATTACCAGGGCGATCTGGAAGCAGCTAAACAGCTGATTCTGTCGCATCTGCGCTTTGTTGTTCACGTTGCCCGTAACTACTCGGGTTATGGCCTGCCTCAGGCAGACCTTATTCAGGAAGGCAATATCGGCCTGATGAAGGCTGTGCGCCGTTTTAACCCTGAAGTCGGTGTGCGTCTGGTCTCTTTTGCCGTGCACTGGATCAAGGCTGAAATTCATGAATACGTGTTGCGTAACTGGCGTATTGTGAAAGTGGCTACCACTAAAGCTCAGCGTAAGCTGTTCTTTAACCTGCGTAAAACCAAGCAGCGTCTGGGCTGGTTTAATCAGGACGAAGTCGAAATGGTGGCGCGCGAGCTGGGTGTATCCAGCAAAGACGTGCGTGAAATGGAGTCGCGTATGGCTGCGCAGGACATGACTTTTGACATGTCTTCCGACGATGACGCCGGCGACAGCCAGCCAATGGCTCCGGTTCTGTATCTCCAGGATAAAACTTCGAACTTTGCTGAAGGCATCGAGGATGATAACTGGGAAGAGCACGCGGCCGACAAACTGACCATTGCTATGCAAGGGCTGGACGAACGTAGCCAGCAGATAATCCAGGCGCGCTGGCTGGATGAAGATAACAAGAGCACCTTGCAGGAACTGGCCGATCGTTATGGTGTTTCCGCTGAGCGTGTGCGTCAGCTTGAAAAAAATGCCATGAAGAAACTGCGCGCGGCTATCGAAGCCTGATTTAATTCTTAGCGCTTAGTCACCAGCACCCCGTCGGGCATTCGCTCTCGGGGTGTTGTCATTTTTGAGCCCTGCCGTTTTTACCTTTCCCCCATTCCTGATGTTCCCGCGTTTTAAGTATGCCTGTTTGCACGACTTTTTAGCTGCGTCACCCTTTCGCGCTAAGGTTACAAAAATGTTATTGCAAAATAAGAAAATAGGGTATGTTTTCACCAGAGTCCGGCGGCTGAGTGCGCACGTCAGACCATTAAAATCGCCACGCGCTTGCGCCGCGGGCATAACGCACTCACACACAACAGACATGCACAACAATCTGAGGAACACAGGATGAATATGATGGGTAAGGCGCTGCTGGCCAGCACCATTGCGCTGGCATTAAGTCATAATGCGCTGGCGAAAGATATTAAAGTCGCCGTAGTCGGCCCGCTCTCTGGCGCGGTTGCTCAGTATGGCGATCAGGAATTTACCGGTGCGCGCCAGGCCATTATCGATATTAATGCCAAAGGCGGGATTAAAGGCGACAAACTGGTCGCGGTCGAATATGACGATGTTTGCGACCCGAAACAGGCGGTAGCCGTTGCCAACAAAATCGTTAACGATGGTGTGAAATACGTTATCGGACATTTATGTTCATCCTCCACTCAGCCTGCTTCTGATATCTACGAAGATGAAGGCATTCTGATGATTACACCGGCGGCGACTGCGGCTGAAATTACCGCTCGCGGCTACAACCTGGTGATGCGTACCGTAGGTCTGGACTCCGATCAGGGGCCGACTGCCGCCCGTTATATTCTGGAACACGCCAAACCGAAACGCATCGCGGTGATTCATGATAAGCAGCAATATGGTGAAGGCCTGGCGCGTTCAGTCGATGGCGTGCTGAAGAAAGGCGGCGCTAACGTGGTGTTCTTTGACGGTATCACGGCCGGGGATAAAGACTTCTCCACGCTGATTGCCCGTCTCAAGAAAGAGAACATTGATTTCGTTTACTACGGTGGTTATCACCCGGAAATGGGCCAGATCTTACGCCAGGCCCGCGCGGCCGGGCTGAAAACCGTATTTATGGGCCCAGAAGGGGTGGCTAACGTTTCCCTGTCTAACATCGCCGGTGAAGCGGCCGAAGGTATGTTGGTGACCAAGCCTAAGAACTATGATCAGGTACCGGCGAACAAACCTATCGTAGATGAAATCAAGGCGAAGAAACTGGATCCGACCGGTGCATTTGTCTGGACTACTTACGCTGCCGTACAGTCTCTGGCGACCGCGCTGGAGCGCACCGGAAGCGAAGATCCGGCAGCGCTGGCAAAAGATCTGAAAGCTAAAGGCGCAGATACCGTGATGGGGCCGCTGACCTGGGATGAGAAGGGCGACCTGAAAGGCTTTGAGTTCGGCGTCTTTACCTGGCACGCCAACGGCACTTCGACCGAAGCAAAATAATCCGCCGGAAAATTAAAAACACCGCCAACGGGCGGTGTTTTTTTATCTGCGCTGAACCACCTTCTCTGAAGATAATTTTATTAGCGCTGTTTTACCCAGCCTAAAGGCTGCGGATCAAAGCCCAGCGCTTGCATAAACGCATCCATCGCCTCACGGTCTTCAATATCCCGTGCCGACATTTCCCAGTGGGCTACCTGCGGGTTATCGGCCAGCGTTTCGCTCATCAGGTATAAACCTACCCCGCGGCGGCGGGTTATCTCACGTACGCACAGACCTTCCAGAGTGGCGCGCCCGGAGGCCAGCTTCACCTTTACCGCACCCAGCAACCGCTCATTAAAACGCGCTGCGTACAGGCGGTTGTTCTCATCCAGTTGCAACATTCCCGGCTGATAGTCCGGCCAGATTTTCCCGAGGTCGATATTGTCCTGCTCGCTGAGCGTAGTCAGGCGAATGATGGTTAATTTCATATCCAGCAATTACCACAAAATAGCGAAAGTGTGAGTTTACCCAATTTTCCGCATAGCAACCTGCTCTGTTTTGACCATGGTTAATGAGTTGATTGTTTTTTGTTATTTATTTTGATTGGTGAATGGCGGGGTGGTTGCGCAAAAATCCAGCATTAAACGCCACCAGGATCGAATTTAAATAACAATTTATTCCAAAATTTAATGCTGTCGATGGCGTTTATTTTGATTTTAATCCGCATTAAAGCAGCATAATATCTGTCTTTAAAAATATGAAAAATAGAGTAATTACTGCATTTAAAGCAGATAGTTACCACATAACACAACAGGCGATGCTTTCGCCGCTAAAAACACAACATTCACATTACAAAAGGGGATAACGCCGCTATGAGCCGTTCACTTCAACTTCTACTCTGCCCGCAGCCTGGGGCTGTGCCTCTTCCCGGGGCCGCTACTCACTAAATCTGCGGCGAGGCGTTCCTCGTCAGTAACGTTCTTTTCCCACGCGCTTTTGCGTGGTTCAGGAAGGTAAGTTATGTCTGAGCAGTTTCTTTACTTTTTACAGCAAATGTTTAATGGCGTGACGCTGGGCAGTACCTATGCCCTAATCGCCATCGGCTACACCATGGTTTACGGCATTATCGGGATGATCAACTTCGCCCACGGCGAGGTTTATATGATTGGCAGCTATGTCTCATTCATGATCATTGCCGCGCTAATGATGATGGGTATCGACAGCGGATGGCTGCTGATTAGCTGTGCTTTTGTTGGCGCGGTGATTATATCCAGCACCTATGGCTGGAGTATTGAACGGGTGGCCTATCGCCCGGTGCGTAGTTCCAAGCGCCTTATCGCCTTAATTTCAGCAATCGGCATGTCTATCTTCCTGCAAAACTATGTCAGCTTGACTGAAGGCTCACGCGATATTGCGTTGCCAGGGCTGGTTACCGGGCAGTGGGTTATAGGCAGTAGCGATAATTTCTCGGCAAGTATAACGACCATGCAAGGTGTTATCTGGGTGGTTACCTTTCTGGCGATGCTGGCTCTGACCCTGTTTATCCGCTATTCGCGTATGGGCCGCGCCTGCCGTGCATGTGCCGAGGATTTGAAAATGGCCAGCCTGCTGGGCATTAATACCGACCGGGTGATCGCACTAACCTTCGTTATCGGCGCCGCTATGGCCGCAGTAGCCGGAGTGCTGCTCGGCCAGTTCTACGGAGTGATCAATCCCTATATCGGGTTTATGGCTGGGATGAAGGCATTTACCGCCGCAGTGCTTGGCGGTATTGGCAGCATTCCAGGCGCGATGCTGGGCGGGCTCATCCTGGGTATTGCCGAAGCACTTACTTCCGCTTATCTCAGTACCGAATATAAAGATGTGGTCTCCTTTGCGCTGCTCATCGTGGTGTTATTGGTGATGCCAACCGGTATTTTAGGACGCCCGGAGGTCGAGAAAGTATGAATCTGCGTACCGTTCTCTATGCCGTTCTTTCGGCAGCAATTTTCTTCGTCTTATCCGGGGTATTCATGGGCGTTCAGCTCGACCTGGAGGGCACTGGACTGGTCGTTCACGCGGCGGCTGATGTACGCTGGCAGTGGATTTTTATCGGCGTAGCGGTAGTTTTTCTGTTCCAGTTACTGCGCCCATTGATGCAGCGCGGATGGTCTAAAGT